>DASTRD010000001.1:0-14962 GCA_035761425.1 Povalibacter sp.
CGGGCGGCACCAACCGCGGCCGCAGCTTCGACTTCAACATCTTCGCCTCCGAGCTGTTCAATTCCATCAAGATCGCCAAATCTGCATCCGCCGATCAGGAAGAAGGATCGCTGGGTGCGACGGTCGATCTGTCGGTGGCGCGGCCGTTCGATTACAACGGCTTCACGTTCGTCGCAGGCGCGCAGGCGGGCTACAACGATCTGGGCGATGACGTCGATCCGCGCGCGACCATGCTGATCAGCAACACGTTCGCCGATGACAAGGTCGGTGTGTTGTTCTCGGCGGCGTATTCGGACCGCAGCTTCGGCGACAACGGCACCAGCGCAGTGCGCTGGCAGAACGGCGGCTTCAATGCAGCGAACCTGGCCAGCTATCAGGGCACGGCACCGGCGCTCGCCGATCTGAACGCCGCGTTCCGTCCGCGTATTCCTCGTTACGACCTGTACGACAACACGCAGAAGCGCCTGGGCCTCACCGGCTCGCTGCAGTTCCGGCCCGCCGATTCGACGCTGATCACCTTCGATGCGCTGTATGCGGATCTGGATTCGACCCGCACCGAGCAGTTCCTGGAAATGCCGAACTTCAGCTCGAGCCTGTCAGCGGTCGACGTATTGCAGGTCGAAATCGACCCGGCCAGACAGAATCTGAACTACGGCTTGTTCAACGACGTCGACATCCGCTCGGAGCAGCGTTACGACGAACTGGAAACCAAGTTCACGCAGTACACGCTGGCTGTCACGCATGACTTCTCCGACACCTGGCATCTGAACGCGATGGCCGGACGCGCCAAGTCCGATCACACCAATCCCATTCAGACCACGCTGCTGTGGGACATCAACGATGCCGATGGCGTGTCGTTCGACTATCGCAACAATTCGCGCATTCCCGTGCTCAACTACGGCAATGCCGACGTGGCGAATCCGGAAGCCTGGACGCTCACGCAGATCCGTCTGCGGCCACAGACGGCGGAAAACACGTTCGACAACGTTGCCGCTGACATCAAGTGGGATACGACTGAGCGCGCCGGCATCCGTTTCGGGGCGCAGTACAAGAAGTACGAATTCGAGACCACGAGTGCACGTCGCGCGAGCGAAAACGCGAGCGCAGAGCAGGCCGCTCAGGCTCGATCGCAATACGCCGCAACACGCAATCTGAGCGACACCGGTCTGAGCCTGCCGGCGGGCAACACCAATGTCTGGGTGGTTCCGGATGTCCGCAAGGCAACCAGCCTGTTCGATCTGACGAACTACGATTCGTATGGCGTTTCGACCGAGAACGATCTGGGCAACAACTACGGTGTGACTGAGGAAGACACGGGCGTCTTCATCCAGTTCGAATTCAATGCCGATCTCGGCAGCGTGCCGGTGCGCGGCAACATCGGTGTGCGCTATGTCGAAACCAGTCAGGAAACCACGGGCTGGGCGCGCAGCGCGAGCGGTACGGAGCTGCTGACCATCGACAACGATTACAGCAACACGCTGCCGTCCCTCAATCTCGTGGCCGAGCTGACCGACGAGTTCCTGGTCAGGTTCTCGGCAGCCAAAGCCATGACGCGTGCCAATCTCGGCAGCCTCAATCCGGGAACGTCGCTCAGCATCGCGGGCAACAACAAGACCGTGGCCGCGGGCAATCCATTCCTGGATCCGGTCGAAGCCGATACCTACGATCTGTCCTTCGAGTACTACTTCGCCAAGGAGTCGCTGCTCTCGCTGGGCCTGTTCTACAAGGACATCGGCTCGTTCGTGCAGACCATCCGTGCGACCGGCAACTTCTCGGACAACCCCTTCGGCCTGCCGGACAGCATGGCGATCGCACAGTGCGATACCAGCATCTCGACGTTCGATCCGGGCGATCCCGCGCAGGTCGCTGACTGCCTGTCAGGCTGGGGATTCAACCTGCCGACCAACACCCCGGGCGGCGACCTGAAGGGATTCGAAATCAGCTACCAGCAGCCCTTCAGCTTCCTGCCCGGCTTCTGGAGCAACTTCGGCGTGCAGCTGAACTACACGTACGTCGACTCGGAAGTCGCCTATCTCAACACAGCAGGTGAAGTGGCCGCGGAAGAGACACTCGCCGGGCTGTCCAAGAATTCGTGGAACGCCACACTCTACTGGGACAACGGCAAGGTCAGTGCGCGTGTGTCGGCTGCGTACAGAGACGACTATCTGACCACGGTGCCGGGTCGCAACTCGAATGACGTCGAAGGTACGGCGGAAACGCTCAACATCGATTTCTCCTCGCGCTGGGCCGTGACCGACCATCTCGATCTGACACTGGAAGGTCTCAATCTGACCGACGAGTTCGAAGATCAGTGGGTGGACTCCGTGGGCAACCGTTCTTCGTACTACCACCACACGGGTCGCCAGTACTTCGTGGGGGCACGCTACAAGTTCTGAGGTTTCCCCCTGATTCCTCAGCCTCCGCAGGCGTCGGGTCGCGATGACCCGACGCCCTTTTTCCGTCGGACAGCCGCCTCGCGGTAACGAGGTGTCCATGCAATCCGCAGCAACATCACCTCATCATTCGCGTGTGCGAGGGGCGCCGCGACGGGTACGCACATGCCTGATGGTGCAGCTCCCGGTATGGTTCATGATGGCTGGCATGAACGCGAGTGCGACCGATACAGCGATTGCGAATTCCGCAGCGGAGCAGCCGCTGTATCCGCAGGCCATTCCCGGGGCGCTGAATGCGCCGGATGAAGAGCGGGTGCGCGATCCGGCCGAGCCCTATCCCTTCCTGATGGACGTGTCGCGTCCGACACTGCGTGCGTTTCTGCCATCGCGGCGCGATGCAAACAGGGCGGCCGTCATCATCCTGCCGGGCGGCGGCTATCGGGGCGTTTCCATCGTCAAGGAAGGCCACGATGTTGCGCGCGCATTCAATGCGATGGGAATCGCCGCCTTCGTGGTGAAGTACCGCACGCCGAGCGCGACTCACATGATCGATCGCGCCCGCGGACCGTTGCAGGACGCACAGCAGGCGATTCATCTGGTACGCGAGCATGCGCGTGAGTGGAACATCGATCCGGCACGTATCGGCGTCATGGGCTTTTCTGCGGGCGGCCATCTGGCAGCGACACTGGCCACGCACTTCGACAAACCAGTACTGCCGCAATGGCGCGACGCCAATCTGCGTCCGGATTTTCTGATGCTGATCTATCCGGTGATCAGTTTCGGCCCTGAACTCGGTCACGCGGGATCGCGAGAGATGCTGTTGGGCGATGCGCCTGCCGCCGAGGCCATCCGTGAATACTCGAATGAGCTGCAGGTCACGGCACGCACGCCGTCCAGTTTCATCGTGCATGCTGCCGACGATACGACGGTGCCGGTCGGCAACAGCATCGCGTTCTTCCAGGCCCTGCACAGCTTCGGTACGCCGGCCGAATTGCTGATCTTTCCCGCGGGTGGACACGGCTTCGGGCTGATCAATTCAACGACCAGCGATCGCTGGATGGCGCGCTGTCATGATTGGCTGCTGAGCCAGGGCATCCTGAGCGCGGATCGCGCGCAATGACGTTCTCGCGGCGCGACGTTCTGCGTCAGTCCTGCGCACTGGCCGCGCTGGCGCCGTGGGCATCGGCGGTTCGCGCTGGCGGGGCACGGACAGTGATCGCCACGACACGCAGCGGCAGGATTCGCGGCGCTCTCGATCACGGCGTGCATGTCTTCAAGGGCATTCCTTATGGTGCAGATACCAGCACGCGGCGATTCCAGCCGCCATTGCCTGCGCCGGCATGGAAAGGTGTGCGACCGGCGCTGCAATACGGACCTGCCTGTCCGCAGCCCGGGATCGCCGAGCCGACCAGCGAGGATTGCCTGGTGCTGAATGTCTGGACGCCCGCGCTGGGCGACGATGCCAGGCGGCCGGTCATGGTCTATTTTCACGGCGGCGAATACAGCTCCGGCTCGGGATCGAGCCCGCTGTACGACGGTGTGCGGCTGTGTCGTCGCGGCGATGTCGTCGTCGTGACAGTGAATCATCGGCTCAACGCCTTCGGTCATCTGTATCTCGGTCGCCTCGGCGGCGCCGTATATCGCGATTCGGGGAACGTGGGGCTGCTCGACCTGGTGCTCGCCCTTGAATGGGTACGCGACCACGCACGGGTGTTCGGCGGCGATCCGGATTGCGTGATGGTGTTCGGCCAGTCCGGCGGCGGCGCGAAGATCGCGACACTCATGGCCATGCCGGCAGCGCGCGGGTTGTTTCATCGCGCAGCAACCATGAGCGGGCAGCAGGTGACGGCGGCGGGTCCGCGCAGTTCAACGCTGCGGGCGCGCAACTATCTGCAGGCCTTGCACATCGCACCCGCCTCTCTGGATCGGTTGAACTCCGTCGGTGTGGAGGAACTGGTTGCGGCAACCAAGGCACCCGACGCAACCATCGCGGGCCGCTCGCTCTACTTCGGACCGGTGCTCGACCAGCACTCACTGCCGCGTCATCCGTTTTATCCGGACGCACCTGCGCAGTCGGCTCACATTCCGATGATCATCGGCAACACGCGCGATGAAACCATTGCCTTCCTCGGCAACGAGCCGGGCGTTCGCGAGCTGACCTGGGAGCAATTGCCGGAGCGGCTGCTGGCCGATCTGTTCGTGGACATCGATCCCGAATACGTCATCGCCGAATACCGTCGGCTCTATCCCGACTACTCGCCGACCGACGTGTTCTTTGCTGCCACGACGGCGGGGCGTTCGTGGCGCGGCGCACTGATCGAACTCGAATTGCGCACGGCAGCGGCTGCGCCGACGTATGCGTATCAGCTCGATTTCCGTTCGCCCGTGGAGGGCGGCCGCTATGGCGCGATGCACACCATGGACATTCCGCTGGTGTTCGACAACATCGCACAGCCGCAGTCACTCACCGGCACGAGTGAGGCGGCGCAGAAAACCGCAGATCTGATGAGCGATGCCTTCATCGCCTTCGCCCGCAGTGGCGACCCGAACCACGCACACCTGCCGTCATGGCAGCCGTACGATCTGAAGCGACGCCCGACGATGCTGTTCGACGCGGAAGCGCAGGCCGTCGACGACCCACGTGGCGCCGAGCGCCGACTGTTCGCGCAGGTGCCTTACATTCAGCGCGGCACTTACTGAGAAGGTTCACGCAGAGACCACAAGTGCGGATCTCCGCGTGAAACCTGATCTGCGCTTATCGCGGAGTATTGCGGGTCGTGAACGGCACCTTCGGCATCATGGTGGCGAGATCCCAGTCCTTCTCGTTGAACGGTTGATGCGTCTGCGGATACTGCGGATAGCCGCCCACCTGCTCTTCGCTGTCGATGATTTCGCCGCGGCCTTCTATGGTGTCCGCCACGATGCGCGCATCGACCTTGTCGCGATCCCACGGGCGCGCGCCGACATTCAATATGACGGCATCCTGCACATCCACGGCACTGATCGGTTGCACGCCCGCCGGCAGCGCAGGTTTTGCCATGGGCAGGATGCGTGCGTTCGATGTCGTGTAACGACCGGTCTTCGGCAGCGGATTGCCCATCCAGTCGACCGCGATGTTGTCCTCTTCGTAGAGTTCGATGTCGCCCGAGCCGCCGAGCATGAACAGCGGCAGATTCTCGCGCGTGGAAGGCCCGCCGCGCAGGACATTGCCGATGAGCGTGAGCTGGCCTTTCTGGTACGGGTGATCGCTCCATTCCTCCGGAATGAGGTTGTAGTGCACCGCGCGCTGGCCCGGATCGTAGATCAGGTTGTTGATGACCATGCCGCGCACGCCGCCCTTGAACAGCGGATTGCGTTCGTAGTTGTGCGCGTAAAGATTGTTGATGATCAGGATGTTGCTGACGTTGTCGTGGATCAGCGAACCTTTGGAGTGTTCGCCTTTGGAATGCGTGGCATGCGCCAGCCCTTCGGCGATCAGATTGTTGCTGAAGGTGATGTCATGCGAGACGTTGCTGCGCCATTCCTCGGGCGTCCTTCCCTGGAAGCGCGGCCCTGATGCCGAGAGGTTTTCGTCGATGGCCCAGGTCATGGAGCAGTGGTCGACGATCACGTTGTAGGCATTGATGGTGGAGAAGCCGTCGGGTTCCCAGTGCCCCTTCGCAGCGCCGGCGGTGCCGACGCGCACGCGCATGTGCTGCATGATGACGTCGTGAGTCGCGACATCGATGCCGGTCTTGATGAGCGTGATGCCGGGTGAGGGTGCGGTCTGACCGGCGATGGTCAGATACGGCTCAGTGATGCGCAGCTCGCGCTTGTCGAGATCGATGATGCCGCCGACCTCGAACACCACGATGCGCGGCCCTTTGGCGTTGATGGCTTCGACGAAGGAGCCGGGGCCGTCCGCGGCAAGCGTGGTCACGCGGATGATCCGGCCACCGCGACCGCCGACGGTGTGTGCTGCCCAGCCTTGCGCACCGGGGAAGGCGAGCGGCGCTGGCGTCGCAGCACTGGCGGGCGTGCTGCCCATCAATGTCACGGCGCTCGCGAGGACCACCAGATTCGCGCGTCTCATCGCTGCGCGTGCGCGCGTTGCGTAATCACCGATTCGCATGAACATCCCCCCACGTCTGACTGATTCGAAGGACGGCTGAATTGTAAATGACACCGGTTTCCTATATACAGCCTCACAACATTAAAACCCAGATATTCATGGGACGAGCTGGGTTGCCACGCATCGGGGGTCCACGTTGAGCAGTCCTGAACACATTGCTGTGCAATTCATGCAGGCGCGTCGCGGCGCACGCGCGCTGACGGGCTATCCGGGCGAGGTACCCGGCGATCTCAGCCTTGCGTATCGCTGTCAGGAAGTGGAGATCGACAACTGGAACGATCGGTTGCTCGGCTGGAAAGTCGCGCGCATCGGTACGCAATGGCAGTCGCAGTATCCCGAAGAGCGACTCATCGGTCCGGTATTCGCCCGCAACATGCATGTCGCCGCGCCTGATGAGGTCGTCGCGTGCCCGGTGTTTGCAGATGGCTTTGCGGCGGTCGAAGCCGAGATCGGTGTCTACGTGCGTGCCGATGCACCCGCCGGCAAAACCGACTGGACGCCGCAGAGTGCAGCGGACCAGGTCGCGCAGATGTGCATTGGCGTGGAAGTGGCGAGCAGTCCGCTCGCGACGCTCAACGATCTGGGTCCCGGCGCCGTCATTTCGGACTTCGGCAACAACTGGGGCGTCATTGCGGGTGCGCTCGTCGATGACTGGCAGTCACTGCGACAGGACCTGGAGGTCGAAACCTTCATTGACGACCAGTCCGTCGGCCGCGCCACCATCGCCATTCCCGACACGCCGTTCAGTGCGCTGGCATTCGCGCTCAACAAGGCAGCGCAGCGCGGTCGGCCACTGCGCAAGGGCGACTACATTTCCACCGGCATGATCACGGGCGTGCACGACATCCGCATCGGTCAGAGTTCGCGTCTGACCTTCGGTCGTTACGGCGAAATCCACTGCCGCATGATTCGCGCCGAAGCTCTCGCATGATCAACCGTCGTCAGATGCTGTTGGGTGCAGGTGCGCTCGGCGCGACGCTCTCGGGAGTGGCGCGTGCCCCTGACGACAAGGTACTGACCGCCGCGGATGTGCACGTCAATGGCTATCCGACGGTGGAAGCCGTGCGCTGGATGGGCGAGCGCATCGAAGCGCAGACGCAGGGCCGCTTGCGCATCCGGGTCTATTTCGCCGGACAGCTCGGCCGTGAAAGCGACACCATCAATCTGGCGCGCTTCGGCGCACTCGACATCACTCGCGTCAATTTCGCGCCGCTGAACAATCCGTTCCCGCTGACGCAACTGTTCGCACTGCCATACGTCTTCGATTCCGTGGCCCACATGCGCCGGGCGGTCGATGGCGAGGCCGGCCGTCGCGTGCTGCAGTCTTTCGAGCGGCGCGATCTGGTTGGTCTTGCGATCTACGATGCCGGCTCACGTTCCTTCTATAACGTGCGGCGCGCCGTTCATCAGCCGCAGGATCTGCGCGGACTCAAGGTGCGCGTGCCGCCCTCGGATATCTTTCTCGGTATGGTGGCCGCACTGGGCGCCGAACCGGCGCCGATTCCGTTCGGCGAAGTCTATTCGGCGCTGCAGACGCATCTGATCGACGGCGCCGAGAACAACTGGCGCACCTTCCACACCAGCCGTCAGTTCGAAGTGGCGCAGTACTGGTCGGATACCGAGCATTCCTTTTCGCCCGAAGCGCTGCTGATGTCGCGCCGCACGTTCGACGCGCTGTCGGCATCCGATCGCGAACTGCTGCTGGCGACGGCGCGCGACTCCGTCCCCTACATGCGCAAGCTGTGGGACCGCATGGAAGCCGAGTCGCGTCAGCTCGTGCTGGCCTCCGGTGTGCGCTTCAACGAAGTCGATCGAGCGGCCTTTCACAGGGCGGCGGCGCCGCTGCTGAAAAAATACGTGGCTCGCAGCGATCTCGAACCGCTTTACGCGCTGGTGCGCGCGGCCGCCTGATCCGGGGGATTGCGATGACAGCAAAGAAGTCGGCGCTCGGCGCTGCGCTCGACCGGCTCGCCACCGTGACGGTTGCGATTGCCGGAGCATCCATCGTGGCCATGGCCGCTGTCGAAGGCTGGCAGGTCTTCGCGCGCTATGTGCTCGATGCGGCACCGGGCTGGACGGAACCGCTCGCGCTTTTCTTCATGGGCACCACCATGATGTTCGGTGCAGCCGCCGGCGTGCGCTCCAGCCGGCATTTCGGATTCTTCATTTTCGTGGAGGCGGCACGGCCGCCGGTACGCCATGCCCTGCAGATCTTTGCGCGTCTGATTGCCGCAGCAACCGGTGCGATGCTCGCGTTCTGGGGCGGTGAAATGACCATCGACGCATGGGACTACCGCATGGCCGGTGCGCCATTGCCGCAGGGCCTGTCGTATCTGCCGCTGTGTCTGGGCGGCGCGCTCATTGCCGTGTTCGCCATCGAGCGGATCCTCGTGCCTGAGCCGCCACCTGCAGCGGTCGAGTGAACCCGGCGACTCACGGACAACACCATGGCCATTGCGATTCTGTTTCTCGTCTTTGCGGTGCTGCTGATGCTCGGCGTGCCGGTGGCTTTTGCGCTGATCGCCTCGTCCCTCGCCACCGTGCTGTATCTGGACCTGCCTGCGATCGTGGTGGTTCAGCAGACGGCCGCCGGTGCCGGCACGATTTCGCTGATCGCGATTCCGCTGTTCATCTTTGCCGGCGAACTCATGATGCGAGGTGGGATCTCCGAGCGGCTCATCGCGTTCGCCAGCTCGCTGGTCGGCCATCAGCGCGGCGGCCTGGGTCAGGTCAATGTACTGGCGTCACTGTTCTTCGGCGGTGTCTCGGGCTCGGCCATCGCCGACGTCTCTGCCATCGGCGGCGCCATGATTCCGCAGATGGTCAGGCGCGGTTTCGATCGCGACTTTGCAGTGAATGTTTCGGTGACGGCGGCACTCGTGGCGCTGCTGGTGCCGCCATCGCACAACCTGATTCTGTTTTCCGCATCGGCGGGCGGCTCAATTTCCATCGCCGATCTGTTCGCGGCAGGCGTGGTGCCCGCGCTGCTGATGACCGCAGTACTGTTGTTCACGGGCTGGGCGATCGCACGCAGGCGCGGCTACGCCACCGAGCCATTCCCCGGATTTCGTGCGGTGCTGCTGCGATTCGTTTCTGCGCTGCCGGGTCTGCTGCTGGTCGGACTGATCTTCTTCGGCATTCGTGCCGGTATTTTCACAGCGGTGGAAAGCGCATCCATCGCGGTGGCGTATGCGCTGCTTGTGACCGGATTGCTGTATCGACGCCTGACCTGGCGGCATTTCGTGGAGACCTGCAGCGGTGCCGTGCGCACGACCGGGCTGATCCTGTTCGTCATCGGGGCCGCCGCCTCATTCGGCTGGTTGCTCGCCTATCTTCAGGTGCCTGCCGCAGCGGTGGACGCGCTCACTGCAGTGTCGGACAACAGATACGTGATTCTGATGCTGATGATGATCCTGCTGTTGATCCTCGGCAGCTTCATGGACCTGGCACCCTTGATCATCATCTGCACGCCCATCTTTCTGCCGGTGGCAAAGGCATTCGGCGTCGACCCCGTGCATTTCGGCGTGATCCTGATTCTCAATGCGGGCATCGGTCTGATCACCCCGCCGGTGGGTTCCGTCCTGTTCGTGGGCACCGCCATCGGTGGCATCAGTGTGACCGAAGCATTGAAGTCCATCTGGCCGTTCTACGCCGCGGCCTTCGTGGTGCTGCTGATCGTGATTTACGTGCCGCAGCTCTCGCTGTGGCTGCCGGCCATGCTGAGGTAGAGAAGAGGGCTGGAGGCTGGGGGCTGGAGACTGGGGCCAGAGAAGAGACCTTCTTCACTGCCTCCAGCCTCCAGCCTCCAGCCTTCCTCTCTCCCCCTCACAACGTCACTCCATCTTTCCAGATCGCGATCTCGCGTTCTTCGTTGAGTTCGTTCTTCGCCGACTGGCCGGATGCCGTCGCGATGACGAGTTGCAGAAACTCTTCGGTGATCGCATCGCTGTCTTCGCCCGCCAGCAGCCGGCCGGCATCGAAATCGATCCAGTGCGGCTTGTTGCGGGCGAGCGCGGAGTTCGTACTGATCTTCAATGTCGGAGCGGGAAAGCCGAGCGGCGTGCCGCGACCCGTGGTGAACAACACGAGCGTGGCACCGGCAGCCACCAGCGCGGTCGATGACACACCGTCGTTGCCGGGCGCCTCGAGAAGCGTCAGTCCGGGAACATTGCAGCGTTCAGCGTAACGCACGACCTGCGTGACGGTGGCGTGGCCACCCTTCTGTACGGCGCCCAGCGACTTCTCCTCCAGCGTGGTGATGCCGCCGGCGATATTGCCGGGCGAGGGATTCTCGCTGACCGGCTGATCGTTGCGCAGGAAGTAGTCCTTGAAGTCGTTCACCACGCTCACGATGCCCTTGAACACCTGTTCGTTCGCGGCGCGCTGCATGAGCAGGCGCTCGGCACCGAACACCTCGGGAATTTCAGTAAGGATGGCGGCACCACCGGCTGCAGTCACCCGATCGGCGATGCGGCCGACCAGCGGATTGGCCGTGATGCCGCTGAAACCATCCGAACCACCGCATTTCAGGCCGATCGTCAGTTCGCTCAGTCCGCACGGTTCGCGCTTTGCCTGCTCGGCAAGCTGCACGAGCGCTTCGACTGCTTGCAGTCCTGCTTCGGTCTCATCGCCGGTGGCCTGTGCGGAGAATGAGCGGATGTGCTGGCGTTCCTCTTCGGGAATGCCGGCGAGCAGTTTGTCGAGCTGATTGGATTCGCAGCCGAGGCCGACGATCAGTACGCCGCCTGCATTGGGATGACGCGCCAGGGCGGCAATCAGTCGCCGCGTGCGATCCAGATCGCCGCCCAGTTGCGAGCAGCCGAACTGATGCGGGAATGCGTGGATGCCATCGACGCGTCCGGCGAACCTGCTGGCGGCGAGCCGCGCAATGCGCTCTGCGGTACGGCCCACGCAACCGACCGTGCAGAGAATCCAGATTTCATTGCGCGTACCGACACGGCCATTGGCGCGCCGATAACCCATGAAGGTGTTCGCGGGCGCCGGGATGGGTGCTGAATCTGCGGACGCAGCCTCGTAACGATATTCATCGAGACCCGCGAGGCGCGTGGCAACGTTGTGAACATGCACGTGAGCGCCGATCGCGATATCGGACTTCGCACGTCCGATGGGCCAGCCGTACTTGCACACAGGCTGGGAGGCGGCGATCTCCCGCACCGCAAACTTGTGACCGAATGGAATCGCATCGCGCAGGGTAATCTGCTGCTCACCGACGCGGATCTGCTCGCCAGCGGCCAGGTCGCGCAACGCGATGGCAACATCGTCGCGAGGAGAGATCCTGTAGGCAGAGGGTGCGCAGGCGGTTACTGAGGCGGTCACGGCGGTGGAAGTTCACAATTCGATCAGGCATCTTAGCGCCAGCGCGAAACCGGTGTCATGGTCAGGCAATGTGCAGGGTCCGCCCGCTGCACTGCCTCATGCCGCAGACGCCGCACTGCATCCATAACGATCAACGCGAAAGTCACGACCATGCCCAAGAAGGCGGCCAGAAAGGCGCCCCGCAAATCCTCCTCCGCCAGTGCGCCTGAGAGCATTCGCATCGAGGAACTCCAGCGCAAGCACACCATCAACGACATTGCGCGGCTCGCCAACGTGTCCAAGAAGACCGTTTCGCGCGTCATCAACGAATCGCCGTTCGTGCGCGAAGAAACCCGCGCCCGCATCACCGAAATCATCGAACGCGTGGGCTTCAAACCCGATCCGCAGGCGCGTGGCCTGGCGTTTCGTCGTTCGTTCCTGATCGGCCTGATCTACGACAATCCCAATGCACCGTATGTGGTGAACATCCAGGAAGGCGCGCTCGCAGCATTGCGTCGGCAGGGATACGAACTCGTCGTGCATCCGTGCGACCGCAGCAGCGACAAGTTTCTTCCCGATATCCGCGAGCTGATCTCCCGGCAGAAGCTCGATGGCGTGATCCTGCTGCCGCCGGTTTCGGAAATTTCCAGCCTGGCCGAGACGCTGCGGCGTCTGAAATGTCCGTACGTCCGCGTGGCTGCTGCGCCGCTCGACGATCCCGACAACATGGTGCTCTCGATGGACCGTGAGTCCGCGGCGGAAGTCGCCGAACACCTGGCGAAGCTGGGTCACACGCGCATTTCGATGATCATGGGTCCGCAGAGCTTCTGTTCGGCCATCGAGCGTCTCGCCGGATTCACCAATGCGCTGAAGGAACGCGGGCTCACGCTGCCGCCGGAATTCGTCATCGAAGGCCAGTACACCTTCGAGTCGGGTGCCGCGTGTGCCGAGCTGCTGCTCTCGCGCTCACCGCGTCCGACCGCCATCTTCGCGGGCAACGACGAAACGGCCGCGGGCGTGTACCGCACCGCGTATCTGCGCGGTCTGAAAATTCCTGACGATCTGACCGTGATCGGCTTCGACGACAGTCCGCTCGCATCGCGCCTGTGCCCGTCGCTGACCACGATGCGCCAACCCATCCGCGACATGGGCCGGATTGCTGCCGAGCGCGTCATGGCCAAGATCGCGGGGCTGGACGGACCGCCCCCCACAGCCAGCACCTTCTTCCCGCATCTGGTAGTCCGAGAGTCCTCGGGACGGCCGAAAAACTAGGGAAAAGGACCACCGTCGATTCCCGGCTGGTCCGCAAAAGCCGGCGCTACGCAGCATCACGGATCTGCCGGCTCTTGGCGTGGCATATGACACCGGTTACCATGCGGGTCAGGATCCAGCCGCGATCGCCTGCGCCGAGCAGGTCGCGGCGAGTCGGCGAGAATCATCCGCAGCGCGAATTGCAACCGGCGCGCTGCGCAGGTCAGACCCAGGCATTTCCGGTTCGGGGGATTGGCACAGTGTTCAAGAAGACGTATCACGCCACGCATCCGGACATGATGGTCGGTGCGAGCAACCAGCAGCTGCGCGATCGCTATCTGGTGGACGGGCTGTTCGCAAGCGGTCAGGTCGTCCTGAACTACGCTCACTATGAACGCTTCGTGATTGGCGGCGTCGTCGCGGCAGGCAGTGCGGTTCGTCTGCCGGACCAGACCGAGCCCGCATCCGCGGCGGGCAAGCCGTTCCTGGAACGTCGCGAACTCGGCGTCATCAACGTCGGCAAGAGCGCCGGTCGCGTCAGCGTCGACGGCAGGCGCTTCGACCTCGCGCCGAAGGACGGACTGTACGTGCCGATGGGCAGCAAGGACGTGGTGTTCGAATCCGCGGCAGCCGAACCAGCCCGCTTCTATCTGGTGTCGACGCCGGCGCACGTGCGCTACGAAGCCGTGCATATTTCCATCGACAAGGCGGTACCGCTGGTGCGCGGCAGCCTCGAGACGTCGAACGAACGCACGATCTATCAGTACATCGTTCCGGCGACCTGCAAGTCCGCGCAGCTGCTGCTGGGACTGACGGTGCTCAAGCCTGGCAGCGTGTGGAACACCATGCCGCCGCATCTGCACGACCGTCGCTCCGAGGTCTATTTCTACTTCGATCTCGAAGGCGAAGGCGATCAATGCATCATGCATTTCATGGGCGAGCCGGATGACACGCGCAGCATCGTCATGCGCAACGAGGAAGCCGTGATGTCGCCGCCGTGGTCCATCCACATGGGCGCCGGCACCCGCAATTACAGCTTCATCTGGGCGATGGGCGGGGAAAACCTCGACTACACCGACATGCACGTGCTCGATATCTGCCAGCTCAAATAACAAGTCATGACAGCACACAATCCTTTTTCGCTGGCAGGCAAGGTTGCGCTGGTGACCGGTGCCAACACCGGTCTCGGGCAGGGCATTGCCATCGCTCTGGCACAGGCCGGCGCCGACATCGTCGCCGTCAATCGCTCGAACGCGGAGGAAACCGAGCGTGCAGTCGTGGCGGCAGGACGCCGCTTTCACTCGCTGCATGCCGATCTGGAACGCAGCAACGAATCGGGCCGGCTCATTGCACAGGCGCTCGAACTCACCGGACGCATCGACATTCTCGTCAACAACGCGGGCATCATCCGCCGCAACGATGCGCTCGCCTTCACCGAGAGCGACTGGGACGCCGCGCTCGACGTCAACCTCAAGACGCCGTTCTTCCTGTCGCAGGCCGCAGCGCAGGCCATGCTGAAGAACGGGCAGGGCGGCAAGATCATCAACATCGTATCGATGCTGTCCTTCCAGGGCGGCATCCGTACCGCCTCGTACACGGCGAGCAAGAGCGGCCTGGCAGGAATCACGCGTCTGCTGGCCAATGAGTGGGCTGCACGCGGCATCAATGTGAACGCCATCGCGCCCGGCTATTTCGAAACCAACAACACCAACGCGCTGCGTGCCGACGAACAGCGCAATCGCGACATCCTCGGGCGCATCCCGGCGGCACGCTGGGGCAGGCCGGCCGATCTCGGGGGCGCAGCAGTCTTTCTGGCATCGGCGGCTTCGGACTACGTGCACGGCGCCATCATTCCCGTCGACGGGGGCTGGCTGGCACGCTGAGCTCAAGA
>DASTRD010000002.1:0-4304 GCA_035761425.1 Povalibacter sp.
GCGCGGCTGAAGACTTCGGCATAATCCAGGGAACCCGCGTAGAGCAGAATCAGGCCGATGCCGAGCAGGAAACCGAAATCGCCCACGCGGTTGACGAGGAACGCCTTCAGATTGGCGAAAATCGCGGTCGGGCGCGTGAACCAGAAACCGATCAGCAGATAGGACACCAGGCCCACGGCTTCCCAGCCAAAGAACAGCTGCATGAAGTTGTTGGCCATCACCAGCATCAGCATGGAGAAGGTGAACAGCGAGATATAGCTGAAGAAGCGGCTGTAGCCCGGGTCTTCCTGCATGTAGCCGATGGTGTAGATGTGCACGCACAGCGAAACGAACGTGACCACGACCATCATCAGCGCCGTCAGACGGTCCACCAGAAATCCGACTTCCATCCGGATACCGTCGCTCACCAGCCAGGTGTAAACGCCCTCATTGAAAACCGGAGCGCCGTCCCACAACAGCTTGCATACGTAGATGGACAGCGCGCACGAAATTGCCACACCGGCGATGGTGATGCTGTGCGCACCGACGCGACCTACGACACGACCGGCAAGGCCCGCAACGATTGCTGCGAGCAGCGGAGCCAGAACGATGGTCAACAGTATGGATTCGGAAATCATTGCTGTTACTGGAAGCAGATTGCGAGTGTCGGATGGCAGGCACTGCGAGGTTCGGCACTGAACTGAACAGCGCAGGCCACACCAGGTTTTTTCGCTGTCCGCTGTCCGCTGTTCACTGTCCCTTCCCCTAGCCCTTCATCGTGTCGAGTTGTTCGATGTTGATGTTCCGGCGTTCGCGGAACAGCACCACGAGGATGGCCAGACCGATGGCTGATTCGGCCGCCGCTACCGTCATGATGAAGAAGACGAACACCTGACCGTTCAGGTCGCCGAGCTGGCGCGAGAACGCGACGAAATTGAAGTTCACTGCCAGCAGCATCAGCTCGATGCACATCAGCAGGAGGATGACGTTCTTGCGATTGATGAAGATGCCGGCAACGCTGAGCGCAAACAGCAGACCGGCAAGCATCAGCACACTGCTGGAAGGAATCATTCGGCTTTCTCCGTATCCTTCACCGCTGCCATCTTCACCACCCGAATGCGGTCGCGGGCACGTACCGAGACCTGCGCAGAAATATCCTGGGCCTTCATGCCTGCACGATGACGCATCGTCAGCACGATGGCCGCCACAATTGCCAGCAACAGCAGCACGGCCGCGAGTTCGAACGGATACAGGTAGCGTGTGTAGAGCAGTTCGCCCAGAACACGCGTATTGCTGTGGTCTGCCGCCACTGCAGCACCGATTGCCGGCTCCACCGCCGCGCCGAGGTTATTGACCCAGACCACGCTGCCGATCTCCGCAACCACTATTGCCGCAATCAGAAGGCCCAGCGGTGCATATCGTGTGAACCCTTCACGCATCTGCGCGACATTCACGTCCAGCATCATGACCACGAACAGGAACAGGACCATGACGGCGCCGACGTAGACCAGCACCAGGACAATGGCGAGAAACTCGGCCTGCAGGAGCAGCCAGATCACCGCACTGTTGAAAAATGCGAACACCAGAAACAGGACGGCATGCACCGGATTGCGCGCAGTGATCACACCCACCGCAGCCACCACAAGCACGGCGGAAAAAACGTAGAACAGGATTTCAGGAATAGTCATGGTTCGCCCGTTCAGCGATAGCGCGCGTCCGCGGCCTTGTCCGCCGCGATCATCGCCTCGTAGCGTTCACCGACAGCCAGAAGCTTGTCCTTGGTCATGATGTTCTCGCCGCGATTTTCCATGTGGTACTCATGGATGCGCGTTTCGACGATTGCATCCACCGGGCATGCCTCTTCGCAGAACCCGCAGTAGATGCATTTGAACAGATCGATGTCGTAACGAGTGGTACGACGCGTCCCGTCAGCTGCGACATCCGACTCGATCGTAATGGCGAGGGCGGGACAGACGGCTTCGCACAACTTGCAGGCGATGCAACGTTCCTGGCCGTTCGGATAGCGCCGCTGCGCATGCAGTCCGCGAAAACGCGGCGACTGTGGCGTCTTCTCCTCCGGATACTGGACCGTCACGTTCGGCTTGAACAGAAACTGACGCAGCGTCACCGCCAGGCCGATGAACAGCTCGGTCAGAAAGAACGTCTTGAAGAAACTGGCGGTTGTTTTCATGACCTCGGCCTCACGCTGCCCATGGACCGATCTTGTAGTGCACGAGAATGGCCTCGAGGAAGATCCAGACCAGTGTCACCGGAATGAAGATCTTCCAGCCCAGGCGCATGATCTGGTCGTAGCGATAGCGCGGGAAGGTGGCGCGGAACCACAGGAAGCAGAACAGGAAGAAGGTGATCTTCAGGAAGAACCACCCGAAATGCGGCGCCTGCAGCCACGCCGGCATGAATGTCCAGCCTTCGAATGGCGAGAGCCATCCGCCGAAGAAGAACACCGACGTGAGCGCCGAAATCAGGATCATGTTCACGTATTCGGCGACGAAGAACACCGCGAACGCCATGCCCGAATATTCGACGTGGAATCCGGCGACGATTTCCGATTCACCTTCGACGACGTCGAACGGTGCGCGATTCGTCTCAGCGAGCCCGGAAATGAAATAGACCACGAAGAGCGGCAGCAGCCACCAGACATAGAAACTGAAGAATCCGCCGCGCTGCGCTTCGATGATGTCGCCCAGATTCAGCGAGCGCGATGCCATCACGACGCCCACCAGCGCGAAGCCCATTGCGATCTCGTATGCGACCATCTGGGCCGCAGCACGCATGGCGCCGAGGAATGCGTACTTGGAGTTCGCCGCCCATCCGGCAAGGATCACGCCGTAAACACCTGCAGAGGTGAGCGCCAGGATGTAGAGCAATCCTGCATTGATGTCAGCGACGGTGAAACCGGGCCACAACGGCACGACGGCCCAGGTACACAGCGCCGGTATCAGTGCGAGCAACGGCGCGAGGATGAAGAGGAACTTGTTCGACTTCTCCGGGATGACGATTTCCTTGACCAGCAGCTTCAGCACGTCGGCGAAAGGCTGCAGGAGGCCGAACGGTCCGACCCGGTTGGGGCCGATGCGGGCCTGAATCGAACCGATCACGCGGCGTTCGGCCAGCGTCAGGAACGCCATGATGAGAATGACGCTGATGAACAGAATCACAGCGACCACGCCGTAAAAGATCACAGCCTGGATCCACTGCGGCAGGAACGAGAGCAGACTGGCGGCGAATTCTGGAATCATGCTTCGCCCCGCTCGCGCTGAGCTTCGCGCGTACCTTGCAGCGCCGGCGCACGGCGCACGATCGCATCGATCTGGTACAACGCAACGTCATTGTCCGCGGGCGACGCAGACAACGGCAGCTTCGACTGCAACGTACGCGTCGCTGCCTTCGGGGGGCTGACGCCCGCCTCACTGACCTGCTGACGCACTTCTTCAGTGACCTGGTCCGAACTCACGTAGTCGAAACCAGGCAGATTCAGCAGATTTCCCAGAACGCGCAGCACCTTCCATCCCGGACGGGACTCTCCTACTGGCTTTGCCGCGCCGGGGACGCTCTGCCAGCGGCCTTCCAGGTTCACATACGTGCCGGAGGTTTCGGCGAACGTTGCGATGGGCAGAATCACGTCGGCGTATTCGCGCGCCGTCGAATACGGAGACAATGCCACGACGAACTCCGCAGCCTTCAGTGCCTCGAGAGCCGCCGGCGATGCGATGTCATGTTGCGGTTCGACCGCACCCAGCACCACGTAGCTCTTCAGTCTGGCCGCCAGCATGTCAGAGACGTTCAGGCCGCTGCCCGATGCGCTGCGACCGCCAGCCATGCGCGTCGGCAACACACCGGCCAGATGCGCGCCAACGCTGTTGCCGCCATCAGGAAGATAGCCAAGTGTGGCTCCGGTCAGATCGGCAATGGCGCCGGCAACGAGACGTATATCTGCGAACGCTGCATGCCGCTGCGCCAGCGCGCCCAGCAGGATCATCCGGTGAGCACCTTCTGACAGCTGCTGCGCGATGGCACGATGCTCATCCGCGGGCTGCACGTTGGCAACGAGCGCGGCGATCGACGCCGGCGCCGGTTTGCCGGACGCAGCACACGCTGCAGCCGCGATGCCCAGCAGATGTTCGAAGGAATCGAGACCGTTCGATGCGAGATAGGTCGCAACAGGGAACATGTACTGGTAGCGCTTCGCATTCACGAACGACACCTTGGCTCCCTTCAGCGCCGCCTTGCGAATGCGGTGCGCTACCAGCGGTACGTCCTTGCGCAGGTCTGAACCGATGACCAGCACAGCGCTCGCCCGCTCC
>DASTRD010000003.1:0-3251 GCA_035761425.1 Povalibacter sp.
TACGCGCCGAAGTAGGCCGCCTGCAGCCAGGCCGAGCGGGCCTTGGTGATGTTGAGCGTTTCCTGGAAATGCTTGTTGAGCACGTCCAGCAGGCCGTACGACAGACCCCACATGAAAAAGAGACTGGTGACCAGAATCACGGCGAGGCGGTAGGGACTGGCGGTGTTCGGCGTGGTCTGTGTTGTCATCGGTTGTTCTCGTTTTCAGGTGACGGGTGTCGAGTGACGAGTGACGGGCAGAGAGATCCGGGCTCATCAGCCGTCACATTTTCTAAGTCAGTGCTCTGGCGAGGTGAACGTAACCGCCATCCACCATCATCCACTGACCGGTGATATGGCTCGCGCGTTGCGACAGCAGGAACACCGCCATGTCGGCGATCTCCTCGGGACGTGTCATGCGTTTGCCCAGCGGGATTTTCCTGACGATGTGATCGAGCTTGCCCGCCGGGTCGTCGAATGTGTCGAGCCATGAGCGATACAGCGGCGTCATGACTTCAGCCGGCAGAATCGCGTTGACGCGCACGCCCTCGTTCAGCAGCGATGCGGCCCATTCGCGCGTGAGCGAAAGCTGGGCGCCTTTGGATGCACAGTAACCGCTGGTGTCTCCCTGGCCGGTGAGTGCGGTTTTGGATGCGATGTTCACGATGGCGCCGCGGCTTGCGATGAGATGCGGCAGACAGTAGTGCGCCATTACGTAGTAGTGGACGAGGTTCTTCTCCAGCGATGCCATGAAGGCCGCGCGTCCGGCGCCGAGCGACACCCCATCGTTGACGCCGGCGTTGTTGACCAGTCCGTCGATGCGTCCGAAGGCTTCGTGGGTTTTTGCCACGGCGGTGGCGCATGCGGCCTCATCGCGCAGATCGAGCCGATGGAAGCCCGCGCGCGGCTGGCGCGACAGCAGCTCCTGCGAAAACTCCGGCGACAGTGGATCGCGCCCGAAAATCACGGGAATGGCGCCTTCTGCCGCCAGCAGCAGACTGATGGCGCCGCCGATGCCCGCAGCACCGCCCGTCACGATCACCACACGATCGTCGAGTTCCAGATTCATTCGGATTTCCTCGCGGCCACGCGATAAGTTCTCTGGGCATTGCCGCCCCACAGCGCCTCGCGTTCGTCCACCGACAATTGCGCAGCCCAGCTTTCGACAATGGAGGCGACGCGCGCATACGGCGTTGCGAGCAGACATACGGGCCAGTCCGAACCGAACATCAGTCGCTGCGGGCCGAACAGTTCCAGCGCGCTGTCGAGATACGGGCGCAGCTCCATCGCATCGAACTGCCCCGTGGCATCGATCGCTTCCGTCACCAGTCCGGACACCTTGCACATGACGTGCGGCATGGCCGCGATCGGTTCGAGGCTGCGGCGCCACGTGGCGTGATCGCGTTTGCGAATGGCAGGTTTGCCGAGGTGATCGAGCACCAGCCAATGGCCATCGCAATCGCCACAGAACGTACGCACGGCATCGAGCTGGTGCGCAAAGACCAGTACTTCGTAGATTCGCTCCTGCCGCTGCAGCAGCCGCACGCCATGCCGGAAGCCGGGATCGTTCACGAAGGCTGCGACGTCGGGCTCATCCTGCAGGGGATGGCGGAAGCCGCGCAGCTTCGGCGCATCGCTCCAGCGTGCGAGTCGCTGCTCCAGATCGCCGGCGCGCAGATCAACCCAGCCAATGACTGCGCCGATCCACGCGTACTGGGTTGCAAGCATCAGAAGAAAGTCGGTCTCGGTTTCGCGGACACGCGCCTGCACGGCAATGCATGCATCGATGCCTCGCGCCTCCAGCAACGGCCGCAGATCGTCGGGCAGCCAGTCGCGACGCAGCACCTGCATGTCTGCGTCCATCCACGGATATTCCGGCGGGTCGAATATCCAGAAATGCTGATGCGCGTCGATTCTCATGGCGCGGTTTTCCGGAGCACTACTTCCAGTTGCATGCAGCGCTTTCTCGTGTCGCTCCGTTTATTCATCCCGGTCTTTGTTCATCTTCTTTTCGGCACTTCACGTTGCCATCAATCCGCATTCCTGCAGACCTGCCGCTGTTCGCCGAGACCGTCGATACCGAGTCGCACCACGTTGCCGGCCCGCAGGAATTTCGGCGGCTTGAGTCCCAGGCCGACGCCGGCCGGCGTTCCGGTGGAAATGACATCGCCGGGTTGCAGGCTCATGAAGCGGCTCAGATAGCTCACGATCACCGGCACGGAAAAGATCATGTTGCGTGTGTTGCCATCCTGATAACGATGCCCGTCCACTTCCAGCCACAGTCGCAACGCATGGACGTCGGCAATCTCGTCGGCAGTCACCAGCCATGGGCCGGTGGGGCCGAAGGTGTCGCAGCCCTTGCCCTTGTCCCATGTACCGCCACGCTCGAGCTGATATTCGCGTTCGGAGACGTCATGCACGATGCAGTATCCCGCGACGTGCGACATCGCATCGGCTTCCTCGATGTAGCGGCCCGGCTTGCCGATGACCACGCCGAGTTCGACTTCCCAATCGGTCTTCAGTGAGTTGCGCGGAATCTCGATGTCGTCGTTCGGGCCGACCACGGCACTGGTCCACTTGTTGAACACCACCGGTTCGGCGGGCGCCGTCATGTTCGATTCGGCAGCGTGATCGGAGTAATTGAGACCGATGCACACGAACTTGCCGATGTGGCCCACGCACGGGCCGAGACGCACACCGTCGGCAACCACGGGCAGCGTGCTGACGTCGAGCGCGCGCAATTTCGCCAGGCTTTCGGGCAGCAACGCATCGCCGCCGACGTCCGCGATGACTTTCGAGAGGTCGCGGATCTTCCCGGTGCCATCGAGCAGGCCGGGTTTTTCCTGGCCCACGGGGCCGTAACGCAGCAGTTTCATCTCCAGAAATCCTCGTATCAGCGATCCTGTGGGTCCGGTTTCAACCGGACGTCATCGACGCAGTCGATCGCAGCGAACTCAACGCGCGGTCTGCCGATCATCAGTTGCACCAACCGCCATCAAGGACGTGCACCCCGCCGGTCGTAAAGGCGGATTCATCGGATGCGAGATAGACGGCGAGTGCGGCAATCTCCTCGACGCGGCCGAGTCGTCCCATGGGCTGGCGCGCAATGAACTGCGCATGGACGTCAGCGACACTGCGGGATTCGGCGTCCGCCTGCGTCGCAATGCGCTCGATCAGCGAGGGCGTCTCCACGGTACCCGGACAGATGGCGTTGCAGCGAACGCCCTGACCGATGAAGTCCATCGCGATGGACTTGGTGAGACCGATGACGGC
>DASTRD010000004.1:0-2349 GCA_035761425.1 Povalibacter sp.
TGACCCGCCGCGTCCTCGGTGTTGCCCAATGGCTGCTGGGAAGACGCCAGCCATGATGACGCCACTGCAATTCGAAGCGCTGTATCAGGACGAATGGGCCGAACTCGAGAGAATGCTCGAGGATCTGCGCGCGGGCGGGCGCCGCAGAACCGCAGCGGTGTCGGGCGAACGATTCGCCGCGCTCTATCGCCGAATCTGCGAACACCTCGCACTGGCCCGCGCGCGTGCCTATCCGGCTTATCTCACCGAGCGGCTCGATCAGATCACAGCCGATGCGCATCAGGTCATCTATCAGCGCAGCGAATTCGGCTGGTCGCGGATCAGGCAGCTCGTGACGCGGGATTTTCCACGCGCGGTGCGGGCCAACGCTGTTTATGTGTGGACGGCCACGGCGCTGTTCGCGGTCCCGACGCTCATTCTCGGTCTGCTGGTGTTCTACCGACCCGAACTCATTCTTGCCGTGGTCGACCCTGCCACTGCAGCAGGCTATGAGCAGATGTATTCACCGACCGCCGAATCGATCGGTCGTGATCGCGGCGCGCACACCGACTGGGCAATGTTCGGCTTCTACATCCGCCACAACGTGGGCATCGCCTTCCAGTGCTTCGCCGGAGGGCTGTTCTTCGGCATAGGCAGCCTCTTTTATCTTGCCTACAACGGCGTGATCGGCGGTGCCATCGGCGGGTTTCTGACGCAGCGCGGTTTGTCCGAAACCTTCTATTCATTCATCGTCACGCATGCCGCATTCGAACTCACGGCCATCGTGCTGTCCGGCGCCGCGGGACTGCGCATCGGCCACTCGCTGCTGGCGCCGGGCCATTCGACACGAATGGAGTCGTTGATTGCGGCGACGCGCGACGCGATCGTGATCGTGTATGGAGCCGCCGGCATGCTGCTCATCGCGGCAGCCATCGAGGCATTCTGGTCGTCCGCGGCGTGGATTCCGCCGCTCATGAAATACGGAGTCGCTGCCGTCTGCTGGGCCGGCGTGCTGGGCTATCTGACGCTGCAGGGTCGCCGTGCAGGTTGATGCATTTGCGATCCGGCTGCGCCGCCGCAACACCCTGGAGGCTGCCGACCTCGGCGTGCGCCTGTGCCAGACGCATCTGAAATCCGTGTATGCCTGCTACTGGGTGACGCTGGCACCGATCGCAGCGTTCTGCCTTGCGTCATTCGAGTTCGCGTCGTGGCTGCCGACGCTTGCATTGTGGTGGCTCAAGCCCTGGCTCGACCGCACGGTGCTGTTCGTGCTCGCGCGAGCTGCCTTCGGACAGCGCACACGAGTGCGCGATCTGTGGCAGGCGCAACGACAGGTGTGGTGGGGACAACTGCTGCGCACGCTCACGACCCGACGCCTGTCGCCGTGGCGCTCCTACACGCAGCCGGTCTATCAACTCGAGGGTCAGTCAGGCAGCCGCCTGCGCCATCGCGTTCGCCAGATCCGGCGACGCCATGCCGGCGCTCCGCTGCTCATGACGAGCGCGTTTTCGCTCGTTGAAACGGTGCTGACGATTGCACTGGTCTCACTGGCCTACTGGTTCGCGCCCGAAGGATACGAACCGGATTTCACGGAGCTGCTGAGGGGCGGCGCGCCCGCCGAGGTTCAGTTTGCCTTCGCCGCCATCTACGTGATCGTGGTCGCAGTGCTCGAGCCGTTCTACGTCGGCGCCGGGTTCGCCATGTATCTGAATCGCCGCGTGGAACTCGAGGCATGGGACATCGAGCAGGAGTTTCGTCGTGCGTTCTCCCGCTGAGAGACTGCGCATGACCTGGCTGTCGGCGCTGTTGAGCGCGGTGCTCGCCGCATCGCCGGCGTCTGCTGCCGATCGCGAAACGCCAGGCGAACCGCAGGTCGAAGCGGCCATCACCCAGTTGAAAGCGGATCCAGATCTTGCGAGCGAGCGCTCCGTGCGCACTCTGCGGTGGGCAAAACCTCAGGAACAGCGCCGCCCGTCCGGAAACTGGTTCGGCTGGCTCGGCGAGCTGCTGGGCTGGATTGCACAGAGCGGACGCGTGGTGGTCTGGCTCGCCGTCGCGGCACTCGCAGCGGTGCTGGTGCTGGCGATCGTGCGGCTGGTACGCAGCATCGGACCACGCAACCCTGTACCGAAGTTCGCGGCACCGACGCATGTGCGCGATCTGGATATCCGCCCCGAAAGCCTGCCAGATGACATCGGCGCAGCGGCGCTCGGACTGTGGAACGACGGTCAGCACCGCGCTGCACTGTCGCTGTTGTATCGAGGCCTGCTGTCGCGCCTGGTACACGTGCATCGATTGCCCATCCGCGAGTCGACGACCGAAGGCGACTGCATCGACCTGGCCGCAAGCCTGTCGGCGCAACGCAGCGAC
>DASTRD010000005.1:0-21748 GCA_035761425.1 Povalibacter sp.
GGACCATGATCGAACGCGACGGCAACATTCCTGAGCTTCAGGAACTGATCGGCGAACTGGATCGGGCTCGCGGCATCGCCGGGGCGGCTGGTTCTGCGGCGGCTTGAGGCAGCCTATGGCGCGGCCAACTGCCCTCGCACAGTCAACTGCCCCGCCCCGTGGGTCAGGCTTCAGCCTGACGGCATCGACGTAGTCGATCCAGATGAGCCTGCGGCCCTGACGTCCGACTGAAGTCGGACCCACGGTCGACTGACGTCGGACCCACAGTCAACTGAAGTCGCACCCACGGCAGGAAATCACGGAACTGACGCCATGCCCGGCCAGGCTGCGGCTTCGCTTTCGACTCCGTGATCTGTATGAAATCCCTCTGGAATCAGATCGGCTCGTATTCCACTGCCGCGAGCACTTGAGCTGCCACTTCCTTCACGGGTGCATTTTCGCCGAGCACGGCCAGCACGCCCTGCGGGGCGGGCACGATGACACCCTGGAATTTTCCTTCGACGAAATCCTTCGGCTTCGTCACCGGTTTCTCGTCACGCAGCAGCAGCACGGTGACCGGACCGGCATCGGTCTGCACCACGAAGTGCGGCACGTGATGGCCACGGAACGGACACACGGTGGCATACGACACATTCGACATGCCCGGCTTGAGGCGGACATGCGCACCGGCCAGCACGTCTTTCAGTTCCTGCTCGCTGATCATGGTGGAAGTACGTTGCAGGGACTCAGGTTCGTGCAGTGCGTGGTCCACCGCGTCGGCCGCCAGCGATTCACGCGGATAGCCCACCCAGAAAATGGCAGCTGCAATGGCCACGAGCAGACTGGCCGCAAGACTCCAGCGATAAGTGGATGGGCGACGGTTGGGCGCTTTGGCCGGTGCCTGAAACGGCAGCACATCGGCGCTTGCAGTTGCTGCCTGCTCCGGCACGTCGATGATCAGCGCACGATGAATCAACCGATCCATCTGCTGCATTTCGCGCAGATAGCGCGCACACGCCTCGCACTGCGCGGCATGCGCCAGAAGTTCCGGCGCAGTCGAGTGCGGCTGTGCACCTGCGAGGCGGCGGAATTCAGGACAATTCATCGTCATCACTCTCGTCGACGCTCTGGCCGACACCCTCGCCGTTGTGCTGGCCCAGCATCTTCCGACGCAGCAAGTTGCGTGCGCGGAACAGGCGCGTCAGAACGGCTGGCACACTGATCTCCAGCTGCGTTGCGATCTCCTCGGTGGAATAGCCGAACAGCACCTGCAGCACCAGCGGTTCGCGATACGTCGGCTCGAGCTGAAAAATGGCGCGGCGCATCTCATCCACTTCTGCAGACTGGCCCTGGCTGTGGCCCAGCTCCGGCAACTCGGCCACTTCATCCAGATCCACCGTCTCGAGCCGCTTGCGCTCGAAGGTACGTGCCAGCTCGCGCCGGGCAATGGTCAGCAGCCAGGGGCGCGCAGCCTTCTCATCGCTCAGGGAATCAATGGATCGCCAGGCACGCAAGAGCGTCTCCTGCATCACGTCGTCGGTGAGCGCACGATTGCGGCACAACCAGAACAGGAACCGGTACACGTCCGCCCTGTAAGGCAGACACAACGCCTCGAAGCGCCGGCGACCGGCAGCTGCGGCGTTCGAATCAGTAGACCGGTCGGACGGCTGGGACATTACAGACCTGAATGTCGACTGGCGCGCAGTGTAATCGAGTCCGGCAGGTGATTTCACACGCGGGGCGCCTGGCGGAAGCAATGGGCAGCCGCAGGCAGGCGCAGGAAACGCAAAGGGAAAGCCGGATTCTCGCCCGGCGCCTGCTTGCGCTGCTTGGCCGCCAATCCAGCGCTTGCTGAACTGCGTGTCCGGAAAGTCAGCGGCCGAAGACGGCGCGCGCGAATGCGCTCGCGGCGCTGGGAGTGCCGAAGTAGTAGCCCTGCAGTTCGTCGCAGTGATTATCGCGCAGGAATTCGATCTGCTGTTCGGTCTCGACGCCTTCGGCCACCACTCGCAGGCCGAGGTTGTGGCCCAGCGCGATGATGGTGCGCACGATGGTGGCGTCGTCGGCATCGATGGCGATGTCCTGCACGAAGGAGCGGTCCACCTTGAGACGATCCACGGGCAGGCGCTTGAGATAACTGAGGCTGGAGTAGCCGGTGCCGAAATCGTCGAGCGCGATCTTGACGCCCAGGGCCCTGAGTTCACCGAGCGTGGCAATGAACTGCTCGGCATCGTGCATCACGGCGCTCTCGGTCAGCTCGATCTCGAGATAGTGCGCTTCCAGGCCGCTGTCGCGCAGGATGTCCGCCACCGTGCGGGCGAAATTCTCCTGACGAAACTGCCGCGCCGAGACGTTCACTGACATGACGAATTTCGGCAGGCCGGCGTCCTGCCAGCGCCGGTTCTGTTCGCAGGCGGTACGCAGCACCCACTTGCCGATGGGCGCGATCAGACCGATCTCTTCGGCGATGGGCACGAAGCGCGACGGCGGAATGGCCTCGTCTTCGGAAACCTGCCAGCGGATCAGCGCCTCGGCGGCGACGACCTCGCGAGTGGCCATGTCGACGCGCGGCTGATAGTGCAGCTCGAACTGCTGTCGCTCCAGCGCGCGGCGCAGCTTGTTTTCCAGTTCCAGGCGCTGCGTGATGAGTTCGTTCAGTTCAGCGGTGAAGAACTGATAGTTGTTGCGGCCCTTTTCCTTGGCGCGATACATCGCCGTATCGGCATGCTTGAGCAGCACCTCGGCGCGATCGCCATCGTCCGGATAGAGCGCGACGCCCATGCTGCAGGTGACGTTGAAGTCGCCCTGCGCAGTGTTCCACGGCTGCGAGATGTCCGTGAGCATGCGTTCGAGTACGGCGGCGATGGCATCCGGATCGCGCTGGCCGTTGATCAGCAGCACAAACTCGTCGCCACCCAGGCGCGCCACCGTATCGCTTTCGCGCACGCTCGCCCGCAGGCGTTCGGCCATGGCGCGCAGCAACTCATCGCCGACGTGATGACCCAGGCTGTCATTGATGAACTTGAAGCGATCCAGATCCACGAACACGACAGCAAGGCGCGTACCGTAACCGGCTGCCGCCCGGATGCCCTGCTCGAGACGGTCGTTCAGCAGCGATCTGTTGGCAAGGCCAGTCAGCGTGTCGTAGTTCGCCTGTTGTTCGATGCGCGCCTGATACAGCTTGCGCTCGGTGATGTCTTCGACAGTGCCTTCGTAGCACACGACCTGTCCGGCTTCGCTGTAGACCGCGCGCGCATTCTCGGAAATCCAGATGATCTCGCCATTGCGGCGACGGATGCGTGACTCGAAATTGGCGACCACGCCGCGCGCCTTGATGAGCTGCATGAATTCTTCGCGCCGCGAAGGCTGCACGTACAGCTGCTCGCGGATGTCCTTGAGAGAGCCGATCAGCTCGGCTGGCGAATCGAAACCATAGATGCGTGCGAGTGCCGGGTTGGCATCGAGGAATTGTCCGTCCAGCGTGGTGCGGAAGATGCCTTCGAGCGCGTTCTCGAACAGGGTGTAGTAGCGTCGCTCCGCTTCACGCAGGGCCTGCAGCGATTCCTTGCGCTCCGTGATGTCCTGCACGATGCCTTCGATGGCAATCAGTTCGCCCTGCGGATTGTGAATGCCGACGCCGCGTTCCCACACCCAGCGCGTTTCGCCGGTGGCGTGGAAGATGCGGTACTCGACATCGAAGCGCTGACGCAGGGTCAGACCGCCACTGATCTCTTCGCGCACTCGCGCACGGTCTTCGGGATGCGTGATCGATTCGTAGGAGACGCGATTGTTGAGCTTGAGATCGTCCGGGTCGTAGCCGGTGAGCCGGCGGCAGCCGTCGCTGATGAATTCCATGGTCCAGGCTGCATCGTCGCGGCAGCGATAGATCATGCCGTCGAGATTGCCGAGCAGCGTGCGCAGCATGCGCGCCGTATCCTCGCTGATCGACCCCGCATCGAAGCCCGGTGCCTGTTCGACGCCACGGGCGAACAGGTCCATGAAAAAGCTGCCGGATGATTCGGAATCGCTGCGACGCGGCGCCGCTGCAGTGACCGGACCGCTGGCGGCTGGCAGTTCGTCGGTCGTGATCGGAGCTGAAGACTTCATGCCGCTCGAAATGCAGGCCGTCATTGATATGAGGACCCGCTAGATATCAGTCCGGCCGTGACCCGCGACGGCAGCGGATCACAGATTTGATGCGTAGCAGCGAATACCCCCGAAGCGTGATTTCAAGTCGTGAAGTGACTGCGCCAACGCACGCAGTTGGGACAGGTGTGCACTGGAAGGAGGCAGGCTGCGAAGGGTGAGCAAGTGACCAGAGTAACGAAGCAGCAGTGGGTCCGACTGGGGCCCTGCTGGCCAGCGATCCCCCTCGACCAGCGCCCCGGTTGGCCGATCTTCACCACCCGATCCCATAGTCATCGCCGTGAAAGGCCGCTGCGCCCCACAGCGTGCCGTGCTTCTGGTCAACATAAATCGCGGTGATGGGCCCGGAATTGTTGTCGACGAACTCGAGTTTGTAGCCCCTGTGCTGCAGATCCTCGCGAACCCAGGCAGGAATCGAGTTGGTGAGCGTCAGGCGGCCGGGGAAGGATTCGTGCCCACCGAATGAGTCGCGCATCTGCCAGCTCGTGATGTTGGCGGCTTCGGCGGCCTGCTGCACCGACATGTCGAACTCGACCACGTTGAGGAAGAACTGCAGCAGGTTCTGGTCCTGCGTATCCCCGCCCTGCACGGCAAACGCGAGGAATGGTTTGCCGTCCTTGAGCGCGAGCGAAGGAGTCAGCGTGGCGCGTGGACGCTTGCCCGGCGCGAGAACGTTGAAGGGATTGTCGGCCGGATCGAGCACGAAGCTCTGCATGCGCTGGCTCATGCCGATGCCCGTCCTGCCGGCAATGGCCGCGGGCAACCAGCCGCCGCTCGGGGTGACGCTGACCACCCAGCCTTCCTTGTCCGCAGCCTCGACACTGGTCGTGCCCAGCTTGAAGGTGCGTTCGAACTCGGCGACTGCCGTCGGACTCCACTTTGCCGGCGGCGTCTTGCCCGGTGCGGCCTTCACGGTGTGCCATTGCTGAAGCAGATCGCTGAACGGATTGGTCTCGTGCTGGAACGGATAGGGATCGCCGGGACGCGCATCCGCATCGTTATGTTGCGGATCGATCAGCTTCGCGCGGGCGCGCGCGTAGTCCTTCGTCAACAGGCCGCCGATCGGTTCCTGCGGCGGGAAGCGCGGGTCGCCGTAATAGAAGTCGCGATCCGCGAACGCGAGATTCATCGCCTGATAGAGCGTGTGAATGTAGCGGGCGCTGTTGTAACCCATCGATTTGAGATCGAAGTTCTCCAGAATATTGAGCGTCTGCAGCATCACGGGGCCCTGCACCCAGTGCGTGAGCTTGTAGACATCGACGCCCTTGTAGTTGGTGGTGACAGGTTCTTCGAGATACACGCGCCAGTTCGCGAGGTCCTCGGGCGTGTGCAGACCGCCGATCTCCTGCGAGCCGCGTGCGAATTCCTTCGCGATGTCGCCCTTATAGAAGCGGTCGTACGCGGCCATGATGGCCTGCTTGCGACTCTTGCCGGCCTTGCGCGCCGCCGCTTCGGTCGCAACGAGTTTGCGCAGCGTCGCGGCCAGATCGGCCTGGTGGAACATCTCGCCCGGCTCGGGTGCCACGCGACCGTGATACGCCGGATCGTTTTCGTGCACGAGGAACGTACGACGCGATTGCGGCCATTTGCGGATTTCGTCCTGGTACTTCTCGATGGTGTTCGCTGCCTGCTCCTCCATGGGATAGCCATCGGCCATCTGAATGGCGGGCGCCAGCACCTCGGCCAGACTCAACTTGCCGTATTCGGCGAGCATCACCATCAGTCCGCCGGGCGTGCCGGGCGTGACTGCCGCGAGCGGTCCGAACTCCGGTGGATAGTCGTAACCCCTGCTCTTGAAGAACTCCGGTGTCGCCCCTGTTGGCGCTACGCCGAGCGCATTGACGCCGATGACCTGCTTCGTGTGCGGGTTGTAGATCAGCGCCTGCGTTTCACCGCCCCAGCTCAGCGTGTCCCACATGGTCGCGGTCGCGGCAAGCATTGCGCACGCAGCATCGACCGCGTTGCCGCCCTTCATGAAGATCTGTGCACCTGCAGTGGCCGCCAGCGGCTTGCCCGTCACGGCGACCCAGTTCTGACCGTGAATGACCGGCTTGACCGTCCTGGCATTCGCGGCGAATGCCAGTGCGAGGCACAGCAGGCAGGCGCTGATGGTTTTCTTCATTCGAACCTCGGAACGCGCAACGCATTGGCGCAGGAGAACGCGGGGAAAGAGAATCCTTCGTCGATGACGTCCGGCTGAAGCCGGACCCACAATTCCGTCGGCGAGCGGTGGTGTGCAGTTGCTGCGCGTTCCAGGCTCATTTTTCAGTTGTCTGCCTGAAGAGCTGACCGCCCTTCACGACTACGGCCACATTCTGCAGGCTCGTGATATCGGCGAGCGGATCGCCTTTCACGGCGATGACATCGCCGAAACGACCTGGCGCGACCGCGCCCACGCGATCGCTCCAGTCCATATATCGAGCCGCGACGGAGGTCGCAGCCTTGATCGCTTCCATCGGCGTCATGCCACGCTGGACCATGATGGGAAACTGACGCGCATTCAGACCATGCGGATACACGCCGGCGTCGGTGCCATACACAATCGTGACGCCTGCAGCGTGAGCGCGCGTGAATCCCTGGCGCTGCACTTCCGTCGTTTCCACATTCTTGCGCAGAAATTCTTCGGGCCATTGCTGCCGCCGGCCCTCGGTGTCGATGTAGTCGCCGTTGTAGACATCCATCGACAGCGCGACGCCGTGCTCCCGGGCGAGCCGGATGCCTTCGTCGTCGATGAGCGAGGCATGTTCGATGGTGTCGACGCCAGCCAGGATCGCATCCTTGATCGAACGTGCGCCATGCGCGTGGGCAGCGACGCGTTTGCCGTTGGCGTGCGCCACTTCCACGACGGCCCGAATTTCATCCTGCGTCATCTCCGGTTCGCCGGGCACGCCGCCGAAGGCCAGCACTGCACCGGATGCGATGACCTTCAGCAGATCGGCGCCGCCATCGATGGCCTGTTGCGCCTTGAGACGAAATGCATCTGCACCGCGGGCAACGCCCGCATGAAAGACAGCGGGAATCTGTTCCGGCGGTGTTCCCGGAATGATCAGATCGCCGCCACCGTTGGGGATGGTCAGATAGAAGCCGCAGATCTGCATGCGCGGACCGGCTACAGTCCCTGCATTGATGGCATCGCGCAGTTCGCGATCCTTCCAGGCGTGATACACGCCGACATTGCGTACTGTGGTGAATCCGGCGTCCAGCGTCGCGCGCGCCTGTTTCGCCGACAGCTCGCGCTGTTCCTCGTCGGTACGACGCAGATAGACACTCATGTCGTCGGTGTCGTCCGAGGTTTCGGTGATGTGATCGTGCATGTCGATCAACCCCGGCAGGCAGGTGTAGGCACGCAGATCCAGACGCGGCAGACCTTCCGGTATGGGTCCGTTCCCGGTCACTGATTCAATGCGACCATCGCGGATCACGATGGTCATCTGGCGCATGGGCTGATCCGCAAGGCCGTCGATGAGTACGCCGCATTCGATGGCGAGCGAGCCGTCGCGATAGGGCGGCGATGCCAGTGCCGCTGCGGTCGTGGAAATCTTGCTGCCGCAGCCTGCGGTGAGCAGAGCGACGAGCACGACTGCGAATGTCCTGATGCCGCTGGTTGCCGGATGCCCGCTGACGTTCATGCGTTCTCCCGCAATGTGGTCGTCGACTGCCGTCCTGAATGCAGCAGGCCCCGACCGTAATGGCCGGGGCCTGCAGACTTTTCTCCCTTGTGTGGGGTCTGACGCTATTGCCTGACGTCGAGTGCCTCGAGCGCGGCCTTGCGGGCGCCTTCAAACTCATCGCCCGGCGTCCACGTGGGCATGGCATCGGCGTTGGCAACATCGAGCCCTGCCCAGAAGCCGAGCTGCGCATCTTCCACCATGCCATCGAAATTCCAGCTGTCGCTGATCTCATCCGAAGGCTGGTGGTAGTGCTGTGCCTCGAATGCTTCCTTCTGTTCGCGGCCCCAGCCGTCGGGCTTGCCGATGAAGTCCGTGCCGCTGTCGAAATAGAACGCCGGCACGCCGATCTTGGCGAAGTTGAACTGATCGGAGCGATAGAACGCACCGCGATCCGGGAACTGATCGCCCGTCACCGTGCGGCCCTGTGCGCCGGCGGCATCGATCAACACCTTGTCGAGTGTCGATTTGCCCATGCCGATGTAGGTCACATCGCGCGTGCGACCCCAGATGTTGCCGCTGTCGAAGTTGATGTTGGCGGCAATGCGACCCGGATCGACCGTGGGATGCAGCGAGTAATACTGCGACCCGAGCAGGCCCTGCTCTTCGGCCGCGACGAACAGCAGCATGATGGAACGGCGCGGTGCCGTTGGCAGCGCCTTGAACGCCTTGCCGATCCCGAGCACGGTGGCAACGCCTGAGGCATTGTCGACCGCGCCGTTGTAGATCTTGTCGCCGTTCGCATCAGGCGCGCCGACGCCCAGGTGATCGTGGTGCGCGGTGTAGATCACGTACTCGTTGCTGAGCTGCGGATCGCTGCCCTTGATCACGCCATACACGTTCGCAGTGGTCAGGCGCTTCACGTCGTTCTTGAAATCCAACGACGTCGTCACACCGAGCGCGACCGGTTTGAAATCCTTCGAGCGCGCGGCCTCGGTCAGCTTGTCGAGATCGTTGCCTGCGAGTTTCACCAGCTCTCGCGCCGCGTCCTCGGTCATCCAGGCTTTGACCTGGATGCGCGGCTCGCCTTCTGCCGGCAGCTCAACCTGCTCGCCACTCCAGGAAGTCTGCACGACCTGGAAGGGATAGCCGGCCGATGGCGTGGTGTGAATGATGATCGCGCCCGCGGCGCCCTGACGCGCAGCGCTCTCGTACTTGTAGACCCAGCGGCCGTAGTAGAGCCGCGTGTTGCCGGCAAACAGCGCCGGATCCCAGTCGGGATCGTTGTTCAGCATCAGCAGGACCTTGCCCTTGAGATCCTGGCCCTTGAAATCGTCCCAGCCGTATTCGGGTGCCTGAATGCCATATCCCACGAACACGACTTCCGCGTTGCGGATCGTACCCTTGTCGTTTTGTACACCGCTGCCCGCGATGTACTGGTCCCACCACTTGAACGACGCCTTCCTGCCATCCTTGCTGAAGGTCCATTGCTGCGGCATGTGAGCGGTCACGCCGACCACATCGAACGTCTGCTGCCACGAGCCGTCCGGACCTGCCGGCTGCAGGCCAAGTTGCTGCAACTGCTCGACGAGATAGTCACGCGTCTTGGTATCGCCGGGCGTAGCGGGACCGCGGCCTTCGAACGCGTCAGATGAAAGAGTTGTTATCTGCTGGCGCAGATAGTCTGCCGTGATCTGCGCGGCTGCCGTTTTCGCTTCCGGCGAAACAGCTTCAGCAGTTCCCTGCGGCTGCGGCGCAGGCTGGGGTTCGTGACGTTTGCAGCCGGCGACTGCAAGAGACGTGAGCAGCAACGCTGCGAACAGCGTGCGTGAATGCGGTGCTGTATACATCGGCACTCCGGATGGTGAAACAGTCGCGGGACTGTAGCACCGCGGAGGAAGGAGTGACGATGGTGATGAGGAGGGTGACGAGAGTGACGATGACGGAAGAACGGTCTGTTTCTTCTTCACTCACGTCATCGTCACCCTCATCACGTCGCCTTCATCAGAGCTTCAGCGCCACCTTCACCGAGGCGTCCACTGCGCTCGAGTCGATGTAGCCGATCGCCTTGGGATCGCTGGCAACGAATGCTTTCACATCCGCTGCGCTCTTCAGTTCCTTCGGCGGCGTGCCCTTGCCGGTGAAGGTGATGCGCGCCCAGGTGGCTTTCACCTGTGCAACCGAGCGTCCGGTGGCCTTCTGATAGAAGTCGCTGCGCTCGGCGGCGGCTTCCGGCTGGTCGGCCAGCGACACGCCGCCGCCATCCGGAAACGTGGTGGTGTTGCCGAGATACAGCGCCGCCACCTGCTCGGTCGTGAGACTGGCGTTCGGATTTTTCGGATTCACGATCACCACCAGCTCGGCGTGAGCGCTCAGCGCGCCCAGCGACAGAGCCGCTGCGATCACCCATGTTGTGACTGTCGATTTACTCATGGTCCGTTGATCCGTTAGAAAATGAAGTCGAAGGAGGCAGTGACCATGTTGACGTCGCCGTCGAAACCGGCGGTCACGTTGTTGAGCATGCCGCGACCGTCTTTGGCATCGATGTGATCGAACTGCAGCTTGATCAGCGCTGCCTTCAGCACCGAGAAGCTCGGCACTTCGTAGCGCACGCCGACGCTGTACGCGTCCTGATCCATGTAGCCGGAGGCGATCGTCGCGTCGACGCCCGCAGCCAGCTCCGGAATCGTGATCAGGGGGCTGGCGGTCGGGGTGTCACGGCGCGAGATGGCATACGTCACATACGGCATCCACGAGCCGAAGTGCCGGCCGTACGTGAGGTAGGCACCGGTCTTGGTGGGCACCAGGTAATTGTCGTCGCTGTCCGACTTTGCATATTCGGTGGCAACGAAATTCGTGCCGTCGTCGTACTGCACGCCCAGGTCCAGAGTGCTGACAACCGTCCCGTCCATATCGATGTGATCGGCGACGTAAGCGCAGTTCGCGCAGTACATGGCCGGCACGGAGCGCAGTCCATCGACCAGCGGTTCGAGCGCGGCGGTGGTGCTGCCGAGTTCGACGCGCGAATAGCCGATGCGTGTCATGAACGCGCCCTTCTCGGCAGATGCGGCGATTCCTGCCCAGTGCGGCACGTCAAGCGATCCCGTATCGAGATCCACCTTGCTGTCGCCGTAGTACGGATTCACGGAGACCGAGAAGGGGCCCACATTGCCGCGCCAGGTCGCATCGACACCGCGCATCTGATACACGGGCGACATGTTGTAGACCTCCATCGGCGGACGCACCCAGATGTTGGCGTAGCCGACGAAGACTGAATCCGAGTACATGAACGTGGGGGTGCGCAGATAACCGGCACGCAGACTCACGCTCGATACCGGCTGAAAGCGGACATAAGCCCAGTCGACGTGCGGTTCCCAATCGCCGGTGAGGTCGGCGTATGCCACGCCCTGCACCGTCGCAGAGAACATCTCGTTGAATTTCGCCGTGACCTGCAGGCCCAGCTTCGAATCGATGGCAAACGTGCCGTCCGAATCGATGCCGTTGGGCTGGCCGGTGTAGCCGACCTGCGCATCGTCCGTATCGGACTGGGCATAGGCCGCCGTCGAGAAACCGCTGTAGGAAAAATCGACCGCTGAAGCGAGCGACGGCAAGGCAGCCGCAACAGCAAGCGCGATCGTGGAGATTCTGAATCGCATGGATGACTCCGGTATGGAAAACAGGACCGCGATGGTTGCGGTCATGCCCCGCTGTATCGGCCGCGCGCCCGGCCAGCGCACGCGACCGTTGCCGAAGCCGGCAGCGCCGGATCGCCCTGACGTGAACACCGGCAATGCCTGAGCGGAGTGCCTTCAAATGACCCGGTTCACGGATTGACCGCCGGAACACGCGGACGTGTGGAAACTGCGCGCCACGCAAGGGGCGCGACTGCCGTGCGAATGCCGGTGATCGACCGACGCACATGCGGACAGGGCGCATCGAAGCCTGCCTTCGGAGCGTTCAGACGAAGTCGATTTTTCGCGGCAGATCTTGCTGGCAGTGCAATTGGTCGCGGCCGGTTGTTACCGCCTGCAATTCGAGTGTTTTTGCGACTCCGGACGCAATGCGGAGTTGACCGGCTGTGACCCAATCGGCACCCCCTGATTGAATTGTCGTCCAGACTCGCAACGTCTTGCGCACATTCACCTGCTATCTCGTCGAGATGGAGCCACTGACCGGCGAAGGACACCGCCACTGCCCATGTCCGAATTTGCTGCCACTGTTTTCTCCGATCTGCCGCGCCTCGTCGGCCTGCTGATCGCCATCGCCGCCAGCATCGTCGCCGTGGCTGCGTACTGGCGACGCGAGCGGCACTTCCTTGCGCCGGCAGCGCGCCCCGCGCGTTCCGAGCCGGTACGCGGCATCGTCTATCGCGATGCCCCCACGGTGCGGGTTGTGGATTCGCAGCGTATCGATCGCATCCGCAAGGTGGCGCGGCTCGCGCCCGGCCAGCACGTCGATATCCTCGAAGACGCCCCGAGCGCCGTCGCCCTCAGCAATACGCCCCGTTTCCGGCTTACGCTCAAACGTGTGGTGCGCGTGGAAGACGGCACTGCGCTCGCTCACATCCGCGTCGACTTCGGTGGCACGGCCGTGAGCTGCGGACCGCTGGTGGAAGAGATCGCCTTCAACGAATTCGTCCTGCCGCGCGCCTCGCGCGATGAACCGCGCAACTGCGTCTTCCACTATCAGGAAAGCGGCGACTCACTCGATTTCATGCGCATCAAGCTGCGCGGCGTCGACATGGATGCGGACATCGCCGAACTCGATGTGTGGCAGGTGTCGGGACATTGGCCGGGAGGGTGAAACGCCCTGCGGTCTGCTGGCCAACTGGGCAGACAACGGTCTGCTGGCCACCTGGTCTGCTGGACAGAGGAGGAGTAGCTGCTGATGGCTACGTGCACTCTTCCCCGTCGGCGATCCAAGTTCTCCGCGGACTCCCTCTCTGAGCTCCAAGCTCCTTCTCGCTCTGAGCTCCAAGCTCCTTTCTCTCTCTGGCCAGCAGACCAGCAAACCAGTTGGCTAGCGGACCCTGGCCTGCCCAGCAGACCAGTTGGCCAGCGGACCCGGGTCTGCCCAGCGGACCCAGTCTGCCTGGTTGGCCCCTGCCCCCTGCATACTTCGGGTATGTCTTCCCGCAAGCTGCCCCGCACCTTCTACGCCCGCGAGACGCTCACTGTCGCACGTGAGTTGCTCGGCATGCATCTGGTGCATGCCGGACCGCATGGGAAGCAGGTGGGCCGTATCGTCGAGGTCGAGGCGTATCGCGGGCCGAAGGATCTGGCCGCGCATTCATCGCGCGGTCGCACGGCACGCACGGATGTGATGTTCGGGCCGCCCGGTCATGCGTACGTCTATCTGATCTACGGCTTCTGGAACTGCCTCAATATCGTCACCGCCGCCGAAGGCGTGCCGCACGCGATCCTGATCCGGGCGATCGAGCCCGTTGCCGGCATCGTCGCGACAACGCATGGTCCTGGCTTGCTGTGCCGCGCGCTGCATATCGATCGCACGCTCAATCGCACGGACCTTACCGGCGGGGTGCTGTGGGTGGAGCGGCCTGTGCAGGCGGAGTATCGAGCGCCGAAGATCGCGCGCAGTACACGCATCGGTGTGGACTACGCCGGCGATTGGGCGAAAAAGCCGTGGCGATTCTTCGATGCAGGTTCAGCGGAGGTATCGACGCTGACTGCGGCGCAGCGAAAAAGAATGCGGACGAAATCCGACCAGGCGCAAGCACCTGTTCGCTCGCGCGAAGCGTGACCCCTCAGAACTCCTGCCAGACATCCGAGCCCGCGGCCTTCCTGACCGGTTCGGGACGAGCGGCCCCGGTACGCGCTTTGGTCACCGCACGTGGCAGCGGCTTGACCATCGCGGGAGCCGCTGGCGGTGCTGAGACAGCCATACCGCCGTGCTCGACGCGGAAGACCGCAATGAGATCCGTGAGGGACTGCGCCTGCGACTTCATCGATACGGCGACCGACGAGGTTTCCTCCGCCATCGCGGCATTCTGCTGAGTCATTTCGTCCATCTGCATGATGGCGGCGTTCACCTGATCCAGACCGCTCGCCTGCTGTGAGCTGGCATCCGATATTTCGCCGATCAGATTGGCGACCTTGGTCGCTGCGGCCACGATGTCGTGCAGATGCTGTCCGGATTCGTCGACGAGCTTCGAGCCGTCCTGAACCTTGGCGACGCTGTCCTGAATGAGTTCCTTGATTTCGCGTGCGGCTGTCGCGCTGCGCTGGGCAAGGTTGCGCACTTCGGAGGCGACCACGGCAAAGCCGCGTCCCTGCTCGCCGGCACGCGCGGCCTCGACTGCGGCGTTCAGCGCCAGCAGGTTGGTCTGGAATGCGATCTCGTCGATCACGCCGATGATGTCGGCAATGCGACGGCTGGACGTATTGATCTCGGTCATCGCTGACACTGCACGCTCGGCGACGCTGCCGCCGCGTTCGGCACGATCGCGCGCTTCACGGGCGAGTTCGCTCGCGTGACGCGCATTGTCGGCCGTGCGCTTCACCGACACCGTCATTTCTTCCATGCTCGAGGCCGTTTCTTCCAGGCTGGCCGCCTGATCGGACGTGCGCGAGCTGAGTCGGTCAATGCTCGAATTGATGTCGGCGGCCGATGCGTCGACCGTACCTGAAGTGGCGCGCACGTCCTTGATGACGGTGCCGAGCTTGCGGCGCAACGATTCGATGCCGAACAGCAGACTGGACGTATCGCCGTCGCGAAGCTGTACCGAAGTGGTGAAATCGCCGCCAGCAATCGTGTGCACGACCTGGACAGCCGTTTCCGGTTCGCCGCCGAGACTGCGGAAGACACTGCCGATGAGAATCCACGAGCCGATGCCGAGCGCGAGCATCACCACCAGTGCCATGACCAGGCTCACTGCGATGCTGCGATCGATGTTGCGCGTACCGCTGGTGAGCAGCGACCGGAATTCGCCGATCGCCGTCTCCTGCGCAGTGGCCAGCGCGCTCTTCAGCAGGCCGGATTTTTCCTGCATGGCGGAGATGGCGCTGCCCGGATCACCGGTGCCTGTGCCGAGCATGATCTGCGTCGCCACGAGCGCAGCGGAATAGTAGGCATCGAACGCAGTGCCGAGTTCTTCATCGAGCGCGGACTCGCCATCGATGCCCGAGAGTTCCCGCAGCGATTCGCGTACTGCGCTGGCCTGCTGGTTCGCCACGTCGAGCGCGGCCTTGTCACCTTCGGCGACGGCGCGCTGCAGGGCTTCTTCCACACTGGTGACGTGTTCGCGAATGTTGCGCAGCGCTTCGACCGTCGGGTACTGAATCTTCTCGACACGAACCAGCGCCGCCGCCGTACGCGAAGTCATTTGCGAGCTGACGATCAGCCCGATTGCCACGATGACTGCCGTCATGATGGGCAGCAGCCAGATACGGTGTTTGAACTTCATGGTCTCAAGGTCGTTTGCGATGGCGCCAATTCGCCATCCGTGCGCCGGCCGATTGCGGCGATGCACTGAGGGTTAGCGACCCTCGCGCAGCGATTCTGAAGACTGTCGACCTCAAACCGGGATGCATGTCGCCCGACGGGGCGGCGCTAGGTGGGAAGACCGGCGAGCGTTCAGCAAAGGCCTCAGACCGGGCTCAGGTGCCGGGCAATGGCTCCGCGGGTTGTCGAGCGGGAGGTGCGCAAACCACCGACAGGGTTGTGCGGCCGGCCGGCGCATCTTGGGCTATCATCCGCCCCACTTTTCCCCGGCCAGCAGCCTGATTTCCAGCGGCCCCTCGCTTTCCATGCTTCCTGCACGCGAACTTTTTTCCTATCGCAAATACTGGGCGTCCCGCTTCGGGACCGCGCCGTTTCTGCCCATGTCGAAGCAGGAAATGGACGCGCTCGGCTGGGACAGCTGCGACATCATCATCGTCACCGGCGATGCTTATGTGGATCATCCGAGTTTCGGCATGGCCATCATCGGTCGGGTGCTCGAAGCGCAGGGCTTCCGCGTGGGGCTGATCGCGCAGCCTGACTGGCATTCGACTGCGGATTTCGAGCGCCTCGGCCGGCCCAACCTGTTCTTCGGCGTCACCGGCGGCAACATGGATTCGATGGTGAATCGCTACACCTCGGATCGCCGCATCCGCAGCGACGACGCATACACACCCGGCGGCGTCGGCGGCAAACGACCCGATCGCTCGGTGATCGTGTATTCGCAGCGTGTGCGCGAAGCGTTCGCCAACGTGCCCGTCGTGATCGGCGGCATCGAAGCCAGCCTGCGACGCATCGCCCATTTCGATTACTGGTCGGAGAAAGTGCGCCGTTCCATCCTGCTGGACGCCCGGGCCGATCTGCTGGTCTATGGCAACGCCGAGCGACAGATTGTCGAGATCGCGCACCGGCTGGCGAAGGGCGAACGGATCGCTGACATCACCGATCTGCGCGGCACTGCGTTCGTGCGTCCGACGATGCCGGAAGGCTGGACCGAGATCGATTCGACCAGCATCGATGAACCGGGACCGCTGAATCCGCCCGTCGATCCGTACGCGATGGCGGCGCAGCCGTCATCGGTTGGCGGTTCGCCGTTGACGGTTGACGGCCAGAAAACCGGCACGCCGACGTGCTCTCCGACCGTCAACGGCCAACAGTCAACGGCCAACAGCGCAGCGCAAGTCGTGCGCTTCTACCGCAAGGTTCCCAATGCCGAGCGGGCGCAGTCCTATATCCGCATGCCTTCGCACGAAAGCGTGGCGAACGATCCGGTGCTGTACGCGCATGCCTCGCGCATCCTGCATATGGAAGCCAATCCGGGGAATGCGCGCGCCCTCGTGCAGCGACACGGCAATGTCGATGTGTGGCTGAATCCGCCGCCCATTCCGCTGTCGATGAAGGAAATGGATGCCATCTACGAACTGCCGTACCGGCGGGTTCCGCATCCATTCTACGGTCAGGCGAAGATCCCGGCGTACGAGATGATCCGCTTCTCGATCGCGATTCAGCGCGGCTGTTTCGGCGGCTGCACGTTCTGCTCGATCACCGAACACGAAGGTCGCGTCATTCAGAATCGCTCGGAGAATTCCATCATCCGCGAGATCGAGGAGATCCGTGACAATGTGCCGGGCTTCACCGGCGTGATTTCCGATCTCGGCGGCCCGACGGCGAACATGTACCGGCTGGCCTGCAAGTCGCCGAAGATCGAATCGGCATGCCGCCGTCCGTCCTGCGTCTATCCCGGCATCTGCCCGAATCTCAACACCGATCACACGCCGCTGATCAAGCTCTATCAGCGCGCGCGTTCGCTGCCTGGCATCAAGAAGATTCTCATCGGCTCGGGCGTGCGCTACGACCTCGCGGTCGAGTCACCCGCATACGTGAAGGAGCTGGTGCAGCATCACGTCGGCGGCTATCTGAAGATCGCACCCGAGGCCATCGGTGAAGGTCCGCTGTCGAAAATGATGAAGCCGGGCGTGGGCACGTACTACAAGTTCAAGGAGCTGTTCGACAAGTATTCGAAGGAAGCCGGCAAGGAGCAGTACCTCATTCCGTATTTCATCGCGGCGCATCCGGGTACCACGGACGAAGACATGCTGGAACTTGCGGTGTGGCTGAAGCAGAACGGCTTCCGCGCCGATCAGGTGCAGGCTTTCCTGCCCTCGCCGATGGCGACGGCCACGGCCATGTGGCACTCGGGCAAGAATCCACTCAGGAAAGTCACGCATTCGAGCGAAAGCGTGGTGATCCCGAAGGGATTGAAAGTACGCCGCCTGCACAAGGCCTTTCTGCGCTATCACGATGCGAACAACTGGCCGATGCTGCGCGAGGCACTGCGCCGGATGGGCCGCGCCGATCTCATCGGCAACGGCAAGCAGCATCTCGTGCCCATCTGGCAGCCCGCAGGTACCGGCGACGCTCACGAAGGCCGTCGATCCCACCGACCCGCACAACGCGCCGGCGCCTCGCCTTCATCCTCAGCACGCACCGAAGCGAAGCCGCAGAAATTCAGGACCCAGCACACTGGCCTGAAAGGCGTGAAGATCCCGTCGAGGAAGCTGGGGAAGTGAGGGAGGACAGACAGAGTGACGGAAGTCACGAGGGTGACGAGGTGACGAAGGCCAGAGATCCAGCTGGCCTTTCTTGCGATCGACTCTTCTGACCTCGTCACTGAATCTGCACGTACGATACCAGCGACTGTCCAGGTCGATACCCCCGCATCCTTACCCGACGCCGCAACCTCGTCACTTCGTCACGGCACACTTGCTCACGAGAGCGACGAAGGCCGGAGATCCACTGACTTTCTTGCGAGTAACTCTTCTCCGACCTCGTCACGCACGTCACCGATCTGCACGTACGATGCAAGTGACTGCCAGTTCACTGCCCCGCACCCACACCCGACGCCGCAACCTCGTCACTTTCATGACAGCGCGCAAGCGCCAACAAAAAAAGCCCGCCTTGCGGCGGGCAGTCAGGGGGATCGAGGATCACGAAACAATCAATTCACGCGAGACGAGCAGGGTGATGGGGACCTTCCGTCTCACATCACCTTCATCGCTTCCATCACTTTCCTCACCCGCGCCAGCGGCGCTTCAGAACGAATGATTCAGCTGCACCCCACCCCAGAGCGAATCGCGATCGGCCTTGCCGACGCGCACTTCCGAGGTCTGGTAGTTCAGGGTGTAGCTCATCTGCGTCCGTTCGAAGAGTTGAGTGACAAAACCGATCCACGCTTCAGCCACCACGGGTTCGATTTCCGAAGGTCCGTACCGCACCTCGCTGTGACGGAACTGGCCTTCGAGGAAGGCGTTGTACGCGCGCGCTTTTACGCGGACACCTGTGAAGAAATACATCTCCAGACGACGACCCGCATGCTGCGCCACCGGCACCGGTGCCGCCGCGTAGTCGGTCAGCTCGGGCGCGAAACTCCACCACGGCGTGTCGAAGCGACCGATGCGCATCGAGACAGCAGCGCTTGCTTCGGTCAGATAGCCGACACTGCCGCCGACCGTGGTCTTCACATCGACGGTAGCTGACGGATTCGCCACCCACAGATGGCTGCGAGCCAGGGTGTATCTGGCCGTCGGTTCGCCGCCGGCCGAAATCTGGTTGCCGTAACCGCGTACCGGTTCCGCGCCGACGAGTTCGTGCAAACCGGAATGCAATTCGCCGGCGACATGCAGGCCGAGCAGACCCACGGTCACGCCGCTGGTCCATGCATTGCGTCCGTCTGTGTCGACGCTGACGCGTCCGTTCGACACGAACAGCAGGCTGGCATATGGCCGGTCGTCGTACATGGGCTGCGCAGTCGTCACTTCCTCCGGCGTGAACGCCACGAGACCGAACTGCCGCGCGTAGTGCACATCAGCGACGGAATCCGTGGCGATGAACAGCGCATCGAGACGACGCAGCACCGGGTCCAGCGACAACAGTGCATCGCGCGCCGATTCTCCGGAGAGCGTGACTGTCAGTCCGCCGGTGTAGTCGCGGTCGCTGCCGCCGCCGGCGGCAAACAGATCGTTGTCGATCTGGATCCGCACGCCGTGCGGATCGCTGCCAATCTGATCTGCCGGACTTGCGTCCGCCGTATTCGAAAGCGTCGCCAGCGTCAGCGCTGCCAGCCACCCCATCAAGCCATATCCACTTCGAGTCTTCATTGCCGTGTCCTGCGCCACCGGCGTTGCGTCCTCGACGCCGCGCCGCCTTCTTGGTCATTCGCCTTTTTGTGAGGTGCTACTTTCGCGAAATCGCCGATGGCGATAAATGCGAGACGCGGAACGACATTGATGAATTGGCGCGAGGGAATCGCAGGCAATATTTCCAGAATTGGTGCTGCAGCGATGCAATACAGCCGCCGCTGGCTGATGACCGTATCGCATGAGTACAGAACCGCGTGCATGGATTGCATCGGCAACAGGGCATTTTCCCCGGAGAAAATGCGCGGAGATCGGTGCGAAGAGCACAGCCGTGCGGAGGTTGCGCGGCTTTTGGAGTAGCATTTCGTGCGATTCGATACGACTACCGCCGGTGCAGGTCCGTTTCCGCTTCAGGCATCCGGCAATCGCGAACATACGGCAGCGGCAGATCATCCATGGACAAGTTCACGTGTATGCAGGCGCTGGTGCGCGTGGTGGAATCCGGCAGCTTCGCCGAGGCCGCGCGCCGCATGGGCGTATCCGCGCCCATGGTGACCAAATACATCAGTCATCTGGAACAGTCGCTCGGCTCGCGCCTGCTCAATCGTTCGACGCACTCGCTCAGCCTCACCGATTCCGGCCATGCGTACTACCAGCGTTGCGCGCAGCTGCTCGAGGATCTGGACGAAGCCGAAGCCATTGCCGGCGCACAAAGCACTTCGCCGCGCGGCTCGCTGCGCATGAGTGTCTCATCGGATTTCGGCGTGAATCACCTCGGGCCGGTGCTGCTCGAATACTCGCGCCAGTATCCGGACGTACGTATCGAGGTCTCGGTGAGCAATCACCTGGTGGATCTGATCGAAGAGGGTTTCGATCTGGCCGTGCGCATCACCAATCAGCTGCGCACCAATCTGGTGGCGCGCAAGTTTGCGACGTCGAATCTGATTACATGCGCGGCACCTTCCTATCTGGAGCGGCACGGCACGCCGCAGATCCCGGAAAACCTGGTGCACCACAACTGCCTGACCTTCAGCGATCCGACGCTGGCCAGCGAACAGTGGCGCTTCACACGGGAAGACCGCGCTTCGGTGGTGAAGGCTGTCGGGTCGCTGCGTGCCAGCAGCAACGAGCTGCTCAAGCTGGCCGCCTTGCAGGGTCAGGGTGTGGTCCTGCAGCCCTCATTCAATGTCGGCGAGGAGCTGCGCAGCGGCGCGCTGGTTCCGCTCTTCACCGACTACGACGCGGGCGCGCTCGGCATCTACGTGGTCTATCCGCATCGCAAGCATCAGACCGCGAAGGTCCGCAGCTTCATCGACACGCTGGTCGGACGCTGGGGCGACAATTCCGACAACGATCCGTTCTGGTCGCGACCGGCGACCTGAAGCGCTGGCAAGGTGTTGAAAAAGTCCTTCCGGGACTTTTGCAACGTCGAAGACGGCCAGGCGCTTCTGTACGGCCTCCATCCTTTTTGCGTCCATCGCGATTCCTTCCGGCCATTCTCGGCTGCTATTCAGCCTTCTCCAGCTCCCATTGAGCGAACGGCACGCCGCGTCGGACATACAGGCCGAAACCGGCGTGATCGAAATGGCGGACGAGTCGTGTGCGGTACCACTCGGCGGGCCGCAGGCGGATATCGCTGTCGCTGCAAGTGAGATCCGCGTTCTCGCTCCAGTCCTCCTGGGTCGGCACGTGAAAATACAGTCCACCGCGACACAGGCGACCAAGATTTGCCAGCGCGCGACGGGCCTGCGCGTCGGACAGATACTGCAGGACGTCGTAGCAGACGATCAGATCGAAGCGCTTGCGGGGCGCGTAGTCGGCAAGCGAAGCCTGCGTCCAGCCGTAGCGCTTGCAAAGATGTTCGCTCACCTCAATCCCCGTATAGCTCGCCCGTGGCAATGCTCGAGTCAGGGTGGCGCGCATCAGTCCCAGTCCGCAACCCGCATCGAGGATCGAGCGCACTGGTAATTCCAGATGCTTCATCGACGCTGCGATGAGCGCCGCGCGGCGTGACATCTCCTGACGGGTCGTCACCCGGGTGCGGGGATTGAGATAGAAGCGCTGGTAAAAAGCGGGGTCGAAGCGGGACATGGATATGGATAAGGAGGACGGCTGGCCAACTGGTTTGCTGGCCAGATGGCCAGAGTGCGCAGTGTGCCATCTCGTTCCGGTTCGTTTCTGGCCAGCCGACCAGCCAGCCAGCAGACTCTGAGAATTTGCTTCCCCCTTGCTCCTCTTCTGTTTCTGGCCAGCCGACCAGCAAACCAGTCGGCCAGCAGACTCTCTTGATTCCCCTCTTTCCTCCCCCACCTCGATGGCATGTCCTTACAGGGTTCGTGTCATGGGTATCCGTAATCCGCAGTCGTGGATGTGGGCCGAAGCCTGCGAAATGCTGGAACAGGCGCAGCGATTGCAGCGGCA
>DASTRD010000006.1:0-20292 GCA_035761425.1 Povalibacter sp.
TATTTGTCCATGGTCAGACGGAACAGCACGATATTCGCCAGCAGGCTCAGCGAACCCAGCAGCCGCGCCACGATGGGTTCGGGATCGCCGACGGACCGGGCTTTCACTTCCGCAGCGATGGCGCTGCGCTCCGCCTGTTCCCAGGTGAATTCGGGAAAGCGATTGAATGAACCGCGGGGGATGCGGAACACCGGCTGCAAAATAGCGGCCGCAGCGAGCGAGCGCAGCCCGTCGGTGCCAAGCAGGAACACCGCCCTGTCGAGGCTCTCGATCGGTTCGGGCGACGTGCGGTAATACGCGCTGTTGGCACGCTGCAGCACCGCACCCGCCAGGGTCGGGTCTTCCATCAGCACGCGCACCAGCTGATCGCGTGTGCTCTCGCTGTCGTTCAGCGTCTGCAACAGTTTGGGCAGCAGCATGGGACGGCGCGGGAAGTAATCGCGCTCGTAGACCGATTCGTCGAGCGACTTGTTGACCGCGTCGAGCAGCTCGGCGTGCTCGTCGTCGGCCGGCCGCTCGAGATCAGCGACATGGAAAGCCAGGCGATAACACTGGGTGAACACGGCGTCGACTTCGACCGTGCTGAACGGAACGGTGGCGCGGATCACCTGAGTGGCGACGGGCTCGCTGGTGGGGACGATGACCGGCACCGGTGCTGAGCGGCGACTGCCGGCGACTTTCATCATGACGATGACCAGCACCGCGACCAACGCAACCAGGATTGCAATCCACATCAGGAGCACGTCCCCACATAACCGAAGAAGCATTCCGCGGCCGTTTTACCGGCGCTGTCCATACGCCGCTGGTGCGCATCATAGCTGGTTGGGCGGGAGTGACGGGAGAGTGACGAGGGTGACGAAGTGACAAGGGTGATGGAAGAGAGTGCGGCGAGCGGATCAATGAGAGGAGCGCCGCCGCGCGGGCGCCCCGTCACTCCTGTCACCCTTGTCACTCTCGTGACCCCTTCCGAATAACATCCATTCCCCCGCCGGCTGTTTACGGATCTGCGGCACTGGTAAAACAGGACCATGAAATCCAGCCGTATGCCAGCGCTGTTCGTCGGTCACGGCAGTCCGATGAACGCCATCCAGGACAATCCCCACACCCGCGCCTGGCAGCAGATCGGGGCCGGCATTGCGCGTCCGAACGCCATCCTCATGGTTTCGGCGCACTGGTACACCAACGGTACCGGCGTCACCGCGATGCGTGAGCCGCGCACCATTCACGATTTCTACGGCTTTCCGCCTGAACTGTTTGCGATCCGCTATCCGGCGCCCGGAGCGCCCGAACTGGCGCAACGTGTTCAGGCGCTGCTCAGGCCGGTAACCGTCACTGAGGATCATGAGTGGGGGCTCGATCACGGCACCTGGTCGGTGCTCGTGCGCATGTTTCCACGTGCCGATATTCCGGTCGTGCAATTGAGCATCGACGCGACGCAGCCGCCGGACTTTCACTATCGGCTGGGTCGGCAGCTCGCGGCCCTGCGTGACGAAGGCGTAATGCTCATGGGCAGCGGCAACGTCGTCCACAACCTGCGATTGCTGAACTGGGACTCATCGGGAGAAGGACCCACCTGGGCCACGGCATTCAACGATCGCATTCGCAATGCTGTCGCCAGCGGCGACCATCAGCTCGCCATCAACTACGAGACAGATGAAGCTGCACGGCTGTCGGTGCCGACGCCGGAACACTATCTGCCGCTGCTCTATGTCCTCGGTGCGAGCGGTGGCGAGCCGGCCACTTTTCCCACGGATGGAATCGAGCTGGGCTCCATCAGCATGCTGAGTGTGCTGTTCGAGGGGTGACGAGTGACGTGTGACGAGCAAGAGGCTTGTGCCCGGGACGAAACCTTCCCATTCTTCACGCCCTCACTCGTCACGCGTCATCTCCATGCCTCAACCGCTGATCGAACTCGAACACTGCTCGCTGATTCTCGACGACCACGTCGTGCTCGACGATGTGAGCTTTGCACTGAAGCGCGGCGAGCGCTGGGCGCTGATCGGTCCCAACGGGTCCGGGAAGTCCATGCTGCTCAAGATGCTGCGCGGAGACATCTGGCCGACGCCGACCGGCCGTGAGCGCTGCACGTGGCGCATCGGTGGCAGGCCGCAGCACGCGCCCGCGGGCATCAAGGAACTGATCGCATACGTCGGACCGGAGCGCCAGGACAAATATGTGCGCCACGACTGGAACCTGAGTGTCACGCAGGTAGTGACCACGGGTCTCTTCGATGAAGACATTCCGCTGACCAGACCGACCCGCGCACAGCGCGAAAAGGTCGATCGCCTGCTGCGACGCTTCGGTCTGTGGGCGCTGCGCAGCCGCAGCATTCTGGCGCTGTCCTACGGCCAACGACGTCGTGCGTTGGTGGCTCGTGCATTCGCCGGTGCGGCGCGGGTGCTCCTGCTCGACGAAGTGTTCAACGGGCTCGACGCCAGATCGAAGCAGATTCTGGGACACGCACTGGAGCAGCCTCGTGGCGGTCACGACTGGATCATCACGTCGCATCGGCCGGCTGAGCTTCCCGGAAATCTGACGCATGTGGCACGCATCGCCGCTGGAAGGATCATTGCGGCGGGGCCGGTAAAACAGGGGGCGCCGCTCAGTCCTGCGCCTCGTGCGGCAGCGGCATCAACGAAAGCAGCGCGGCGTACGCGGGCGAAGACGCTGGCAGTCACACGCCGGATGCGCCCATCCGCTTCGCGTGCTCGCAATAGTCGAACTGCAAGCTGGCTCGTACGCATCGGCAACGCGACCATCTACCGCGACTATCGTCCCGTCATCCGGGACCTCAACTGGACGCTGAATCGCGGCGATCACTGGGCAGTGCTGGGTGCAAACGGATCCGGCAAATCCACGCTGATCAATCTGATCTACGGTGACCTGCATCCGGCGCTCGGTGGCAGCATCGAACGCGATCGCATGCCGCGCGGCTCGCGCATCGAAGAGTGGAAACGTCGCGTCGGGCTGGTTTCGCCGGAACTGCAGGCGAATCACTTCGCCGCTCATTCGATCGAGGAAATCGTGATCTCAGGCCGCTACTCCAGCATTGGCCTGAATGCACCGCCGACGCGGGCCGACTACAAGGCAGCCACGAAATGGCTCGGGTTCTTCGGTCTGGAACATCTGCGGCAGCGCGGGCCGCGGCAGGTGTCCTACGGCCAGATGCGACTCGCGCTGATCGCGCGAGCCATGATCAACGATCCGCAGCTGCTGCTTCTCGATGAACCGTGCACCGGCCTCGACGCCGATGTGCGCGAACACGTGCTGGAAGTGCTCGAACAGTTGGCGCAGTCGGGAACTCAGATCGTCATGGCGGTACACGATCCGCAGGACATCATTGCGTCGGTACGTAAAGTACTGAAGATCGGCAAGGGTGGGAAAGTGACACAAGCCGACATCCGCTGACTTCGATGCTTCATTCACCGACCAGTGGCTGTTCTCTGTCCAGCCGACCGTCTGTCAAACCAGTTGGCCAGCCGACCGTCTGAAGCGCTCGCGCTTCAGACCTGCACTTCAGCCTCGTACACGATCACCGCATCACCGATGATCCTGACGTTCTGTGCGACCTTGCCCGAGGATTCGACTTCCACCTCCACTGTGCCCGGGCGTCGTACCCATTCGCCCTGACGGCCATGGAAGACCACGCGGCCGTCCTTCGGCTGCAGCAATCCTTGATTGACGAGATACACGCCGAGCATGCCGTGAGCATTGCCGCTGACCGGATCTTCGGGAATGCCGAGCGCCGGGCAGAACATGCGTGATTCGGTGCCCGGGCCATCCGCGGTCGGACTGAGTGCGAAAACGAAATAGCCTTCGGCGCCCACGTGCGGCGTGAGGCGGGTCAGTTCCTCGAAGTCCGGCTTCAGCGAATCGAGCAGCTCCGGTGAGCGCAGTCCGATCAGCAGTCGCGACGAACCTTTGGTCAGAATCTGCAGCGGACAATCGTTGTGCAGGCTGGGGCTGGAGATACCGAGTGCATCGAGTACCTGGCGGCGATGATGATCCGGAATCACAGGGCCGAGAGACGGGGGACTCTGCGTGATCGCGACGCGCAGGTCGCCGTCCACTTCACTGACTTCGATTTCGACCACGCCGGCGCCGGTACGCTGACGAATCCTGCCGGGCGGCTTGCCGTCGACCCTGGCACGCACGTATTGCGCAGCGATTGTGACGTGACCGACGAACGCCGCTGGATGGCGCGGCGTGAAATAGCGGATCTGCATATCGTGATCGTTGCCGTCGGATTCGAGCACGAATCCTGTCTCGCCATTCACCTCGGCGGCAATCGTCTGCATTTCATCTTCCGACAGATGATCCGCGTCCAGTACCACGATGGCCGGATTGCCGCAGAAACGCCGGCGCGTGAACGCATCGACATGGAACAGCCTGCAACGGCGAGTCGTCATGGAAACGGTGACCTGTGCGGGAGAAATTACCGCGATCTTATGGCGGAAGTGGTCGCAGAGCGCAAGCCGACTTGTCAGCCAGACGAAACGGAACGGCCTTCTCTGTCTTTTTCTCTGGCCAGCAGACCAGCAAACCAGTTGGCCAGCTCTCCATCTGTGTAGCCTCGCGCCGCGCTCATCGCTACAATCGCGTCCACCTTGGGGTGGCCCTGACTTGGGCCTGAGATGCCGAACGCGTCACCGGACGCTCATCGGCGGACCCGTTGAACCTGATCCGGTTAATACCGGCGTAGGGAGCAGGTATGCGAGCGTCTGTCCGTTCGGTTTTCAGTCGTCGCTTCGATTCGCGGGCATTGCGTGTCCGCAAATGCACCTGTCCATGCGCCGGGCCGGATCTTCCGACAGGAGATGCGTCATGCGTGCCTGGATTGCGATAGCGGTGTTGGGGGCGGGACTGGTTGGGCAGAGTGCAGCGGCGGCCGACGATGTGCTCGAAGAAGTCATCGTCACCTCGACACTTCGGCGCCAGAGCCTTCTCGATGCGCCCGTCAGCGTGAGTGTCCTCGATGCGACTACATTGCGTGACGCCGGACGCCAGCAATTCGAGGACGTACTGACGCAGGTGCCGAACCTGCATTGGGCCGGCGGCACTTCGCGACCCCGTTATTTCCAGCTGCGCGGCATCGGCGAACGGGAACAATACGAAGGCGCACCGAATCCGTCGGTCGGTTTCCTGATCGATGATATCGATTTCAGCGGTATCGGCATGGCTGCAACGCTGTTCGATGTCGATCGCATCGAGGTGCTGCGCGGTCCGCAGGGGATGCGCTACGGGGCCAACGCGCTGGCCGGCCTCATCGTTCTGCGCAGCGCCGCTCCGCAATCGCAGTTCGATGTATCGACGCAGGCATCGGTCGGCGATTACGACAGCACTTCCTTCGGCGCCGTGGCGACCGGTCCGGTGGAGTCGCTCAACTCTGCATGGCGGCTCGGCGTACAGCGCTATCGCAGCGACGGATTCCGCACCGACAGCTATCTGCATCGCGACGACACCAACGGTCGCGACGAACTGACGGCACGCGGCAAATGGCGCTGGCAACCGGGAGCAGAGACGACCGTCGATGTCACCTGGCTGCACGTCGATCTCGACAATGGCTACGACGCATGGTCCATCGACAATTCGCGCCGTTCGCTCGCGGATCGTCCGGGCAAGGATTCGCAGCAGGCCGATGGCGGGGCGATTCGCCTGGAAACACGCGCCGGTTCGCTCGGCACGCTGACGGCCATCGCGACGCTGTCGGATTCCGATGGCGTCAACAGTTTCGACGGCGACTGGGGCAACCCGGACAGCTGGGCCCCGTATACCTATGACTACTTCTATGAGGCGAGGTCGTCACGCCGCGCGCGCAGCTTCGAGGTGCGCCTGGCATCGGATGCGTCGCAGGATGCCGGCAGCATCGCCTGGCTGATCGGTGCCTATACGCTCGATCTCGACGAGCGCATTCACGAGATCAGCGTTGGCGATTACGTCGATCCGTTTACGCCGGAATATTCGGATTCGAGCGACGACCATCTCAACAGCCGCTATGACGCGCGCAATGTGGCCATGTTCGGCCAGCTCGACGGAGTCTTCAGCGAGCGCTGGGGCTGGTCGTTCGGTTTGCGCGGCGAGCAGCGCAGCGCCGACTACCACGACGAGGGCGTGCAGGATGGCGCCCCGCGTGTGACCGATACCGACGACACCGAACGCATGTGGGGCGGTCAGGCGACTTTGCATTTCGATCCGCAGGCCAATACACGCCTGTTCGCGACCCTCTCGCGCGGCTACAAGGCGGGCGGGTTCAATCTCGGCCGGGCCGCAGCCATCAAGGAGCGCTTTGCGCCGGAATATCTGTGGAGCCTCGACATCGGCGCCAGGGGCGAGTGGTTCGAGCGTCGCCTGTACGCCGATATCACGGCGTTCTACATGAAGCGCGAGGACATGCAGGTGGCCACCGGCGTGCAGCTCGATCCGATCGGCAATCCCAACAGCTATCTTTTCATCACCGACAACGCCTCAGGCGGTCGCAATACCGGACTGGAAGCCAGTGTGAAGTGGCGTGCGACGCAGCAACTGGAAGTGGGCGGATCGCTCGGCCTGCTGCACACGCGCTACTCGGGCTATCGCCCCGAGGGCGTCGACCTGAGTCATCGCGACCAGGCACATGCGCCGGAGTATCAGTTCGCGCTCAATGCCACGTGGCGCTCGCCGTTCGGGTGGATGGCACGTGTCGATTTCGCTGCCGTGGATGATTTTTATTTCGACGTACCGCCCAACGATCAGCGCGCTGCGGCATATGCGCTGACGAACCTGAAAGCGGGCTACGAGGCGAAACACTGGAGCGTGCATGCGTGGGTACGTAACGCATTCGACCAGAACTATGTCGTTCGCGGTTTCTATTTCGGCAACGAACCACCGGACTTCCCGGACAAGCGCTATACGCAACTGGGCGAACCGCGGCAGTATGGCGTGGACTTCCGCTGGTCGCTGCAATAGCAGCGACCGCTACGATCGTCCTGTCTCTTTCTTCTTCTGACCAGCAAACCAGCAGACCAGCAGACCAGTCATCCGTAACGGGTTGCCCAGCAATATCGGAGTCCCTCTTTCCCATGCATACCTCCATCGAAATCAGTCTCTATCCGCTCGACGCCGACTTCATCCCCGCCATTCAGGGCTTCATCGACCGTCTCAATACCTATCCGCAGATCAAGGTGCACACCAATTCCATGAGCACCCAGATTTCCGGCGAGCATCAGCACCTCTTCGAAATCCTGGCGAAGGAAACGGCAGTGACGTTCGCGGAAGCGGGGCGCAAGGTGTTCGTGATGAAGGTGCTGGGTGGCGAGCAGGCGCAATGACGCAGATGAGTTCGATTCTTCGCCGTCATGAATGAATTCATCGACCAGCTTCGTGCCACTTCGCCGTGGGAGGCGGTGGCCGCTGCGCTGGGGCTTGCCTACCTGTTGCTGGCAGTGCGGCGCAATCTGCTGTGCTGGCTGTGTGCATTCGTCAGCACCACCATCTATCTGTTCGTGACCGCACGGGCGTCGCTGTACATGCAGACGCTGCTGAATGCGTTCTACCTCGTGATGGCGGTGGTCGGCTTCATCGACTGGCGCCGTGGTCGCACGGACAGTGGCGAAGTGCTGATCCGGCACTGGCGTGCACCTCAGCACATTGGCGCTTTCGTCGCCGTGATCGTCGCAACGCTCGCGAATGGCTGGGTGCTGCAACACAGCGACGCGGCCATGCCCTACGTGGATTCGTTCGTGACCTGGGGCAGCGTCATCACCACCTGGATGGTTGCGCGGCGCGTCATCGAGAACTGGCTGTACTGGCTGATCTTCGATGCTGTCGGCGTGTGGCTGTACTACTCCCAGGGACTGCTGGTCACTGCGTTGCTGTTCGCGATCTATCTGGTCATTGTGGTGCGCGGCTACTTCACGTGGCGTCGCGAGGTCGCGCGTCAGGCGGCAGCGTCGCCAGCCGCAGCGGAAGCACAGCATGTCGCCGGATAGAGTCCGCGCGCTCATCGGCAGGGATGTCGGCGCCATCGACAGCATCGAGCGCATCAAGCATGGCCTGACCAACGAAAGCTGGCTGGTGAAATCCGCGCACGACACCTTCGTCGTTCGTTGCAGCAATACGTCAGAAGATTCGCTCCAGATCGACCGCAGCAGCGAAGCCATCATTCTGAAGACCGTGGCGCTTGCCGGCCTCGGTCCGGACGTCGTTCGCAACGATCCGCAGCAGCATGTACTGGTGACCCGCTACGCCGGAGCGACGTGGACGGCGAGCGATGCCGTCGACGAACGCAACATCGCGCGGGTGGCCGGCGTCTTTCGCAATCTGCATCGGCTCGGGCTGCCTCCCGGCATACGCCGTGTCGAACTGCTCGAAGTGGTCGAAGGGTACCTGCATACGCTCGATCGGCACGGTGCCACAGGTCCCTCGCCCGAACAGCGCCAGCGCGCACTCGGGATCGCCGCTCAGCTGCGGCAGTTCGAGGATCACTGTCTGTGTCACAACGACGTGCACGCGCTCAACATAGTCGACGATGGCCGCTTGCGTTTCATCGACTGGGAATATGCAGGCCTGGGCGAGCGCTATTTCGACCTCGCGTCCCTGTGTGTCTACCACGGATACGACCGGAGCCTGCGCGAACGTCTGCTGACAGCTTATGACGCGACGACAGACACCGACTCGCTGGCGCGCCTGGAGCAGTGTTGCTGGCTGTTCGACTGCATCCGCGATCTGTGGACGCAGGTGAGGGAGTTGCTGGTTGATGCCTGATGATCGATAGTGCCGGGCGGACCGCCGGCAATTTTCAGTCTCCGATCATCTCTTCATGCCCACCATTCATGTCACCGACACTTACGGTCAGGAACACGTCATCGAAGCGCCAGCCGGCGGCAAGCTCATGGAGATCCTGCGAGAGCACGACTTCGTGGTGGCAAGCTGCGGTGGCTACTGTTCGTGTGCCACCTGTCATGTCTACATCGATCCGGCGTGGATCAGTCGACTGTCCGGGATGGGATATGACGAGCGTGAACTGGTCACGATCCTCACGACGTACCGCGAAGGTGCATCGCGGCTGTCATGTCAGGTGATATTCACGGAAGCCCTCGACGGCATCCGCCTGACGGTGGCTCCGGAAGAGTGATCAGCCGGAAATAGCCGCAAGCGCCAGGCACAAACGAACTTGTGCCTGCTGCGCGAATTGTGCGGCTGTTCGTTCCTACTTCCTGGCTTCGGTCTGACGAGCCACGGCATCGGCCGCGGCCTTGATGGCTTCGGGATCGCCGAGGAAGCGGCGGGGCACCCGCGGTTTCAGCTGGTCGTCCAGTTCGTACAGGATGGGAACGCCCGTGGGGATGTTGAACTCGATGATGTCTTCGTTGGACATGTTGTCGAGCATCTTCACCAGTGCACGCAGGCTGTTGCCGTGCGCGACGATCAGCACGTTGCGGCCGGCCCGCAATTCGGGGGCGAGGCGCGTATTCCAGTACGGCAGCACGCGATCCAGCGTGGTCTTCAGCGATTCGCTGGCGGGCAGTTCATCCGGCTTGAGAGCGGCGTAGCGGCGGTCGAAGCGCGGATGGCGCTCATCATCGAGCGTGAGCGCTGGCGGCGGCACATCGTAACTGCGACGCCAGATCTTCACCTGCTCGGCGCCATGCTTGGCCACGGTCTGGGCCTTGTCCAGGCCCTGCAACGCGCCGTAATGACGTTCATTCAGTCGCCAGCTGCGTTCCACCGGCAGCCACATCAGGTCCATCTCATCCAGAACGATCCACAGAGTGCGGATGGCCCGCTTGAGCACGGAGGTGAAGGCCAGATCGAACTGGAAACCTTCGGCTTTCAACAGACGACCGGCGTCGCGAGCCTCGTTGCGGCCCTGCTCGGTGAGATCGACGTCCACCCAGCCGGTGAACAGGTTTTCGAGATTCCAGAGGCTTTGTCCGTGACGGACGAGAACGAGTTTGCCGGGCATGAGGATGAACTGATTGAAGGTGGAAGTTGCGGAAAATGTGCGCGCTTTATACCAGAGGCACGCTTGCCCGGTCAGCCATGCCGATGGTCCGGGCGGCCTTTTTGCGCAATTTCCGTGAGTTCATTCGGCGCCGTCAATGCTCATCGGCAGTCGCTCTGACCGCCTCGAGCGCCACCGACAGCGTGGCGAAGTCCATCTGCGGCAGTGCCCGCATGTCCTTGATGGTCCGGCGCAGATGGTCGACGGCGCTGCTGCGTCGTGCGAGCCAGTCTTCGACCGCAGCAGAAGGCGATTTGCGGGACTTGCCCAGGACCTGCTGGCACAGGCGGCGCTGGAGTTCATAGATGTTGTCGCGCAGGCTCGAACGCGCCAGCGCCTGCCAGTGACCTTCGACATTGAGAGATTCGATCTGGGCGCGGACCCAGTCGAGCGAGAGCGCGGTGGAAATCTGGAAGTACACGGCGGCCACTGCCTCGATGGCCAGACCTGTCTGCCCCGACAGATCGAGCACGTCCGGCCCGGAACGCAGCGCAACGAGGCTTGCCATGCGCTTGCTGAGCGCTTCGGGCACCCGTGCGGCGCGATAATGCTGATGCTTCGAATGGAACAGATCGAGATCGTCGCCGCAGAGGATGCGCGGTAACGCGGCGTCCAGCCGGCTCAGCCCCGGTCGCAGGCGGCCGACCTGCCGTTCGATATGCAGTTCGCCCGGATGCCGATGGATCAGCCAGTACGTACAGAAGCGCAGCAGACGCGTGGTTTCGAACATCATCTCGTATTGCATGCGGGCGTCGATCCTGGCATCGAGAGCCTCGATGGCGCTCCAGGTATCGCGCATGCCGAGCGCTTCGCGCGCGATCGCATAGGCACGCACCACGCTGGCTGCATCTGCGCCGGTATCTTCCTGGGCACGGCGCGCGAACGACGCACCCATGCGATTGACCATGCTGTTGGTGGTGGCGGTCGCGATGATTTCGCGGCGCAGTCGATGCCGCGGCAGATGGCGTGCGAAGCGCTGCTGAATCTGCGGCGGAAAGTAGCGTTCGAGTTCGTGACCCAGATAGGGGTCTTCGGGCACGTCGGACTCGATGAGCAGCGAATTCAGCGCCATCTTGGCGTAGGCCAGAAGAATCGCCAGTTCCGGCCGCGTCAGACCTCTGCCGGCCTTGCGTCGCTCCTCGATCTCCTCGGCCGTCGGCAGGAATTCGAGTCCGCGATCCAGCAGCCCGGCAACTTCCAGCGAACGCAGCGTATGCACGTGTTCCAGCAGGTCTTTGGCGGCGCGCGCTTCCATCATCGAGAGCGCCTGGCTTTGCAGGTAGTTGTCACGCAGGACCAGCTGGGCGACCTGATCCGTCATCGCGGCAAGCAGCTTGTTGCGCGCGGCGAGCGTCAGACCCGCCTGCTTCGGCAGAGAGTTCAGCAGGATCTTGATGTTGACTTCGTGATCGGAGCAGTCGACGCCCGCCGAGTTGTCGACGAAGTCGGTATTGAGCCGGCCACCGTGCAGGGCGTATTCGATGCGACCGCGCTGTGACATGCCGAGGTTGCCGCCTTCGCCGATGATCTTGCAGCGCAGGTCGCGGCCATTGACGCGTACCGCGTCGTTGGCGCGGTCGCCGACATCCGCGTTGGTTTCGTCGCTCGCCTTCACGTAGGTACCGATACCGCCATTCCAGAGCAGATCCACCGGCATGCACAGAATGGCGCGGATCAGTTCCTGAGGCGTGAGCGTGGTGCGATCGATGCCGAGCATCTCCTGCGCTCGCGTCGAAATCTGCAACGACTTTGCGGCGCGTGGATAGATGCCGCCTCCGGCGGAGATCAGTCGCGGGTTGTAGTCCGTCCAGCTCGAGCGCGGCAGCCTGAAAAGCCGCTCACGCTCGGCGAAGCTCGCCGACGCGTCCGGTGCGGGATCCAGGAATATGTGCTGATGGTTGAAAGCGGCGACCAGACGGATATGCGGTGATTGCAGCATGCCGTTGCCGAACACATCGCCGGCCATGTCGCCGATGCCGGCGACGGTGAAGGGTTGCGACTGCGTATCGACGCCGATTTCGCGAAAGTGGCGTTTGACACATTCCCACGCACCGCGCGCCGTGATGCCGATCTTCTTGTGGTCATAGCCGGCCGAACCGCCGGAGGCGAAGGCATCGCCCAGCCAGAAGTTGTACTCGGCGGAGATGCTGTTGGCCGTGTCCGAGAATGTGGCCGTGCCCTTGTCGGCCGCCACGACCAGATAGGTATCGTCGCCGTCGCGGCGCACGACCCGCGGCGGCGGAACGACACGTCCGTCGACGATGTTGTCGGTCACATCGAGCAGCGCGCGGATGAACGTGCGATAGCACTCCACGCCCTCACGCTGCGTGTCCTCGCGACTTGCATTGGCGGGCAGCCGCTTGGGAACGAACCCGCCCTTCGCGCCGACCGGCACGATGAGCGTGTTCTTCACGTTCTGGGCTTTCATCAGCCCGAGAACTTCGGTGCGGAAATCTTCGCGGCGATCCGACCAGCGGATGCCGCCACGCGCGACAGGTCCCATACGCAGATGCACGCCTTCGACCCGTGGTGCATACACGAAGATCTCGAACGCCGGCCGCGGCTGGGGCAGATCGGAAATGTTGCGCGAATCCAGCTTCAGCGACAGATACGTCTTGTGACGCTGCGGATGAGCGGGATCGGTCTGGTAATAGTTGGTACGCAGCGTCGCGGCTATGGCGCTGGCAAAGCGACGCAGAATGCGGTCTTCATCGAGACTCGTGACCTTGTCGAGTTGTCGGGCAAGCTGTTTGCGCAAGCGCGTGATCGCTGCATTGCGGCCGGCTGCTGCGCGCTCGGGATCGAACTGCGCTTCGAAAATCGCCGAAAGTGTCGCCGCGATCGCCGCATTGGAAGCCAGCACCTGCTCCATGTAGACCTGGCTGAAAGCAGTGCCGCCCTGAAGCAGAAAGCGGCAATAAGCGCGCAGCACCATTGCCTGTCGCCAATCGAGCCCGGCATCGACGATCAGGCGATTGAAGCCATCGTTCTCGGCGTGATCGCGCCATACCGCAATGAACGCATCGGTGAAGCGAGCGCCAAGCTGGTCGGGATCGGCGGCGCGACCGTCGCGACGCTGCATTTCGAAATCCTGCAGCCAGATTTCGAGTGGCCGGCCGTCGTCTGCGCGCGGTGGCGTGATGCGATACGGACGCTCGGTCAGCACCGTGAAGCCCAGATTCTCGAGAATGGGCAGAGCGCGCGACAGCACGAGCGGCGAGGCGGAACGGAACAGCCGCAGATGCACGGTGTTGTGCTCGCCCTTCGTCAGGCGCATGGCAATGCGGTCGGCGTCCTGCATGACCTGATCGATCTGCTCGACGTCGGCAACTGCCATGGGCGTCGATGCATCCTCGGTATAGGACGCGGGAAATGCGCCGGTGAGTCGTTCGGCCAGCGCCGTGCCGGCAATTTCGCCATGACGCTCGATGAGTGCTTCGCGCAACTGATCGTCCCAGGTGCGCACGGCGTCCGCGATCTGCGCCTCGAGCGCATCGGCGTCCACGCGCGGTGCGCCGCCCGGCGGCAGGCGCACGATCATGTGCACGCGAGCCAGCGCCGATTCGGACAGCTGCACCTGCGATTCGATGGCAGTGGCGTGCAGCCGATCGCGCACCAGGGCCTCGATCTTGTTGCGAACCTGCGTGCTGTAGCGATCGCGCGGCACGTAGATCATCCCGGAGTAGAACCGGTCGAAGGCGTCGCGGCGCAGGAACACGCGCACGCGATGTCGTTCGTAAAGATTGACGATGCCGCGCACGATGCGGATGAGATCCGGTACGCGCGCCTGGAACAGTTCATCCCGCGGATAAGTGTCGAGTACGTGCGCCACCGCCTTGCCGTCATGGCTGGCGGGATCCAGTCCGAAATGATCGATGACGCGTTCGATCTTGTGACGCAGCAACGGAATGTCGCGCGGACTGCGACTGTAGACAGAGGAAGTAAACAGGCCCAGAAAGCGGCGCTCGCCATTGACCCGACCGCTCTTGTCGAAAGTCTTGATGCCGATGTAGTCCAGATAGGTCGCACGATGCACCGTCGAGACCGAGTTGGCCTTGGTGATGGTCAGCAGGTCGGCTTCGCGGGCGTGGGCGCGCATCTCTCCGGTGAGGCGCAGCGTCTCCGGCTTCTGGCCCGATCGTTTACGCAGGATGCCGAGCCCGGTTTCGAGCAGAGGTTCGAGCAGATCTTCGCTGCGCCCACGCCGCAGCCGATATTCGCGATAGCCCAGAAAGGTGAAGTGATTCGCCTCCATCCATTCCAGCAGCGCGGCTACTTCGCGTGCCTCGTTGACAGGCACCGGCGGCTTTTCGCTTTCGATGGCACGCGCTGTTTCGAGCGCACGCGTCCGCATGGGCTGCCAGTCGAGCACGGCGAAGCGCACGTCTTCGATGACGCTTTCGATCCTGCGCTGCAGTTCCCGCAGTCGGCGCTCATCGACGATGCGTCCGATCTCGATGCGCTGCCAGGATTCGGCCACGAACTTGCCGTCGCTGCGCTGATCGTCGGCAATCTCGAGCAGGTGCCCGGCGGCATCGCGTCGCGCCGCGATGATCGGATGAATCATCAGATGAATGGTCAGCCCCGCCTGGTTCAGCACCATGCCGATGGAGTCGACCAGAAACGGCATGTCTTCCACGACCACTTCGACCACGGTGTGCAGAGATGACCAGCCATGGCGTGCGGGGTCGGCGTTGAAAACTCGCACCACGGCGCGTCCGCGTTTGCGCACGGCTCCGAAACGCAGATGATCCAGGGCGCCGGCGGCCAGATCGGACTCGGCGTACTGCGCCAGATCTTCCTCCGCGACGCCGCGGTAGTACTGCTCCATGAAGTTGCGTGCCGCGGGTGGATCGCCGCGACGTGCGCGCCGGCGCGCGATGGCGCTGACTCGTTCGATGATCTTTCTGCGGGCGGCGGGAATGGTGCCGTGCATAGCCTTGGCCATGATGAAAGTAGAAAGGGGATTTAGGCGAGGAGAGATCTGTGCCGCAATGCGTAGTGGTCCCACCGTTTCGACGGTCGTCTGACTCGGGCATGCATGCGTTCTCGCCGGATGGCGAGTGGATGACGGAACGCGTCGCTGCGCACCGTCGCTCATCCTGACCGGCCGGTATCCCACCAGCCGCAGAAATCGACCGACTACGTTGCCTGTGCGAGGTCCGCGATCACGGCGCCGAGAAACCGGCACGCTTCGCCGCCGGTGATGCAGCGATGATCGAAGGTCAGCGACAAGGGCAGACGCATGTGAATTTCCGGCGCGCTGGCACCGGCGACGACATCGCGCTGCACTTTGCCGACGCCGAGAATCGCCACGGTCGGCGGTGTCACCAGCGGCGTTGCATACCGGCCGGCCATCGTGCCGAAGTTCGACAACGTGAATGTGTAGTCGCGCATTTCCTCGACCGTCACGGTGCGATTGCGAACGCGCTCCTTCAGGTCGTTCAGTGTCGCGCGCAGTTGCGCTGCGCTTTGCGAGCCCACATCCCTGAGTACAGGCACTATCAGGCCGCCGTTGGAATCGACCGCAATGGCCAGATGCACCTGCTCGATGATCTTGCGCGCCGGTACGTTGGCATCGAACAGCGCATTGAGACCGGGTTCTGCTTTCGCGCCCGCGACAATGGCGCGAATGATGCGCACCGTGATGTCCGCCTGCCCGTACCAGGGGTGAATGTCGGCATCGTCGAAGACCGTGCACATTGCAATCTGATCGCGTGATTGCGACATGCTGACGGACATGGCCTTGCGCGTGCCGCGCAGACGATCATCGTCGGTGATGCCCGGAACGGCGGGAGCGCCACCACCGCTGCCGACATTGGCGCGGGCCAGAACGTCATCCACGCTGATCAGCCCGTGCCGACCGGTGGCGTTGCATGCAGTCAGATCGACGCCGAGGCGTCTGGCGAGCATCCGCACAGCAGGGGCGGCGCGAACACGGTCGCGCGCGGTACGGCGGCTGCGACCCACGATGGCGCGATCGACGAGTTCGGTGCCGCTCGCAGCCATATGGCCGACGACCATCCCTTCGGCAGCGACTTCGGGCGATGCGGCAGGCGCCGGGCTCGACGCGCCTGGCATGTCGGGCAGATCGAAATCGACCAGAGGTCTGCCGGTCTGGACGGTATCGCCTGGCTTTGCATGCAGTCGCGCAATCACGCCGCTGTACGGGCTCGGCACTTCGACGACCGCCTTGGCGGTTTCGACGGAAAGCAGCGGCGCGTCGAGTTCCACATGTTCGCCTTCCTTCACATGCCAGGAAACGACTTCCGCTTCCGGCAGGCCTTCACCGAGATCGGGCAGGTTGAAGGTGATCATGGCGCGGTCACAGCGCTGACAGCCACGCGGGCGACGATCGATTGAACTGAAATCTTGAGCATTCTGTCTGTCCGCAAAGCCTCAGGCGCTCATCACGTCTTTCACGGCATCGACGATTCGTACGACGCCCGGTATGAATTCATTCTCGAGACGATACAGCGGCATCACGGTGTCATATCCCGTCACGCGCCTGATCGGGGCGACCAGGTCATACAGGCCTTCTTCGGCAACGATGGCGGCAATCTCCGCTCCGACCGCGCAATTGCGCGCCGCCTCGTGCGCGATGACCAGCCGCCCGGTTTTCGCGACGGAATCGAGAATGGTCTCGGCGTCGATGGGGCTCACGGTGGCCAGATCGATCACTTCGGCGCTCACACCCTGGGCGGCGAGCTGTTCGGCGGCCTGCAGCACGTCGACCGTCATCGCACCCCAGCTGACCAGCGTAACGTCCTCGCCTTCGCGCAGGATGTAGCACGTGTCGAGCGGCAGTGCGGCGCCGTCATCGGCGACTTCCTGCTTCACGTAACGATAGATGCGCGTCGGTTCGAGAAATACCACCGGATCGGGATCGCGGATCGACGCCAGCAACAGGCCATAGGCGCGTGCCGGAGACGAAGGGCAGACCACGCGAATGCCGGGTATGTGCGCCAGCATGGACTCGACTGCTTCGGAATGATGTTCCGGTGCGTGGATGCCGCCGCCATGCGGTGTGCGAATGACCACAGGACAACTCAGGCGGCCGCGCGTGCGATGACGCAGACGGCTCATGTGATTCACGATCTGGTCGATGGCCGGATAGATGAAGCCCATGAACTGGATTTCCGCGACCGGCTTCATGCCCTGCGCCGACATGCCGACGCACATGCCGGCAATCATGTTCTCGGCCAGCGGTGTGTCCTGCACGCGTTCCTTGCCGAAGCGCTCCTGCAATCCCACGGTGGCTCTGAAGACACCGCCGCTGCGGCCGACGTCTTCGCCGAGCACGACCACGCCGGGATCGTGTTCGAGTTCCCACGCCTGCGCCATCGCAATGGCTTCGATCATTGTGACTTTGGGCATCGACGGTCCGACTAGTGCGAGGCTTTGCCGGTGCCGGCGTAGCGGCGTGCCATGGCCTTCTGGGTTTCCATGTACGGCGGCGGATTGGCGAAGAGATGATCGAACATCGCGTCGGTGTTCTGGCGCGGCACGCTGAGATATTCCTTCACGGCAGCTTCGACTTCGCGGGCGAACTCGGCCTTCATGGTCTGCTCGCGCGCGTCGTCGAGTGCGCCGCGGCTGGTGAGCAGGCGGCGCATGCGGGCCAGCGGCTCCAGTTCCCAGGCCTGCGTCACTTCGCTCTCGGAACGATAGCGGCTGGCATCGTCGGCGGTTGTGTGATCGCTCAGGCGATAGCTCAGCGCTTCGATCACGGTGGGTCCGCCACCGCTGCGTGCCGTGGCCAGCGCCTGTTCCATGCACGCGCGCACACCGATCACGTCGTTGCCGTCGACCTGCACGCCGGGAATGCCGGCGGCAATGGCCTTCTGCGCCAGCGTCTTCGCGGCGGTCTGTTCGGCCAGCGGCACGGAAATGGCCCATTGATTGTTGGAAATCACGAACACCACCGGCAACTGGCGCGCACCGGCGAGATTGATGGCTTCATAGAAAGAGCCTTCGGAAGTGCCGCCGTCGCCGATATACGCCACGGCGCAACGCGGCTCCTTGCGGATCTTGAATGCCATCGCAGCGCCGGCGGCATGCAGCGTCTGCGTTCCGATGGGAACGCACCACGGAAAATCGTGGCGTGGACCGGCGAAGTTGTTGCCGCGCTCGTCGCCGCCCCAGTAGAGCAGCACGTCAGTCATGCGCACGCCGCGCCAGAACAGCGTGCCGATCTCACGATAGACAATGGCCAGACAGTCTTCCGGACGCATGGCGGCGCCGACGCCGACGTGGGTCGCCTCCTGGCCGAGACAGGGTGCATAAGTGCCGAGCTTGCCGGTGCGCTGCAGATTGATGGCTTTGCCGTCGAAGGTGCGGGCGCGCAGCATGGCGGCGTACATCCGCAGCAGTTCATTGTTGTCGGCGGCAAAGGCGGGAAGTTCGCCGACGGCGTTGCCGTGCGCATCCAGATGCTGCAGATACTCAATCCGGAACTCCGCCACTGTCCTCACCCGATCGCCTCCACACGTCCACTCGCTGCCAGGGATGTCCGAACCCGGCATGCCGGGCGAAAACCTCGCGAAGTATAGCCAACTCGCCGTCGTTTGATCCGGTTACATCCTGTTACAGCGGCACCGCTGCCGGCGTTACGGGCCGCAACCTCTGCTTGCACGGCACAGTCATTCATGCCCGCGTTGGTCACATGATCAGCCGCGCGCGCTTGAACAGCAGTGTCATCAGCCGATCCAGCGTCCTGCGATCGGCGGCGCTGAGTTGCGACAGCAGATCCTTTTCATAAGCAAGCGCGAGTGGCGCGATGCGCGTGTATACAGATCGGCCGCTGGCCGACAGCCGCAGCACGGAACGACGTCGATCGTGCCGATCGTTTCTGCGCACGAGTCGCTTCGCGGCCAGCAGGCTCTGCACCGCACGGCTGACGGCAACCTTGTCCATGGCAGTGCGTTCGGCGACGTCGACCGCCGAGAGGTCCGGGTAACGTGCCAGCACGGCGACCACGCGCCATTCCGGAATCGACAGGTCGAACTCCCGTTCATAGGCGCGCGCCAGGCTCATGCTGACCGTGTTGCTGAGTACGGACAGGCGGTAGGGAATGAACCTGTCCAGATGCAGGCGTGAGGCGGGTGCGGCCGTCGGTGTCTTGCTTTTCTTCATGCGCGGAGGACCGTAATTGACTCGTCCCGGTCGAATAGTTTCAATTGCAACTACTTTTCATTGTGCCGGGCCGGAGCGGACTTTAGCTGTATGCAATGGCGCGCTGCAACGGTCCTGGTCGACTTCCAGGAATCCTTCGCATGACTGCCGAAACCCGCAAGCAGGCGCCATCGCCCGGCGCCGATCTGTTCGACAACCCCGCCGGAACCGACGGCTTCGAGTTCGTCGAGTACACGGCGCCCGATCCGGAACTGCTGCGGGCGCTGTTTGAGCGCCTCGGTTTTCCGGCGACTGCCCGCCATCGCAGCAAAAACGTCACGTTGCATCGGCAGGGCGACATCAACTTCATCATCAATGCCGAGAGCGGCGGTTTCGGGCAGCGCTTCGCACAGGCGCACGGCCCCTCGGCCTGCGCCATGGCCTTTCGTGTACGCGATGCCGCCGCTGCGTTCCGCCGTTGCGTGGAACTGGGTGCCCGGCCAGTGCAGACGCCTGTCGGGCCGATGGAGCTGCAGATTCCTGCCATCGAAGGCATCGGCGGGAGTCTCATCTATCTCGTCGACCGTTACGGCGATCGCACGATCTATGACGTGGACTTCGTGCCGGTGCGCGATGCGGTCAATGCGCCATCCGCCGGACTCGAATACATCGACCATCTGACGCACAACGTCGCGCGCGGCAACATGGACAAGTGGGCGGGCTTCTACGAGAAGCTGTTCAACTTCCGCGAGATCCGCTACTTCGACATCGAAGGCAAGAAGACGGGATTGTTCAGTCGGGCCATGACCAGTCCCTGCGGCAAGATCCGCATTCCGATCAACGAATCGCAGGATGACAAATCGCAGATAGAAGAATATCTGCGCGAATATCACGGCGAAGGCATCCAGCACATCGCGCTGGGTACGCCGGACATCTTCGCGACCGTGGATGCACTGCGCAGCCAGGGCGTGCAGTTCCAGGATACGCCCGAGACATACTATGAAGGGGTCGATGCCCGGGTGCGCGGTCATCGCGAAAAGTTGGAGGAGCTGCGCAAGCGCCGCATCCTGATCGATGGCAGCCCGGAGAAGGGCGAGGGCGTGTTGCTGCAGATCTTCACACAGAACGTCATCGGGCCGATCTTTTTCGAGATCATCCAGCGCAAGGGCAACGACGGCTTCGGCGAAGGCAATTTC
>DASTRD010000007.1:0-8733 GCA_035761425.1 Povalibacter sp.
GTGCCACCGCCGCCCGGTACAACGACGCTGACGGGTGTCCCCGCTCCCGGATTCCTGTATCACCTTCATCACTTCCCTCACCTTCATCACTTCCATCACCAATCTCGCAGGCAATAAAAAACCCATCCCGGCATTCGCTCGGAGATGGGTTTTTGGATCTTCAGCAGTCTTTTGTTAAGCGCAGCGCAGCCCAGCAGCCCTCTCCTTACAAGGGGCGCCACCACCAGCGGTTGGAGACATTGGCTACGTTGGTATACATGGCGCGGGAGTATTACTGGCGGCTGCGGAGGGAGTCAAGGCCGCTGCAAACGCTCACAGCTCGCCCACGGCACGGGCCAGCCGGTACTGCGCCAGGGCGGCGTCGAGCACGGCGTTGTCGTGATTGGTCCGGCTGATGACCCGCAGCGATTCGGCCTCGAGCACCCGGGTACTGATGACGAGACCGGCCTGATATTGCTGCCGGGTGATCCGCAGATTCTCCTCGGATTGGGTCACGGCATCGGCCGTCACGGCGACGCGTGCCTGCGTTTCCTGCGAATCGAGCACTGCCTGCTGCACTTCCAGAGCGATCATCGCTTCCGTGTCGGCACGGCGCTCCTGCACGGCGTTCTGCTGGCGGCGCAGCGCAGCGCTGCGATTGCGGGCGACGCCGCCATCGAACACCGGCCAGCTGAAGCCCAGCGACGCAGTGACGAAATCCTGGCGATCCAGCACGTCGTTGCCGAGATACGAATAGCCGCCGCTCAGCACCAGTTGCGGCCTGACTCGCGCTCGTTCTGCATCGGCCTGATAGCCCACAGCGAGTGCCTGTGCCTCGAGAGCTTTCAATTCGCCGCGATTCGCCAGCGCACGTTCAGTGAGGCGTTCGATCGGTTCGCGATCCAGAGGTGTCGCGGGCGCAGGCAACGACTCGTCGAGATCGACCTCGCGCGTCAGCGGCTGGCCGAGCCGCCGGTTGTAGGCAGCGCGTGCCAGGCTCACCGCATTGCGTGCGCGGCTGCGATTCTGACGCGCATCGGCGAGCGCCACGTCCGCAGCGAGCAGATCGTTGCGTGCCACCATCTCCCGGTCGAACATGGATTTCACTTCGGCTGCATAGGCGTCGAGGCTGGTCTCGTTGCTCTGCGCCACTGACAGCGCCCGTTGCGCACGCAGCACCTGGACGTAAGCTTCGGCAACTGCAAGCCGCGTGTTCTGCACGGCCTGCGCCTCACCCGATTCGCGGGCGCGCTGCCCTTGCGCTGCTGCGCGCACCGCACTCCGAATGCGTCCGCCGGTGTAGAGCGGCACGCTCAGCATCACACTGCCCATCAGGGTGTTGTCGTTGTCGACGACTTCCGGCATCTGCACCGCAATGCCCGCGGCAGAGAAGTCGAATGCAGGCGCGTCCTGGAACTGCACGAAGCTGCCGCTGGCCGTGAGACTCGGATAGCGCTGCGCGCGCGCCGCCGCTGCATCCAGCGTCGCTGCCTGCGTTTCCAGTCGCACCGCCGCCAGCGCGTGATCGTTCTGCAATGCCAGCGCCCAGGCCTCGTCGAGGGACTCGGCATTCGCCTTCATGGCGGAGAGGTTCGCGAGAGAGCCTGCGCACAGGGCAATGCATACGACGCGTCGCATCGCCGTCTCCCTACTTGAGACTCATGATGCCGAGCGCCTTCAAGACATATCGCTCGTACACCGGCGCGATGTCGCCGCTGCGCACCTTGTGCAGAAAGTATTTCTCGAACGCGATCTTGGCGACATGCACCCACTTGCCGAGCTTCGTCCACGTGACGTTGCGCGGCGGAATCTGCGGCAATGCCACGAACGCCGCGCCGGTGTCGCCGAAGTCGGCGAGGCAGATTGCGTTCCAGGTGGCGCGTGCCTGCGCGCTGCGGCCCTCGATCTCGGCGATGATGTTCTCGCTGATTGCGCTGACCATCGACTCGATCATGTAGCCGGTTTTCGGTGCACCGGTGGGCACGGGTGTGACCTCCACGGGCGGAATGGCGACACAGACACCGGCGCTGAAAATGTTGCGGTACTTCGGGTTGCGCTGATGTTCATCGATCAGCACGAAACCGCGCGGATTGCACAGCCCGGGCACGGCGGCCACGGCATCGACGCCCTTGAAGGCGGGAATGACCATGGAGTACTTGAACGGCAGCACGTGGTCCTTGCTCTGGCCGTTCGGCACCAGCTCGGTGACCTGCATTTCGCGATCGCTGGCGCCGGTGATCTTCGCGTTGGCGATCCACTGAATGTGGCGCTGGCGCAGTTCGGACTCCATCAGGCCCTTGCTGTCGCCGACGCCGCCGAGCCCCATGTGACCGACGTAAGGCTCGCTGGTGACGAAGGTCATCGGCACGCGGTCGCGCAGCTTGCGCTTGCGCAGGTCGGCATCGAGGATCATCGCGAACTCGTAGGCTGGACCGAAGCAGCTTGCACCCGGCGCGGCACCGACCACGATGGGGCCGGGATCGGCGAGGAACGCCTGATAACGATCCCACGCCTGCGCGGCATGCGCCTGCGTGCAGACGGATTGCGTGTTGGCGTGCGGACCGAGCCCGGGCACTTCCTCGAACATGAGCTTCGGCCCGGTGGCGATGACGAGATAGTCGTACGCCAGCACGGTGCCGTCCGCGAGCGTGAGCTTCGATGCTTGCGCATCGATCGACGTGACGAGCTGGGTGTGAAAGTCGATGCGATGCTTTTTCATGCGCTCGACCAGATCGACGGCCACGTCTTGCGGTTCGCGCCAGCCGACGGCGATCCATGGATTGGACGGCGTGAACTCGAAGCGCTCGCTGGAACCGACGAGCGCCACCTTGTGTTCCGCGGGCAGCCGCTTGCGCAATTCATAGGCGCACGGCACGCCGCCGATTCCTGCTCCGATCACCACGATAGTTGCCATGACGGTTCTCCTCGCGCGGCAGCGGCTCAAAGCGTCGCCGCCTGCGGTTTTCTGCGCAGATAGCTGTAGTAAAGAATGGGGATGACCACGAGGGTCAGCAGCGTCGAGACCAGGATGCCGAAGATCAGCGACACGGCGAGGCCGCTGAAGATCGGATCGTCCAGAATGAAAAAGGCACCGGTCATTGCCGCCAGCGCGGTGAGCACGATGGGGCGCGCACGCACGGCGCTGGCGCGAATCACCGCATCGACCAGTTCGCGTCCGCCGGCCAGTTCAGTGTTGATGAAATCGACCAGCAGAATGGAATTGCGCACGATGATGCCGGCGAGCGCGATCATGCCGATCATCGAGGTGGCCGTGAACTGCGCACCGAGCAGCGCGTGGCCCGGCAGGATGCCGATCACGGTGAGCGGTATCGGTGCCATGATGATCAGCGGCACCGCATAGGAGCGGAACTGCGCGACGACGAGCAGATAGATCAGGACCAGGCCGACCGAGTACGCAAGGCCCATGTCGCGGAAGGTTTCGTAAGTGATCTGCCACTCGCCGTCCCACTTCACGGCCAGCGAGTCGGGATCGTCGGGCTGGCGCACGAAGTACTGGGCGATGCCCGTGCCGGCCTTGCCGTCGCCGATTTCGCCGACCACGTCGAACATGCCGTAGAGCGGACTGTCGAGATGACCGGCCATGTCGCCGGTGACGTAGGCCACGGGCAGCAGATCCTTGTGATGGACCGCGCCGTCCCACGTCGTCTCGTGCACGGTGACGATTTCCGACAGCGGCACGCGCGCGCCGTTCGACCCGGGGATTTCCAGTGCGAGCAGCGCAGCCAGATCGACCTTGTCGGCGACGGGCAGTTCCAGACGCACCGGCACCGGATAGCGTTCGCGGCCTGCACGCACATAGGTGGCGTCCGCACCGGCGAGTGCGATCTGCAGTGTCCGAACGGCAATCTGCTGAGTGACACCGAACTGCGCGGCGCGGGAACGATCGATCTCGAGCACGTAGCGCTTCGCGGGTGCTTCGATGCTGTCGTCGACATCGACGATGTCCGGCGTGGTTGCGAAGAGTCCGCGGATCTTCTGCGCCAGCTCGCGCTGCGCGCTGTAAAGCGGACCATAGATTTCCGCCACGATCGGCGCCTGGACCGGCGGACCCGGCGGGACTTCCACGACCTGGACGCTCGCACCGTAACGCTTGCCGATCGCCGCCAGCGCCGGGCGCACCGCGAGGGCAATCTCGTGGCTCTTGCGATCGCGATGATGCTTGTCGACCAGATTGACCTGAAGGTCGCCGAGCTCCGGCGCCGCACGCAGGTAGTACTGGCGTACCAGACCGTTGAAATTGATTGGCGCTGCCGTCCCGGCATAGGTCTGGTAGTGCGTGACTTCGGGCACGGTCGCGATTTCGGACGCGAGATCGTCGAGCAGCCGCTGTGTGCGTTCGAGCGCCGTACCTTCGGGCAGGTTGACGATGACCTGGAACTCCGACTTGTTGTCGAAGGGCAGCATCTTCATCACCACCCACTTGAGTCCGACAAACGACACGGCGAGCAAAATGGCGACACCGATTCCGATGTACAGGCGATGGCGATGTCTGCGGGCCTGTGCACTGCGCAGAAAGGGCGCGAGGATGCGTTCCGACCACGCATGCAGCTTCGCTTCCGTGGCATGGGCCGCTGCGCCCGAGGCCGGCGCGGTCACGAGCAGCCGGCGCGACAGCCACGGCGTGAAGATCAGCGCAATGGCGAGCGAGATGACCATGCCCATGCTGGCATTGATCGGAATCGGGCTCATGTAGGGGCCCATCAGTCCGCTCACGAAGGCCATCGGCAGCAGCGCGGCGATGACCGTGAAAGTGGCGAGGATGGTCGGCCCGCCGACTTCGTCGACGGCGCCCGCGATGAGGCTCAGCAATCCGGCGCGATCGGCCGGCGGCGTGCCCAGATGCAGATGGCGGTGGATGTTCTCGACCACCACGATGGCATCGTCGACGAGAATGCCGATGGAGAAGATCAGTGCGAACAGCGAGACTCGATTGATCGTGAAGCCCCACGCCCACGAGGCGAACAGCGTGGCAGCCAGCGTGACGATCACGGCGCTGCCGACCACCACGGCTTCGCGCCTGCCCACGGCGACGAGCACCAGCACGATCACCGAGATCGTCGCGAACAGCAGCTTCTGGATCAGCTTGACCGCCTTGTCATTGGCAGTCTCACCGTAATTGCGGGTCACGGTGCTCTCGACACCGTCGGGGATCCAGGTGCCGTGCAATGCATGCACGCGCGCCAGCACACGATCGGCAACGTCGATGGCATTGGTGCCCGGCTGCTTGGTGATGGCGATGGTCACCGCCGGCACCTTCTGATTCAGCTCGACGCCGGCGCTGGCAGCGGCAGGACCCGCCCCGAACCAGACAGCCTGCTCCGGCTGATCGGCCCCCGCGCTCACATCGGCGACGTCCTGAAGATAGACCGGGTGTCCGTCGTGCATGCCGACGATGAGATTGGCCACGTCATCGCGGCTGGCGAGAAACTGACCGGCCTGCACCGGAGTGCTGACATTGTCGGCGACTATGTCGCCCGCGTGGGCCACGACGTTCGCGGCCTGCAGCGCCTGCACCAGCGCCGTCGGACTGAGTCCCTGCCCCGCCATTCGCTGCGGGTCGAGCTGCACGTGCACCGTCTCATCGGGTCCGCCGATGGTGTAGACGTTGCGCGTGCCTTTCACCCGCTGGATCTCGCCTTCGATGGCGTGCGCAACCTGACGCAGCTCATCGCTGCCGCGGCTCGGATCCCGGGTCCACAAGGTGACGGTGACGATCGGCACATCGTCGATACCCTTGGGCTTGATGAGAGGATCGAGCACTCCGAGTCCGGGCGGCCGCCAGTCGCGATTCGAATAGAGCGCGTTGTAGAGACGCACGATGGCTTCGGTGCGCGGCTCGCCCACCTCGAACTGGACCGTGAGCACCGCCACGCCGGGGCGCGACACCGAGTAGATGTGCTTCACGCCATCGATTTCGCTCAGCACCTGTTCGGCCGGCGAGCTGACCAGACTCTCCACCTGCTGTGCGCTCGCGCCCGGAAACACGATGATGACGTTGGCCATCGTCACGTCGATCTGCGGTTCCTCTTCGCGCGGCGTCACCAGGACGGCGAACACGCCCATCAGCATGGCGGTGAGCGCCAGCAACGGCGTGAGCTGATTGTCCAGGAATGCGCGCGCGATCCTGCCGCTGAGACCCAGGCGTCGCGCCGGCAGATCGCTGGGTGCCCGCTCGCTCATTCGCCTGCCTGCTGCTGCGCGCGCAGTGCCAGCGTGGCCGCGAGCGGATCGAGGATCACGCGGTCGCCTTCGATCAGGCCGGCGAGCACTTCGATGCGATCGGCAAAGCGGGTACCGAGACGGATCTGGCGCAGTGCGATGCGATCGCCGTCGTTCAGGGTATAGACGGCTGTGACCTCGCCGCGTTCGACCAGCGCGCGTGCGGGAATCAGCAGCCGCTTCGCTTCGCCGACGACGAAGCCCACCTTCACCAGCATGCCGGGATAGAGATCCGCTGCGTTCTCCGGCAGATCGATGCGAGCGCGGAACGTATTCGATTCCGGCGATGCCTGCGGAAAGATGGTCAGGCCTTTCGCTTCGATGCGCTTGCCATTGACGTAGATGGCCGCCCTGCGGATCTCGCGCACGCGCTCCACCACGCTCTGCGGCAGATCGACAGTGACGCGCAGATACTGCAGCGACAGGCCGCTCACCAGCGGCGTGCCGGGACTCACCGATTCGCCGGGCTGCACGTGGCGCTGCGTGACCACGCCGGCATACGGTGCGCGCACTTCGGTGTAGCTCACGCCTTCGCGAGCGGCTTGCAGCGCGGCGCGCGCAGCCGCGAGCCTCGCCACCGCGGCGTCGCGCTCCGCAGCCACGGCGTCGAGCTGGGATTTCGATGCAGCACTGTCCTGGTACAGACCGCGGATGCGCGTGTAGCGGGTCTGCACTTCGGCCTCGCGCGCCTGGGCTTCCCGGAGCGCGGCCTGCGCCTGTTCCAGCGACGCACGCTGCTCCGTGGCGCGCAGCCGCAGGATCACCGCGCCGGCGGGCACGAAATCGTTGACGTCATACAGGATCTCGGCGACGCGACCCGAGGTCTGCGCCGACACGGTGCCCTGATTGACTGCTTCGATGCGTCCGTCGAGCACACGCTCGACTGGCGCGTGCTCCGCAGCGAGCGTCACGGTCGCAAGCGAGGGTGCGGCGGCGCTGGCAGAAAGCGCGATCAGCGCGCAGACGCCAGCCACCACCGCCCGGGTCGCACTCATGCGCCTGTCCGCCAGCATCAGAATGCAGCCCCCGGCCGCACGCCCAGCCGCTTGAGGATCTTCGCGAGCGGGCAGAAGCCAGTGAAGGAAGACTGCAGCAGATTGGCGCCGACAAAGGCACTCAGCCAGTACCAGTTCGGACTCACGTACAGGCCCAGTGCCAGACCCGCGAGCACCATCGTTCCCGCAAAGGCGAGCACCATCCGGTCGATCGTCATGAGGATTCTCCCACTGTTGAATTAGCGATTACTATATTAGTAGTTGCTAATTTAGTCAACGATGAACTATAGTCAATTCATCACGGAACCTGAGGTACCTGAATGGGGACAACCCGAAAGTCACGTACGGGAATCGGCACGGCAGCGGCCAGGCAGATGCTGGAACATAGTGCCGACGCGGCAGCCTTGCTGCGGGCGCTGGGCAATGAGCAACGGCTCGCGATCCTGTGCGGCCTGCTCGATGGGCCTTTGTCGGTGAGCCAGATCAACGAACGCGTCGACTTGAGTCAGTCGGCGCTGTCGCAGCACCTGGCGGTGTTGCGCGAGAGCGAACTGGTCGCCACCCGCAAGGATGCGCAGACGGTGTACTACAGCCTGCCGGAAGGACCCGCGCGCCAGGTGCTCGCGCTGCTGCAGAAGATTTTCTGCCCGAGCTGATCGGCCCGGGCCATCGCCGCTATTTGATGAGCCGCAGACTGAAGGGGTAGCGGTACGCGACACCCTCGCTCGCCTTGATCGCGGCAATGATGATGAACACCAGATCCGCGATGGACAGCGCAACCAGCAGCGGAATACCGATGAGCACCCAGATCAGCGCCGTGCAGACCAGCCCGGCGATGAACACCGTGATCTGGAAGTTGAGTGCCTCCTTGCCCTGGTCATCGACGAAGGCCGACGAGTCCTTTTTCACCAGCCACAGGATCAGCGGACCGATGATGATCCCGATGCCCCAGGCGAGGCATCCGAGCAGTGCGGACAGGTGGCAGAAGACTGCCCAGTTGCGCGCCTCGGCGCTCGGTGCGGTGGGAACAGGTTCGCTCATGTGCACATCTCCCCAGTGGCGTACGGCGATCCTATCAGCAGCAGAAAGTTCGTGGGATCGCGGGGAATGCCTGTGCGAGTCAGAAGACGACGCAAGCCGCAACGCTCCTTGGCGCGATCCCGCGTGGGAAATCTTCCGTTCTGCGCTTCTGTGGCAGAATCGCCCCGACATGAAATTACAACAATTGCGATATCTCGCGGCCGTCGTCCAGAACGGCCTCAACATCACGGCGGCCGCGGAGAAACTGCACACCTCGCAGCCAGCGGTCAGCAAACAGATCAAACTGCTCGAGGACGAACTGGGCTTTCGTATTTTCGTGCGCAGCGGCCGCACACTCACGAAAGTCACGCCGGCGGGTCAGCACGTCGTCGATCGCGCCATCCGCGTATTGCGCGAAGTGCAGAACATCAAGGGCATCTCGGATGAACATCGCGAGGAGGATCGCGGCACGCTGTCCATCGGCACCACCCACACGCAG
>DASTRD010000008.1:0-5632 GCA_035761425.1 Povalibacter sp.
TGCCAACCCCCGAGGCGCCGAAGCTGTGCATGCCCACGACGGCGCCCCGACTGCCAACGTAGCGCCACCACGTTTCGGGCGCCGCCGCTTCAATGGCCACACGCTTTTCGACTGCACGCGGCAGTACTTGTTCGCGATAGGCCTCATCCTGCGCGTCGAACACGCTAGTGCAAGGCATCGACACCACGCGCACACGACGACCGCTCAGCGCCTGAGCAGCTTCCACCGCCAGTGCCACCTCCGAGCCGGTCGCGATCAGGATCAGTTCGGGAGTTCCCTCGCAATCCTTGAGGACGTAACCGCCGCGGCGTACTGATTCGACCTGCGCTGCGCTGCGCGTCTGCGCCGGCAGTGCCTGGCGCGTGAGTGCCAGCACCGTAGGACCATCGCGATGCTCGATGGCATGGGCCCAGGCCACGGCGGTTTCAAGGGAATCACACGGACGCCACAGCGTCATGTTGGGAATGATGCGCAGGCTCGGAATGTGTTCGATGGGCTGATGGGTCGGACCGTCTTCGCCCAGGCCGATGGAATCGTGAGTCATGACGTAGATGACTCTCTGCTTCATCAGCGCCGACATGCGCATGCCATTGCGTGCGTAGTCGGAGAACACCAGGAATGTGCCCCCGTAAGGGATGTAACTACCATGCAGCGCGATGCCGTTCATGATCGCTGCCATGCCGAACTCGCGCACGCCGTAGTGCAGATAGTTGCCGGACGGATCGGCGCCGGTCAGCGTCCTGGAATCCTTGCGATTCGTATTGTTGGACGGCGTGAGATCGGCCGAACCGCCGAACAGTTCGGGCAACCCCGGACCGTATGCGTTGAGGCTCGCCTGCGAACACTGTCGGGTAGCCAGCGCATTGGTCATTTGCGAAGTCTGTTCGATGTGCTTGCGGACTACCTCCGGCCAGCCCGTCGGCAGTTCGCCGGCGACACGGCGCCTGAACTCGGCTGCCAGCTCCGGAAATGCCTTGGCATAGGCATCGAAGCACTTCTGCCAGCCGGCTTCGACTTCCGCGCCGCGGGCCTTCGCGTTCCAGCCAGCGCGCACGTCGTCCGGGATAACGAACGGCTCGCTGGTCCAGCCCATGAATTTCCGCGCGGCAGCGACCTCGTCGGCGCCCAGTGCCGCACCGTGCGTGGCTTCAGTGCCCTGCTTGTTCGGCGCGCCGAAGCCAATGATGGTCTTGCAGCAGATCAGTGTCGGACGGTCGGTGACGGCGATGGCCGCCTTGATGGCTGCGTCGATTGCTTCCGGATTGTGACCGTCGACGTTCGGCACGACATGCCAGCCGTAAGCTTCGAAGCGCTTCGGCGTGTCGTCGGTGAACCAGTCATGGACTTCACCGTCGATGGAGATGCCATTGTCGTCGTAGAAGGCAGTCAGCTTGCCGAGCTTGAGCGTGCCGGCGAGCGAACAGGCTTCGTGCGACACGCCTTCCATGAGGCAGCCATCGCCGAGAAATACCCAGGTGCGGTGATCGACGATTTCGTGACCCGGACGATTGAACGTGGCGGCGAGCATTTTTTCCGCCAGCGCCATACCGACTGCGTTGGCGACGCCCTGTCCCAGCGGACCGGTCGTGGTTTCGATGCCAAGATGCAGATCGCGCTCAGGATGGCCGGCGGTGTGGGAGCCCAGCTGGCGAAACGCCTTGATGTCATCGATGGTGAGCGGATAGCCGGTCAGATTCAGCAGCGCGTACAGCAGCATTGAACCGTGACCGTTGGAGATCACGAAGCGATCGCGGTCGGGCCAGTGCGGATTACCGGGGTTGTGCCGCAGGTGATCGTTCCACAACACTTCAGCGATATCGGCCATGCCCATGGGCATGCCCGGGTGCCCCGAATTGGCCTTCTGGACGGCGTCCATCGCCAGCGCCCGGACGGCATTGGCAAGCACTCTGCGCTGTGGCGATGTGGACACTCGAATCCTCCGCAATCCATGGTTTTTTAGAGCCGCGCATTCTGGACCATGGACCGCTCTGCGGCAATGGAATGAGCGCAAGCCGCCGCTACTTGCACCGCGCCACAATTGCGCCGTGAGCCACGGATGGACTGATCTTGAAGATGCGCAAAGCTGAGAACTCGCACGGAACCGCATACGGTCGTCATGAGTCCGGAAGAACAGGCTCACCACGAGCAGGCTGCAGCGGGTCGCCCGGTACCGACAGTGAGACCCACCGCAAACATTCTGGCACTAATACCGAGGCGGCCCGGACGATTAGAAGTTGGTCACCTTTTGGCGCTCTGCCGGGTTGCTAGCATGGCCTCACGTCAACCAACGTATTGATTATGTCGAAGAATCTTCCGATGACTTACGAAGTGAATCGATGAAATCGCTGCGCCTCATCCAGTTCACCGACACGCATCTGTCGGGCGATCCCGGCGCCTCGCTGCGTGGTGTGGCCTGCCTGCCTGCGCTGCGCGCAGCCATCGACGATGCACAGTATCGGTGCCCCAACCCTGACGCGATCCTGCTGACCGGCGATCTCGTGCAGGACGATCCGGCGGGCTATCGACTGATTCGCCAGACGTTCGGCGGCTCGACGGTCCCGGTGTTGTGCCTGGCCGGCAATCACGACCTTCCCGAGGTGATGCGCGAACAGCTCTCGAGCGCACCGTTCAGGGTCGGTGGCGAGACGGCCTTCGGGTCCTGGCTGATTGTGATGCTGGACACCTGGCTCGAGCACAGCGCCAATGGCCGTATCGGTACCCAGCAACTCGAGCGGTTGCGCCGGGTGCTCGACACGCATCGCAAAGAACATGTCCTGATCTGCCTGCATCACCATCCCATTGAAATGCGCAGCCGCTGGCTGGATCGCGTCGGACTGGATGACGGCGATGAGTTCCTCGAGATCGTGCGTACGCATGCCAACGTACGCGGTGTCCTGTGGGGCCACGTGCATCAATCGCTGGACAGCTTCGTGCACGGAGTGCGGTTCATGGCCTCGCCCGCGACGTGCGCGCAGTTCGTCCCGAACAGCGACGATTTCGCGCTCGATACCCGCCCTCCCGGCTACCGGCTGCTGGACCTGATGCCGGACGGTTCCATTGCCACTGAAGTGGTCTGGCTGGAGCAGTACGCCCAGCGCGTCGTCGCCTGACCTTCGTACCGCGAGCGATACCCATGGTCATGCCGTGCCGGCCGGCAGATACTGCCGCGCCGTCCCCGGCTGTCGTCCAATTCCTCATGCGCAAATTACTGGCGTTCGGTTTCTGCCTCCTGCTTGCAGCCGGCGTCGCATCCGCGCAGGAGCGCCATGCCCTCTGGTCGATTCAGGGCAGATCGAACACCGTTTATCTGCTCGGCTCGGTGCACTTCCTGCGTCCGGGCGATGCGCTGCCCAAGGTTGTCGATGAGGCGTATCGCGATGCTGAAAAGATCGTGATGGAAATCGACATGGACGATCTCGATCCCGTCGCTGCTCAACAGACAACACTGCAGCTCGGTCTGCTGCCGGACAGCCAGACGCTGGAATCGGAGCTGGGACCGGAGACCTATCGGAAAGTGGTCGATCAGGCCGGCAGCGTCGGACTGGATGCGGCGGTGCTCAATCATTTCCGGCCGTGGCTCGCCGCGATGACGCTTGTGCAGCTGCAACTGTTGAAACAGGGCCTCGATCCGGCTTCAGGCGTCGAGCAGCGCCTCGTGACGCGTGCAGCGGCCGACCACAAGGAAATCATCGGACTGGAAACCCTCGAGGAGCAGCTGGGATTTCTTGCGGGGCTGCCGCAGGCGCAGCAACGCGAGTTTCTGCTGTACAGCGTCGAGGACGCCGACAATGCCAGTGCGGAAATCGAAGAGCTGCTGGGTGCGTGGCGCACCGGCGATACCAGAACGCTCCAGCGCATTCTTGCCGATGGCTTCGAGAAGTATCCGGATCTCTATCGGCCGTTGACCGTCGATCGCAACCGCCACTGGATCGCCAACATCGAGAAGTATCTGGACGACACCGACGACTATCTGGTCGTGGTCGGGGCGATGCATCTGGTGGGCAAGGACAGCGTGATCGACCTGCTCGAAAAGCGCGGCCACCAGGTGGTGCAGCACTGATTGCGGCCCCAGACCGCCCTGGCGGTCCGGGCCTTCCGCTCAGACCTCGATCATCTCGAAATCTTCCTTGCCTGCCCCGCAATCGGGACAGCGCCAGGACAGCGGCACATCATCCCAGCGCGTGCCCGGCGCGATGCCGGAGGTGGGGTCTCCCTTCTCCTCCTCGTAGATGTAGCCGCAAATCACACACATGTAGGATTTCATCAACGATCACGCGCGCTTGGTTTCTCAAGGAGGCCGCGATTATAGGGGCAAAATTTGCGCGCGCGCCTGCCGCGATCGCTGTCCGCCACTGATGCTTGTGGAGTCGGCTGCCCTTACACTTGCCGTCCGCATCCAGTTCCGGAGTTTCTCGCGTTGTCCGCATTCACAGATGCTTCTGCCTACATTCCCGGCGGTGTGAATTCACCGGTGCGCGCCTTTCGTGCCGTTGGCGGCGAGCCGCTGTTCATCGAGCGCGCCTCAGGCGCATATGTGACAGCTCAGGACGGGCGCAGATACATCGACTACGTGGGGTCCTGGGGTCCGATGATTCTCGGCCACGCACATCCCGATGTGATTGCAGCTGTCCAGGAACGCGCCGCACTGGGACTGTCATTCGGTGCTCCGACCGAAATCGAAACACGGCTCGCCCGCAAGGTCTGCGAACTGATGCCTTCGATCGAGCTGGTGCGCATGGTGAGTTCCGGCACCGAAGCCACGATGAGCGCGATCCGCCTGGCTCGCGGCTTCACCGGTCGCAACAAGATCGTCAAATTCGAAGGCTGCTATCACGGCCACTCCGATTCCCTGCTGGTCAAGGCCGGCTCGGGTGCATTGACGTTCGGCGTACCGACATCGCCCGGCGTGCCGCCGGAACTGGCAGCACACACCATTACCCTTGCGTACAACGATATCGCGCAGGTGCAGCAACTCTTCGCCGACATGGGCAACGAGATCGCCTGCATCATCGTCGAACCCATCGCCGGCAACATGAACTGCGTCCTGCCGGTACCCGGATTCCTCGAAGCTCTGCGTGCGGCGTGCGACAACCACGGCAGCGTGCTGATCTTCGATGAGGTCATGACCGGATTTCGCGTGGCCCTCGGCGGCGCACAAGCGCTCTACGGCATCAAACCCGATCTCACCACCCTCGGCAAAATCATCGGTGGCGGCATGCCCGTCGGCGCATTCGGCGGACGACGCGACATCATGGAATACATCGCGCCTGTCGGACCCGTCTATCAGGCTGGCACGCTCTCGGGCAATCCGGTCGCGATGGCCGCGGGCCTCACAACCCTTGAAGCCATCAGCGTTCCGGGATTTCACCAGCGGCTCGCAGATCGCACCGATGCACTGATCGACGGCCTGAAGAGCGCCGCGCGCGCCGCACAGATACCCTTGAGCACCAATCATGTCTGCGGCATGTTCGGCCTGTTCTTTACGGCAAAGACACCCGTGCGCTACTTCCGCGAAGTCATGGCCTGTGACGTCGAACGCTTCAAGCGGTTTTTTCACGCCATGCTCGACGAAGGCGTGTATCTCGCTCCGTCGGCGTTCGAGGCGGGTTTCGTGTCGGCGGCGCATGGGGAG
>DASTRD010000009.1:0-8111 GCA_035761425.1 Povalibacter sp.
GATGCGGCGCGTGCGCAGTTCGTCGATGCGATTGGATGCGGTCTTCAGCAGGACGAATCCCGTGACGAAGGCGAGAGCGGCGGGCGGCAGCAGGATCGCGTGTTCGGGTCGCATTCTGTCGGCCTCGTAATGAAGATCACAGAATGGGAAGGATACTGGAACCGGTGCACCTGACATCTGCGCCCGGTTCAAAACCTTCAGAAGAGTGGCCGCAAAAGGCGCAGGGAAGAAGTCGTGTTCTTGGTTTATTGCGGCTATTTCTGCCCGGCAGTATGAGGCCCGGCTGAGGCCCGTCCCGCAACAAGATCAGGCTTCGACTTTCACGGGAATCTTGCCGATGCGCTCGCGCCATTCGGCGGGGCCGGTATCGTGCACGGATGTGCCCTGGGCATCGACCGCGACCGTCACTGGCATGTCCTTCACTTCGAATTCGTAGATTGCTTCCATGCCCAGGTCCGGAAAGGCGACGACACGGCTGGACTTGATCGCCTTGGAGACGAGATACGCGGCGCCGCCGACGGCCATGAGATAGGCGCGCTGGTACTTCTTTATGACCTTGATCGCCTCCGGACCGCGTTCGGATTTGCCGATCATCGCGATCAGGCCGGTCTTGCCGAGCATGAGTTCGGTGAACTTGTCCATGCGTGTCGCCGTCGTGGGCCCGGCCGGACCCACCGCTTCGTCTTTCACCGGATCGACCGGGCCGACGTAGTAGATGACGCGATTGGTGAAATCGAGACCCGGCGGCAGCGGCTGACCGCTTTCGATGAGCGTCTGCAGTCGTTTGTGGGCGGCGTCGCGGCCGGTGAGCATCTTGCCGTTCAAGAGCAGGCGCTGCCCCGGCTTCCACGACGCAACTTCTTCGGGCGTCAGCGTATCGAGATTGACGCGTGTTGCATCTGCCGAGGCCTGGAACGTGAGCTTCGGCCACAGATCCAGATCCGGCGGATCCAGCTTCGCCGGACCCGAGCCGTCGAGAACGAAGTGTGCATGGCGTGTCGCGGCGCAGTTGGGAATGACTGCGACAGGCAACGACGCGGCATGTGTCGGATACGTTTTGATCTTGACGTCGAGCACGGTGGTGAGCCCACCCAGGCCCTGCGCGCCGATGCCAAGCGCATTTACCTTGTCCATGATTTCCAGTCGCAGCGCTTCGAGCTTGTTCTGCGGCCCGCGCGCACGCACTTCGTGAATGTCGATCGTCTCGAACAGCGATTCCTTGGCGAGCACCATGGCCTTTTCCGCCGTGCCGCCAATGCCGATGCCCAGCATGCCGGGCGGACACCAGCCGGCACCCATGGTCGGCACGGTTTTCACCAGCCAGTCGGCAATCGAGTCGGAAGGATTCAGCATCGCGAGTTTCGATTTGTTCTCCGAGCCGCCGCCCTTCGCGGCGAGCGCGATTTCCAGCAGATTGCCGGGCACCACTTCCATGTGAATGACGGCGGGCGTGTTGTCACGCGTGTTCTTGCGCTCGAAACAAGGATCGTTGACGATCGAAGCGCGCAGCGTGTTGTCGGGATGCGTGTAGGCACGACGCACGCCTTCATTGATCATGTCGGCGAGGCTCATGGTGGCCTCCCACTGCACGTTCATGCCTACCTTCACGAACACCGTGACAATGCCGGTATCCTGACAGATGGGTCGATGACCCTCTGCGCACATGCGCGAATTCACCAGAATCTGTTTGATCGCGTCCTTCGCCGCCGGGCTCTCTTCGAGCTCATAGGCTGCCGACATGGCGCGGATGAAATCGGGAGAGTGGTAGTACGAGATGTACTGCAGGGCATCGGCGACACTGCGGATCACGTCGTCCTGTCGAATCGGTCCGACGGCAGAAGAAGCGGGCTTGGCTGACATGGCGGGCCACGTGAAAAAGGGGCGGGAAATCTAACATCCATGCCACGAGCGGGAAAGGATGCCGGCTTGCCTCAGAACCGCTGTGCGGCTCCATGTCTGAGCAGCGATGTCACGGCGACCATGCAGGTGGCCCCCGCAGGAATGTGCTCGTATGCTCGCGCATCGATCCACTGCCGGATTTCATCGCATGCAGTTCAGCTTCCGGGTTCTTCCGCTCGCGATATCCGCGATGTTCTGCTGGAGCGCGGCATTGTCCGGGACTCCTCACGAATGCGATCGCGCCTGGTTCTGCGACGGGTTCGAGGACGACGAAGTCGGCAGGCTGCCCGGTGCGCCATGGAGCGATCAGACCAATGGCACGGGTGCGATCATCGAAGTCGGTACGGACCGGGTCTTCAGCGGTCGTCATTCGCTGCATGTGCTCGCTCCGAAATCGCGGCCGCGGCGCGGGTATCTCGCCATCCATGGATCTCCGCTGTTTCCAGCAGCGAGCCGCCGCATGTATGGGCGGGTGATGATCTGGCTCGATGCTGCTCCGGAACCCGCACCGGGCGCTGCGCCCGTGCACTGGACACTGATGCAGGGAGAAGGCCGCGCATCGGGCGATCGCAACAATGCGATCTACCGGCTTGGCCTGGAGCAGCGCGGCGGACTGGGCCTCATGGCGAACTATGAAACGACACCACCGGTGCGCAGCGATTGTCGCCAACGCTCCGTGCGCGATCTGCCTGTGGCGCGCTGGACGTGTGTCGAATGGCACTTCGACGGCGACCGCGACGAGCTGCAATTCTGGCTGGATGGCGCGGAATTGCGCGATATCCACGTCGTGGGTCGTGGCAACGCTGCCGACTCGCATTGTGCGCATCAGGACGACCTGCATGGCCGCTGGCTCGCACCACCCGCTTTTCAGAGCGTGTTCATGGGTATCGAGCGCTACGACGCCTCCGGCAACGATCAGAACTTGTGGCTCGATGATGTGGTCATGGCACCGCAGCGCGTGGGCTGCCCGGTGCCGCCGAGCAGGCAAAACCAGCAGGCTGTTGAAAAAATATTTCGACAGCCTGCTAGTGCCCGGCCACGGATGGCCGGGCGAAATCGATCGCTGCAAGCGATTGATTTCGGGAGCGCCGCGAAAGCCACGTCTTTCGCAAGCGACGTTGCAAAAGTCCCGGAAGGACTTTTTCAACACCCTGCCAGGGGTCTCGCTGCTTCTGCCGCAGGGCGGATTCACTTACAGTCGGGCGGATAGCGAACAAGTCGCCCATTCAGGTGGGCCTTCAGGGGTGGAGATGAACAACGATTCATATGACGCAATCGTCGTCGGCACCGGCATCAGCGGTGGCTGGGCGGCCAAGGAACTGACCGAGAAAGGCCTGAAGACCCTGGTGCTGGACCGCGGTCGCATGGTGAAGCACGGCGAATATCCCACCGCGACGGCGGCGCCCTGGGAGCTTCCTTATGGCGGGCGGCTGACGTACGAGCAGCAGCAGCGGCAACTCGTGCAATCGCGCACCGGTTACACGATCACTCAGGCGTCGAAGCACTGGTTCGTGGACGATGTCGACAATCCGTATGTCGAGGAAAAGCGGTTCGACTGGATGCGCGGCTATCAGGTGGGTGGACGATCCATCACCTGGGGCCGGCAGAGCTATCGCTGGAGTCCCATGGATTTCGAGTCGAACGCAAAGGATGGCGTCGGCGTCGACTGGCCCATTCGCTACGAGGATCTCGCGCCCTGGTATGACCACGTCGAGCGTTTCATCGGCGTCAGCGGTGCGCTCGAGGGCCTGCCGCAGTTGCCCGACGGACAATTCCTGCCGCCGATGGAAATGAACTGTGTCGAGCAGCAGTTCAAGACGGTGCTGAAAGAGAAGTTCGGTCGTGCCCTGACCATCGGCCGCACCGCGCATCTGACGGCGCCGCTGTCGCACAACGACAGTCCGCAGCGCGCCACTTGCCAGTATCGCAACATGTGCATCCGCGGCTGTCCGTACGGCGCCTATTTCAGCAGCAATTCGAGCACGCTGCCTTCGGCGGAGCGCACCGGCAACATGACGCTGCGTCCGGATTCGATCGTGCATGAAATCGTTTACGACGCGAAGAAGGGCCGCGCGAGCGGTGTGCGGGTTCTGGATGCAAATACCGGCGAGGAATTCGAGTTCAGCGCGAAGATCATTTTCCTGTGCGCTTCCACGTTCGGCTCGACGCACATCATGCTCAATTCGGTTTCCGAACGGTTCCCCGAGGGCTTCGGCAACGACAGCGGCGAACTCGGCTGCAACATCATGGATCATCACCTGAGTGTCGGTGCCAACGCGCGTGTCGAAGGTTTCGACGACATGTACTACTTCGGGCGCCGGCCCAACGGCATCTACATTCCACGCTATCGCAACATCGGAGCGGACAAACGCGACTATCTGCGCGGCTTCGGCTACCAGGGCGGTGCCTCACGTACCAACTGGACCAGCCTGATGGGCGATACAGCGCTCGGTGCGGAGCTCAAGGAAAAGGCAGGCAAGCCGGGGCCCTGGTACATCGGCCTCGGCGGCTTCGGCGAGATGCTGCCGCGTCACGAGAATCGCGTGACGCTCGATCGCAGCCGCAAGGACAAGTACGGTCTTCCGGTGCTGTCGTTCAACGCGGCCATCGGCGAGAACGAATTCCGCATGCGCAAGGACATGGCGAACGATGCTGCGGAGATGCTCGAGGCCTGCGGTTACAGGGATGTGAAGCCCTTCGACAACGAAGGTGGCGTGGGGCTCGGCATTCATGAAATGGGCACGGCGCGCATGGGCAAGGATCCGAAGACTTCGGTGCTCAATCGCTGGAACCAGGTGCACGCCTGTCAGAATGTGTTCGTCACTGACGGCTCGTGCATGGCGTCCTCCGCCTGCCAGAATCCCTCGCTGACCTACATGGCTCTGACGGCTCGTGCCGTCGATCACGCCGTCAGCGAATTGAAGCGCATGAACATCTGAAAGAGTCAGCGACATGATGAATCGACGCGAAGTCCTGCAACACGTCGCCGCGCTGATGGGCGGCGCGATTTCCGCTCCGGCCCTGATGGGCGTGCTGAGCGGCTGCTCACCGAAAAAGCCGGAAGCGGGCTGGAAGCCGGAATTTCTGACGCGGGAGCAGGGTGCTCTGATCTCGGATGTGGTGGACATCATGATTCCCCGCACCGACACGCCGGGCGCCGTTGAAATCGGCGTGCCCGCATTCATCGACAAGATGCTGAAGGACGTTTACGGGCCGGATGACCAGAAGCGGTTCATGGATGGCCTGGCCGCGTTCACGGCGCGCGCGCAGAGCGAATTCGGTCAGGCGTGGTCGAAGCTGTCGACGGCGGATCGCACGAAGCTCATTCAGCAGGTGCACGATGAGGCACTGAAGGCGGAGCACGCAGACGACAAGCCGGATCGGTCTTCGCGCCGTCCGTTCATTCTGATGACCAAGGAACTCACCCTGCTGGGCTTCTTCACTTCGGAACCCGGTGCGACGCAGGTTCAGCAATACGTAGCCGTCCCCGGCGCGCTGCATGCATGCATTCCACTGTCGCAGGCCGGTAACGGCAAGGCGTGGGCACCGGAGAGCACTGCGCGATTCTAAAGAGTGCTCCGGAACACAGGCGGCACATTGATTGCTGCCTGACGCAACCTGCCTGATTCCGCAGGCTGCGATCCTGGTTTCGTGTGAGTGCCGGGATGATCAGTTCAAGCGAGCCGTTTCACCCGTTCGAGGTAGGCGGCTTCATCGGGTGGCAGACCTGAGCGCTGCGCTTCCCACAAGGTCTCCGCCAGACATTCGATCAGACTGTGCTCCGCCTCATGCGCATCGCCGGCTCGCGCGGCGATGGCGTTGAACGCGCTGCGGATACCGGTGGGGCGATCCGTCGCAAGCTGATCGCGCACGGCGAGGTGCAATCCCATATGCAGAAACGGATTGGACTGCCCGCCTTCGGGCGTGTAGTCGCGGTCCAGTGCCTGTTCGCCTTCCATTGCGCGCTGATACTCCGGGTGCAGCTCGATCACATCTGCGATCTGCATTTCCAGTGGCTGCATGGGCAGGCGTTCACGGCGTTTGCGCCACGCGTCCATGTAGGTCTGGCGCAGTTGATCGCGGGATTGGGAGTCGAAGAACGGCATGTGCGCATTGTAGCGAAGCGCTGCTCTGCCGCGGCAACTTCAGGCAATCCACGACACGGCGTAGGCCGAGACCGCTGCGCAATGTGTATCCGGCAGAAGTGCAGACAGGTTCAGGCGAACAAACCCGGCTGACGATGCGTTTTGACGTCGTCATTCAACCGGAGACGATCATGAACAGAAATCAGACCGACGGTCTGGGCAAGCAGATCAAGGGCGGCATCAAGGAAGGTGCGGCAAAGGTTACCGGCAACAAAGCCGGAGAACTGGAAGGGAAGGTCGAGAAGGCTGCCGGCAAGGTCCAGTCGGAAGTCGGCAAGCAACAGGAAGAACATCGTGAGGACCAGGAGCGCCGTCGCGGCCACTGAGTTCTGACGACATTCGATCTGCCGAGGGCCGCTTCATGCGGCCTTCGGTTTGTCGATGTCAGGATCCACGATCCGCTCCTGCGCGTCGCTGAATCAGCGGTTCCTGGCGCGCGCAGTCTTCGGTCTCTTCGGCCTTCCGCGATTCATGTCACGGATACGTGTGGCGATCGGTGTGCGCTGCGGCTCTGCGACGCTCGTGGGGGGCGTCTTGTCCTTGTATTCGCAAAGGTCCGCAATAACGCATTCGGGGCATCCGGGTTTGCGCGCGAGACATACGTAACGTCCGTGCAGAATCAGCCAGTGATGCGCGTCCTGCCTGAACTCCTCCGGGACCACCTTCATCAGTTTGTCTTCCACAGTGCGCACGTCCTTGCCGCGTGCAATACCCGTGCGATTGGCGACACGGAAAATATGAGTGTCGACTGCGATGGTCGGCTGACCGAACGCCGTGTTGAGAATGACGTTGGCCGTCTTGCGTCCGACGCCCGGCAGCGCTTCGAGCGCCTCGCGTGATTGCGGCACTTCGCTGCCGTGTTCCTCGATCAGGCGGCGGCACGTCTCGATCACGTTCCTCGCCTTGGTGTTGAACAGGCCGATGGTGCGGATGTAGTGAGACAGGCCGTCGACGCCAAGCGCGAGGATGGCCTCGGGAGTATTGGCGACTGCGTACAACTTGCGTGTGGCGAGATTCACGCTCTTGTCAGTAGCCTGAGCCGAGAGAATCACCGCTACCAGCAACTCGAAGGGCGTGCGGTATTCCAGTTCGGTAGTCGGATGCGGGCGTTGCGCGCGCAGGCGGCTGAATATTGTCGCGATCTTTTCCTTGTTCACGAGCTGCGATTCATCCAGTTGCGTGCGGCTAGCAGTAATCCGAACGCGATGAATGCGCCCGGCGGCAGCATCGCCAGCAGAAAGCCCATGTCGGCGCGGAATACCTGAACATCCAGGAAGCCAGCCCAGTCGCCGAGCATGCGTGCGTCATGAAACAGCGAACCGCGCCCGACGAATTCCCGCACCAGACCGAGAATCAGCAAGGCCAGCGCGAGGATGAGAGTGAATGCGAACGCTGGCTTTGCGGCCTGCGCCGGCACACCCCGCTGCAACGCCAGATTGGCGGCGAGCAGCGGCAGAAAGATGCCGAGTGCGCCACTGAGATCGTGACGCCACGCGCTCACCAGCAGTCCCGCACTGCTGACGGCGGCCGTCAGCAGCAACGTGAGCAGGATCCAGCGCAGTTCATCGGACAGCGATCTCAGCAGTCCGCCGGCAACGATCATGACCGCCGCGAGTGCGAGCACGAGCAGGCCCAGCGCCAGCGCGGTGCTGGCCAGATCGCTGACAGCCAGTGCGGGTGCCAGCGCTGCGGCAAGCCATGGTGGCGAGGGCAGCGGCGATTCGCGGGGCTCCATGTCAGTGCTCTGCAGGTGTGACGAAGATTCGATCGCGTGCGGCAGCGTAATACTCGAGCGCACGGCGCGTTGCGCGCACGATGGCGCGTGGCGTAATGGTCGCACCGGTGAACGCATCGAAATCGCCGCCGTCCTGATGCACGCTCCAGCGTTGCTGAGGTGGATCGCTCAGCGAGCGGCCGCGGAAATTAGCGAGCCAGTCGCGACGGCGATTCTCGAACTGGTCACCCAGCCCGGGAGTTTCCTGATGTCGCACGATCTGCACGCCAATCAGGGTGCCATCGACGTCGATGGCGACCAGCATGTCGATGGGTCCCTGATAGCCATCGGGT
>DASTRD010000010.1:0-10614 GCA_035761425.1 Povalibacter sp.
GGAGACGTTTCACCCGCGACGGACGCAGCTTCGGCGCCACTGCCCGCGAACAGACTCGCCGGCGCGATGCGATGAACGCTGGCTCTACAGCGTGCCGAGCACGGTGGGATCCGGCGCCGAACTGATACGAGCCAGCCAATGGTCCGTGCGTTGTGCATCGCCGGTGCGCAGCCATGCAAACACCACGCTGTGCCACAACACGCGTTGCACATAGTTGCGCGTTTCGTTGTACGGAATGTTTTCGATCCAGATATCGGGATCGATGGCGTCAGTGGGCAGCCAGCGCGCGGCGGCGCCTGGCCCGGCGTTGTAGCCTGCGAGTGCCACAGCAGTCTGACCGCTGAAGCGATCCAGCAGCATGCGCAACTGTCCGGCGCCGAGCGTCACGTTCACGGCAGGATTGAACAGATCGGCGGTCGAAGGGCGGCGTCGATCCCAGTGCTGTGCCGTGCGCCGCGCAGTTGCGGGCAGCAACTGCAGCAGACCGTAGGCACCTGCGGCCGACAGCGCATCGCGTCGATACAGACTTTCCTGCCGCAGCACGCCGTAAATCAGTGTCTGATCGACCTGCGTGAGTTTTGCGGCTGACTGCACTTCGCGATCGAAGGGCTGCGGATAGAGCAGGGCATAGTCGTTGAAGATCCGCAGCTGCGTGGCCGTGCTGACGAGCTGGTCGAACCATTCCCAGTCAGCGGCCAGATGCACGGTCTGCGGCCGTGCCGCTTCGCGCAGCGAATCGAAACCGGCCTGCCACTCGACGCCTGCCTCGCGCCGCAGATTGACACGCAGCAGTTCGCGGGCACGCACGAACGCGGGCAGCTGTGCAATCGCGCGCACTTCTGTCTCATCGCGCACAACCTTCTGCGGATGCGGCGCAATCGGCTCATCCAGGCGGGCGGCGGCCATGGCGGAATAGTAGTTGTCATCCTCCAGAACGGAGCGATACAGCGGCGCCGCGACGGCGTCGTTATGAGCCTGTTCCGCTGCTCGCGCCGCCCAGTAACGCCAGCGAGCCGTTTTCTGATTCTCGGCTGACATCGCGGCGATACTGCGGGACACCAGCGACCAGTCCTGAGACCACAGTGCGGCACGTGCCTGCCATTCGAGCGCGCTGTCGTCGAAGTCCTCGCGTTTCACTCTGGCGAAGTAGTCGAGGCTGCGGTCATCGCGATCCCACGACAGGGCGAGCGCCAATGCCAGCGCGAAGGGACTGGCAGCTTTCTCATCCATGCGGCGCGCGCGTACCAGCGAGTCGTAGCGAGCCACGGCGGCGGCGCGGTCCCGGCGTGCCAGCAACGTCCAGCCAGCGAGCAGCGCATCCGGATCAACGGGTGTTTGTGGCGAAGCGATCAGCGCATCGATGCCGCGCTGTGGATTATCTAGAATGGCGACCCATTGCAGCAGCGGCGCCGTCTGCTGCGCCGGAAGCTGCGCAATGATCTGGCGTGCGAAGGCCGCGTTGCCCTTGCTCAGCGCCAGCCGCACGCGCTGTTCGATCAGCGCCGGGCTGAGGCGCCCGCGCCCGCGCAACCAGTTGAACGCCAGTTCGCACTCCGGCAGCGATTGCGGCGTCAGCCATCGTGCCGCGATGTCTTCCTCGAGATTCTCCGTGCGGCCCGTGGCGATGCGCGCCGTCAGGTTCTGGCAGCGCAGGGCGTCGTTCGCTGCAGACTCGCGGTAGTACTCAAGGAACAGCGGCCATTGTTCCCGCTCGGCGAGACTCGACAGCCATGTACGGCGCAGCTCGCGCGATACGGGCTCGGCGTCGTAGTAGGTCAGAAAGGTCGCGGCGCGCTGATCCAGCGAGTCGAAGCTGTCCGGCTTTTCCGTCAGAGCGCGTCGCAGGCGCGCGGACTGCAGATACGGATACAGCGGATACGTACGCAGATCTTCGCTGTCGGGCTCGTGCTTGTCCGGCGTGCTGGAGACATGCGCATACGCCTGCATGAACGCAGCACGCGTGTCCTTGAACGGATCGTCCGCATCCGAAGCATTCGCTGCGGAAAAGGTAAAGGTCGCGACCAGCAACAGTCGCACCGCTGAAGTTGAACGGGGCATGCCGGCAAGGGTAGCTGCAAGGCTCTGTGCATGCCATCGTGGATGATCGCCGACGCGGGCATGCAGGAACCGCCGCACGCATTGCGCGTTGCAGAGAATCCCCCTGTTCATGAGTTCAGCCGATGCAAGGCTTCAATTGGCTCGCAGCAGAATCCATGAGCATTGCGCCGCTCGATGCGCTTCTGCGCCTGGTGCTGGCAGTCATCTTCGGCGGCGTGATCGGATTCGATCGGGAGCTGCGCAACAAGCCGGCGGGGCTGCGCACGCACATCCTCATTTCGCTGGCAGCAGCGCTGTTCACGCTGATCACATTCGAGCTGCATGTTGAGATCGCGCAACAGGCAGGCAGCGCCAACAGCGATCCCATCCGCATCATCGAAGCGGTGACGGCCGGCGTGGCCTTCCTGGCTGCCGGCGCCATCATTCGCGGTCGCGGCAGCGTGCATGGACTGACGACTGGCGCCAACATGTGGCTGGCTGCAGCGCTGGGCGTCGCGAGCGGTGCGGGCTACTACCTGCTGGCAACGCTGGGCACGGTGCTGGCGCTCATCGTGCTGACGGTGCTGGGCTCGCTCGAGTCACGCCTGAGCGGCCGCCGTGGCGAGCCACCAGACCCCTCGGATCGAAACTGACGGTCGGCGTCCGAATCCGGCCAGTTCGAGACGCGCCGGCGCGCTAGCATGAGACCTCAGGAAATCGATCATGCAGAACGCCACCGACATTGCCACGGGATTCGATGCCGCTTTCGACGCCGCGCTGAGTCGATTCTGTGAAGCGCCACCAACGTATCCGGTGCGTTGCACGGTGCGGCTCGACTGGATCGACACCCCCGTCGGGCCTTTGCTGGCCGGAGCCACCGATCAGGCACTGGTGCTGCTGGAATTCAGCGAGCGCAACATTCTCGATCGTCAGCTCCAGTCCGTCCGACAGCGCTTTGGTGCCTGCCTGATGCCGGGAAGCAATCCCGTGCTGGACACGCTGCGCGATCAGCTGCGCGAATACTTTGCCGGCACACGCCGGAACTTCGAGTTGCCGCTCGAGTACCCCGGCACGCCATTTCAGCAACGCGTGTGGTCGATGCTGCTCACCATCCCCTACGGTCAGACCCGATCATATCTGGACATGGCGCGTGCGCTCGGCGATCCCAAGGCCACGCGGGCCGTCGGCACGACCAATGGGCTCAATCGCATCGCCATCGTCATTCCCTGTCATCGTGTGATCAATGCGAACGGTGAGCTGGGCGGCTACGGCGGCGGGCTGTGGCGCAAGCAGATATTGCTGGACCTGGAACGCGGACAGCGCAAGTTGCTCTGAAGAAGGCAGCGCTCGCGTCTGCAATACAGCCGTGCGTGACACTGCGGAACCTTGGGGAACCTGCGGCGGTTGTCTGCTACCTAACTGAAAAGTAGCATCGCGCTCCAGTCAGCGAGGTCACACAGTCATGTTCAGTCGCCGTTCAGTTGCAGGCATCGTCAGCGTCATCGCCATGGCGATTCTTGCCGGGTGCGCCACCACGAAGGGTCCGCCGACCCGGATCGACTACGACCGGAAGGCGGATTTCTCGGTCTATCGCACGTTTGGCTTCCCCAAGGAAACCGGTACGGATCGCGGCGGTTACTCGACGCTGGTCACCAGTTATTTCAAAAGCTCCGTCACTACGCTGCTGGAACAGCGCGGATACAAGTACAGCGCCGATCATCCCGACCTGCTGGTGAATTTCTATATGAATACCCGCGAACGCACGGAGACGCGCTCCTCGCCCATGGTGGGCTACGGCTATTACGGTTATCGCTACGGGCTGTACAACGCCTGGCCGCTGTACGACGAAGATCGCACCGTGACCTACAAGGTCGGCACCATCAATCTCGACATCGTCGACGCCGAGAAGAAGCAGCTCATCTGGGAAGGCGTGTCGGAAGGGCGTCTGACCGAAGAGAAAATGAACAATCCGAAGGCAACGGTGAATGCCGTAGTGACGGAGTTGCTGCGTCAGTATCCCGGCCGGCCCAACATGTAAACGGTGCCGCGCGTGTGACGGGAGCGATGACGAGTCGCTCCCGTTGTTCGCTGTCAGTCTTCAACGGGTCGCCAGGCGACCCTCCAGCAAGGCATCGATTTCATCGGGCGTGAGTTCGATGTCGAAATCGCTCTCCAGTGCCGCAGGCGCGATGTTCACCGCCGCTGCGCTGGTCTCGAGCGTGGTGAGTTCGCAGAGGTCGTGGCTGCCCACCAGGCTGGTGGGACTGTCGATGAGTTCCTGGGCGGTAAGCTCGACGGAAACCTCGATCGGCTGCGGCATGATGTCTTCCCGGAAATCTCGACGACGTCGATCCTGACAGACCCCTCGCAGCGGATCGCAACGCAGTTCACAGCCCGCACCTCATCCGCCCGAGGAATCGGCGCAAGGAAATTCCCCCAGCCGAGGCAATGGATGAATGCTGGTACGAGGCGGCTTACCGTAATCCCGACCATTTTCTGCCGCAGATGGCCGGCTGGCGCCGGAACCGCCATCGCCGCGCGCTCGTTGCATGCCGTGCCGCATGTCCTGTCCGCAGGATCCAACAACACTCAACAGGCTCAGGATGCCCGAACCGCATGCCATTGCTGCGATGCTGCTGACGCTGGTCGCGCTGTATCTGTTCTCGCGCGACTCCATCGCCATCGAAACGTCCAGCCTGACGGTCATCGCCCTGCTGACCGTGGGGTTCAGCCTGTTCCCCTATCACGGCAAGGGCGGCGATTTCGATCCGTTGCGGTTCTTCGGCGGCTTCGGCAACGAGGCCCTGATTGCCATCTGTGCCCTGATGGTGGCGAGCCAGGGTCTGGTCGTCACCGGCGCACTGCGGCCGCTGGGGAGATTCATATCGCGCCTGTGGCTATTGGAGCCCGCTGCTCGCGATGGGCGCGGTGCTGGCGCTGACGGTCGTGCTGAGCGCCTTCATGAACAACACGCCTCAGGTGGTGCTCATGATTCCCATCCTGACCGCGGTGGCGCTGCGCTCGCGTACGTCGGTGTCGAAGCTGCTCATGCCGATGACGTTTGCCGCGCAGGTGGGCGGCATGGGTACGCCGATCGGTACGTCGCTCAATCTGCTCGTCATCGGCACGGCTGCGAATCTCGGTGTGGCGCGCTTCCACATGTTCGATTTTCTGGCGCCTGCAGCGTGTGCCGCGGGCATTGCCTTTCTGTATCTGTGGCTGATTGCTCCGCGGCTGCTGCCCGATACCTCTCCCATGCTCGCCGACGCGAAACCGCGTCTGTTCACCGCACGATTGCGATTGACGCCGGAGAGTGCCGTTGTGGGAAAGACGCTGGCTGAAGCCCGCAAGATGGTCGATGGCGAACTGGTGGTGCGCTCCATCCTGCGCGAGCCGGAGCTGTCGATCGCGCCGCTGCCGGATGTTGAGCTGCGTGTCGATGATCGACTGGTGCTGTACGACACCAGCGAACGGCTGCGCGAAGCGGCGAGCCTGCTGGGCGCGACGCTGTATTCGGGCGAAAAGCGCGTCGATCCGGAAGATCCGCTTACGGCACCGGATCAGCAGACAGCCGAAATCGTGCTGACGCCGTCCTCTGCCCTGCGCGATCGCACGCTCGGTCAGGTCAACTTCGACTGGAAGTATCAGCTGGCGCCACTTGCCATCCACCGGTCCGAAGAAAACCTGGGCGCCGTACGCAACCTGCGCGATGTGACCCTGCGCGTTGGCGATGTGTTGCTGGTGCAGGGTCCGGCCGAACAGATCGCAGCACTCAAGGCCCGCAATGAATTGCTCGTGCTCGATGCCACCGCCGATGTCCCGCTGACTGCGAAAGCGCCGCTGGCGCTGCTCATCATGGCCGGCATCATCGTGGTGGCCTCCATGCGTCTGGCACCCGTGGCCATCGCAGCCATCTGCGGCGTACTGCTCATGGTGCTGACCGGTTGCCTGAAATGGCGCGATGCCACGCGTTCGCTCGACACCTCCATGATCCTGCTGACCGTCGCGAGTCTCGGGCTGAGTCTGGCGCTCGTCACAACGGGCGGTGCCGCATTCATCGCGCGGTTGCTGGTCGCCGCAAGCGGCAGTCTGCCGCCCGTCGGACTCATGAGCGCGACGATCCTGCTGATGGCCATTCTGTCGAACGTGATTTCCAACAGTGCGGCCGCCGTGATTGGCACGCCGATAGCCATCGAACTGGCGCGTCAGCTCGGGCTCGCACCGGAGCCGTTTGTGCTGGCCGTGCTGTTCGGCGCCAACATGGCGTACGCGACACCCATGGCCGATAACTGCAACCTGCTGGTGTACAGCGCCGGCAACTATCGCTTCCGCGATTTCGTGCGTGTCGGTGTGCCGCTCACCATTATCATGTGGCTGGCGCTGACCTGGATTCTGCCGCAGTTCTATCCCCTGCACTGAAACAGCCGTCAGCGCCGCAATGATGCCGGTGATCCGATGAGACGCATGCACGATGCCCACGCGGAAGACTTCGCTTTCCATCGCTGAAGCGCGGCGAATTGCACTTGCCGCACAACAATTCGATCGCGTCGTCAGCATCGACAGCGTGCGCGATGTCGCCGGCGTCGTGCGCAGACTGGGAGCGTTGCAGATCGATTCGGTAAATGTGCTGGTGCGCTCACATTACCTGCCGTTGTTCTCCCGGGCCGGCGCTTACGACATCGAACTGCTGCATCGTGCGGCCTATGACGGACGTCGACGCCGATTGTTTGAATACTGGGGGCACGAAGCGTCCCTGCTGCCGTTGGAATGCTATCCGCTGTTTCAATGGCGGATGGAACGTGCGCGCCGCGGCGAGGGGACCTGGGGGCGACTGAAGCGCTACGCCACCGAACATCAGGACCTGGTGACGTCAGCGCTTTCCCAGATCCGCGAACGCGGACCGCTGGGTGCGAGCGAACTCGAAGCGAGCGGCAAGTCGGCAGGCGGCTGGTGGGGCTGGAGCCAGGGCAAGGAAATCATGGAATGGCTGTTCTGGTCGGGCCAGGTCACAACGGCGAGCCGCCGCAACTTCGAGCGGCGCTACGATCTGGTGGAGCGCGTGTTGCCAGCGTCGATTCTGTCGTTACCCGTGCCTTCGACACACGAGGCGCAACGTAACCTGCTCGAGATCGCCGCGCGTGCATTGGGCGTTGCAACTGCGCGCGACCTGCGCGACTACTTCAGGTTGCCAGCCACGGATGCCGGTCAGCGGCTTCACGAGCTGACAGAAGCGGGGATATTGGTGCCGGTGACCGTTGAGGGCTGGAAGCACCAGGCGTGGTTGCATCGCGATGTTCGCCTGCCGCGCAACGTCGAAGCGACGGCGTTGCTGTCGCCGTTCGATTCGCTGATCTGGGAGCGACAACGCACGCAGAGGCTGTTCGATTTCGTGTACCGCCTCGAAATATACACGCCGGCGCACAAGCGCCTGCATGGTTACTACGTGTTGCCCTTGCTGCTCGGAGACCGGATCGTGGCTCGTGTCGATCTCAAGTCCGATCGTGCTCAATCGCGACTTCAGGTCAGGGGAGGCAGCGTCGAATCCGGTGTGAAAATCGCGGAGGTGGTGGCGCCGATGCGAATGCAGTTGCAGCGCCTGGCCGGCTGGCTGGGCCTTGAGAGCGTACAGATCGCGTCGCGACGCGGCGATCTGATGCGCGCGCTGCGATCCACGTCAGCGTGATTTGCTGCCGCGGCTGAACCAGCCGAACGTGCAGGTCGCAATGAAAAGAACGAGATAAAACAGCAAGCTCATGATCCGGCCCTTCGTACACCTCTTGAACTTTATGACGCAGCGAGGGCGCCGGCAGTTCCGCCGCAGAGTGTACGCAGTTGGCGACGTACCGCGCCTGTGGTGGTAATTCCGAATCTTCTGGAGCGCATCACCAATTGATGCGGCATTGGCACTGCATCGTATCGCCCAAAGAAAAAGGCCGGGATTGTTGTCCCGGCCTTTGATCTCTGGCAGCCGCCAGTTGCGACAGCGCTCGGCTCAATCGTCCACGAGGAAGCTGCGCAGCTGTTCGCTGCGGCTCGGATGACGCAGCTTGCGCAACGCCTTGGCTTCGATCTGACGAATGCGTTCGCGCGTGACGTCGAACTGCTTGCCGACTTCTTCCAGGGTGTGATCGGTATTCATGTCGATACCGAAGCGCATGCGCAGCACTTTCGCTTCGCGCGGCGTCAGACCTGCGAGCACCGAATGCGTGGTTTCGCGCAGGCTTTCCATCGTGGCGGAATCGATGGGCGAGTCCACTGACGTGTCCTCGATGAAATCGCCAAGATGCGAATCCTCGTCGTCGCCGATCGGCGTCTCCATCGAGATCGGTTCCTTCGCGATCTTGAGCACCCGGCGGACTTTGTCTTCGGGCATCTCCATGCGCACGGCCAGTTCTTCCGGCGTCGGCTCGCGACCCATCTCCTGCAGCATCTGGCGCGAGATGCGGTTCAGCTTGTTGATCGTTTCGATCATGTGCACCGGAATGCGGATGGTGCGGGCCTGATCGGCGATCGAACGCGTGATGGCCTGACGAATCCACCAGGTGGCGTAGGTCGAGAATTTGTAGCCGCGGCGATATTCGAACTTGTCGACCGCCTTCATCAGACCGATGTTGCCTTCCTGGATCAGATCCAGGAACTGCAGTCCGCGGTTGGTGTACTTCTTCGCGATCGAGATCACCAGACGAAGGTTGGCTTCCACCATTTCCTTCTTGGCGCGACGGGCTTTGGCTTCGCCCACGGCAACTTCGCGGTTGATCTCCTTCACATCGCCGATCGACATGTGCACGCGCTGTTCCAGCGCCTGCAGCCTGAGCTGTGTCTTTTCGATCTCCTCGCGCAGCTTGCCGAGTGCGGCAGAGTGCTTGCGCTTGGCGCGAATGTGCTTGTCGACCCAGCTGGTGTTGGTCTCGTTCTTCGGGAACGTCGTGACGAAATCCTTGCGCGGCATACCCGCGTCGCGCACGCAGATCGTCATTACCTGCTTTTCCAGATTGCGGATTTCGGCCACGTGATCGCGCAGGTTGGCGATCAGCGCATCGAACATCTTGGGCGACAGCTTCAGTTCCATGAACTCGGCCGCGACCTTCTTGCGGATCTTGAGGGTCTTCGGATCCCTCAGACCGTGCTGTTCGATGGCTTTCAGCGCCTGGCCATGGAGCTTGAGAATGGAAGCGAAGCGACGTGCGGCTTCTTCGGGATCCGGACCGGTCTCGAGTGTCTCTTCCTCTTCCGAACTGCCTTCGCTTTCCTCTGCCTCGTCCGACTCATTCTCCTGTGCGGCCGCCTGAGCGAGCTTCGGATTCACGGGAGCGGCGATTTCATCCGGCGCGTTGGGATCGATGAAGCCGACGATGATGTCGACCAGACGACCCTGACCCTGCTTGACCAGGTCGTAAGCATTCAGGATGTGAGTGTAGGTCTGCGGATAATTCGACAGCGCGGTACGCACGGCATCGAGGCCTTCCTCGATACGCTTGGCGATGCGGATTTCGCCTTCGCGGGTGAGCAGCTCGACCGTGCCCATCTCGCGCATGTACATACGTACCGGATCCGTCGTGCGGCCGAATTCGGCGTCGACGGTGGCGAGTGCGGCAGCGGCTTCTTCGGCGGCTTCTTCGTCGACAACGACCGGCTCATTCAGCGGCAGGGCTTCGTTCTCCGGTGCCTTCTCGTACACCGGGATACCCATGTCGTTGATCATGTTGACGATGTCTTCGATCTGCTCGGGATCGACGATCTCGCTCGGCAGGTGATCGTTCACTTCGACATACGTCAGAAAGCCCTGCTCCTTGCCACGGGCGATCAACAGTTTGAGCTGCGATTGGCGCTCATCTGTGATCTGTGCCGGTTCCTTCTTTGCTGCCAAGGTCTTGCTCAAGATACGGCCCTCTGGTGCTGGCGTTTGCGCGGGCTGAAAAAGACCGCGCAGTCTACTTTGATTGGGTCAATGCCGCTAGGTTCGATGCCCCGGTGCATCCGCCCGTGGTGCCGGGCGACTCAGAAATCCTTGCAATTCAGCGCGTTCCGCCTCGGTCAATCCTTCGCGGGTGCGTTTGCGAAGCAATTCATCAAGCCGCTGACCGGTTCGCTCGGGGAACAGCTTATGTAGTGCCTCGTTCAGCTCGCGGACGGCGCCGCCGGCATCGACCGGGTACTCACTGCTGGCGAGCCTGAACAGAGGGTCAAAATCGGGGCGACCACGCCATCGTTCAAGCAGCGCTGCGGTATTCGCGCAGGGGTTTTCCTGGAGGTCGTTCAGCAACTCGATCAGCAACGGGATACCCGGTCGGTCGATTCCCTCCAGCTGCTCGGAAGAAGGCGCCTTCAGGGCCGCCTGGGGGTAATGGACCAGCGTCCGGATGGCTTGCCTGACCACGCTGCCGCGGCCGGCGCGCCCGCCCGATCCTTCGCGGAGCGGTCCGGCGAAACTGTGCGAGCTGTTGGCCCCGACCAGGCCCGTATCGATCTGGGCCGAGCGATTGACCTCAGTGGACAGAATGTCCCGGAAGCTGCCTTCCGGAATGCGCGCCAGCAGCGGCTGCGCCAGATCGCGGAAGCGCGCTCGCCCGTCGGGCT
>DASTRD010000011.1:0-4654 GCA_035761425.1 Povalibacter sp.
AGGGAACGCCGGAAGACGTCACACGCACCAGAGGCAGATCGCACACGGCGAAAATTCTGAAGGAGTTTCTCCGGGAACGAAGAAGCTCCGGTGACGCTCGTGAGCGTGCAGTTGAACCGAAAGGAATCGACACCCGCCGCCTCGCCTGAGGTTGCGCCGTCGCATGCTTTCCTTATCCGGGCTTAATCACGGATTCCGCCGCGGCCGCATCAATTCGTCATCTTCAAGCATCCATCACTCTGTGCATCGCCGCCGTGTTCGATTTCAGCCAGCGATCGAAGCTGCGAATTTCAGGAAAGAGCTCGCGTGATTTGCTGAGATCGGCGCGCCGGTTCGGCACGTAGAGACGGTTGAACTCGAACATGTTCGCGAGCAGCGGTGCGCCCTGCAGAGGCAAGGCCGCAAACGTATCGTGGTCCACATAGCGATAGCTGATCCTGCGGTTCAGCATGAGCGCCATGGTCTGTGCGTACTCGTCCGGGCGTTGATCGTCGCCCACCGCACCCACCAGTTTGTCGCGATACCAGAATGATTCGGCAAGGATGGCCACAACGATGCCGCCGATGTCGGCGGCGGCGATCGCAGCCAGCGGCACACTGCCCTGCGGAAAACAGAAGGCGTAAGTGCCGTCGTTCTGGCGTCGCGGCGGGAAATAATTCAGAAAGTTTTCATAGTAGAAGGCTACGTGCAGGTACGTTGCAGCCAGGGAGAACTCGCGCGCGTATTCCTCGACGCGTGCCTTGGTGTCGAAATGAGGTACCGCGAGCCGGCCGCCCGACAGCAAGCGGGCATGCGGCAACGTGCTCAGAATCGTGTGCTGCACGTTGCTGTGACGAATGGCATCGACCAGATTGCGTCCCTGCTGGAATTCCTTCTCGCCGTGTTCCCAGTAGTTCGTCACACCGAAGACTGCATCGCAGTCCTGCAGTACCTGGCGCAGCGACGCCGGCTCATCCAGATTGCCCGCCATGACTTCGGCGCCGGCGCGCTGCAAGGCCATCGCCACACCGGAATCGGGCTTGCGGGTCAGACAACGGACCTTGTGCTTGCCATCGAGCAGCAGATGGCGAGCGACAGACCCTCCTTGAGCGCCGGTGGCGCCGACTACGAGTATGCGCATGGATCAGGATTGGATGCAGTCGTGAGCAGATGCCGCTGCCAGACGGCGGGGTGTGCCGGTGTGGCAGCCGATGGTAGGGAAAGCTTCCCTGACGGCCATCGGGGTAAAGCGCAGCGGCCCCATCGCAGGCAAGTCGCAGGAAGTGCGCGAGCCGCAGCTTCGCCTTTTGACGTGCTCAGCGTATGCGTGAAGCCACGCGCAGAGGTTGTTCATCGCACGGACTGATGCCCAGTGTCGATGAGTGCGCGAAGCGAGATTTCATCTCGCGATTCGTCGGATACCTCACTACACGCGCCGTTGATGAGGAAAATGCCTATGACCGTTTCGGCAAATCCAGCGACGTCAAAATTTCTCGCGGAAGTGTTGCAACAACGAAACGGTATACAACGATTCACGCACCGAAGCATGCGCGGTGATCGCAAAAAAAGTGAGTATTTATTGAGAATTGGCCGTGTCGAAGGCTACCAATATTCATTACGACGGCTGTATGCTCGACGCCACGCGAGGGGGCCGCGAGTGCGGATGTTGCTATTGCGACAGATGCACTCCCATTCCTCGCATCGCTCATCCCGACCACACCACGTGGTCATCGAGACATGACTACATCCCTCTCGCAGGAGGAAACCTTCGATGTTGACCAACCCTTCAGTACGAAAAGCCGTGCGCCATGCGTTGATCGCAGGCGCGATGGCAAGTGCGGTGACAGCCATATCCGCCAACGCCGCAGACGACGAGAACATCAGCGAAGTCGTGGTAACTGGCTCGCGCATTCGCCGCGTCGATCAGGAAACCGCCAACCCGGTGCTCGTGATCGATCAGGAAGCGATCAAGGCTTCCGGCATCACCACCGCCGGCGATCTGGTTCAGCGCATCCCGAGCGTCTCCGGTGCAGCCACCAACCCCGCCGTGAACAACGGTGGCGGCTTCGGTGAATCGAACATCGAACTGCGCGGTCTCGATGCGAAGCGCACGCTGATCCTGGTGGACGGCCGTCGCATCGGCCTCGTTGGTGCCAGCGACGCGACCGACGTCAACCAGATTCCGGTCGCCATGATTGAACGCGTCGAAGTCCTGAAAGAAGGTGCCGGCGCCGTGTACGGTTCGGACGCCATCGGTGGTGTCGTCAACTTCATCACCCGCAAGGATGTCGATGGCCTGGAGATCAACGCCGATTACGGCCAGAGCTACCAGCACGACGGTCAGCATTACTCGTTCGATGCGACCTTCGGCACCAGCACGGACAAGATGAACTTCGTGCTTGGCGGCAGCTACAGCGAGCAGGATGCCGTCTCAGCCGGCGACCGTGATTTCTCCAAGTTCGCGCTGTACCTGTACGGTGGTACGACGGGGGCCTATGCCGGCGGATCGAGCCGCACACCCATGGGGCGCGTGTATCTGCCCGATGGCAATGCATTTGGTTGCGGCAGCGTGACGCGCATCGATGGCGCCGCGGGAAGTGCGCCCAGCGACTACCGCTGCTACAACGGCCTGGAAGATGCTTACAACTACCAGCCGCTGAACCTGATCCTGACTCCGCAGGAGCGCGTCGCGACCTTCGCCAAGGTCAACTACGCGATCAATGACTATGTGGAAGCCTACGCATCCGCGTTGCTGAACCGCACGCACTCCGGCTTCCAGATTGCACCGCTGCCGTTCGATGCCCAGGTCGACGACGTCGTGCTGTCGGCGGACAGCATCTACAATCCGTTCGGCATGGACTTTGGCGGTCTCAGTGGCGACAACCCCAACTTCCTGCTGCGTCTGTCGGCCCTGGGCAATCGCGAAAGTGACACGGTTTCGGACAGCAAGGTGTTCAACGGCGGTCTGAAGGGCAAGCTCTTCAACACCGGCTGGGACTGGGACATGAACGTCACCCAGTCGCGACTGGATCAGCGCGCCACCATCAGCGGCTACCTGCTCAAGGCAGGCGTCCAGCCGGCGCTCGGTCCCTCGTTCTATGCTGCCGACGGCACGCCGACCTGCGGTACCCCGACTGAGCCGATCAGCGGGTGTGTGCCCGTCAATTTCTTCAATCTCGAAAGCGACGAGCAGATCGCGGCACTGAAGACCATTTCGGCGGATTACAACACGCAGAACAACTACCGCTACGAAGCCTATGCCCTGGACCTCAACGGCAAGCTGTTCGATCTGCCGGCCGGCGAATTGCTGTCGAGCATCGGTTTCGAATACAACAAGCGTCGCGGTGAATTCACAGCCGACAGCATCGTGCAGGCTCAGGCACCCCTGTACCTGCAGTGCCAGCTGGCGAATGAGACCTGTACGGGCAACACCATGGGTGAGTACAACAGTCGTCAGCTGTACGCGGAGTTCTATGCGCCGCTGCTGAAAGATCTGCCAGGCGTGTACTCACTGGCCGTGGACGTTGGTGTCCGTTATGCGGACTATTCGGCGTTCGGCGATGCCACCAAGGGTGACTTCAAGCTCGAGTATCGTCCGGTGCGCGACCTGCTGGTTCGCGGTACCTATTCGCAGATCTTCCGTGTGCCGACGATCACTGACATTGCGGCTTCGCCGGTCAATTCGTCGATCACCTGGAACGATCCGTGTACGCACATCACGGCTGCGGACATTGCTGCCACGCCGAATCTGGCGGCAGCGTGCCCGGGCGTGCCGCTGACAGGCGATTTCGAACAGACCACCAGCCAGATCACGGGCCTGCTGCTCAGCAATACCGATCTGAAGCCGGAAACGGGTGATGTGAAGACCTTCGGCGTCGTCTGGGAGCCGCAGTTCCTGAGCGGTCTGTCGCTGGAAGTCGACTTCTGGGACTACCACATCGAAGACCTGATCACGACGCTGGACGCGTCCTATGCCAGCGACACCTGCGTCGCAACGGGCGTGACGTTCTGCGACCTGATGAATCGGTATCAGTCCGGCCCATCGGCCGGCAAGATCCTGGTCTTCTCGCTGCCAACGCTGAACCTCGGTGAACTCGACACGGACGGTGTGGACTTCGGCGTGAAGTATGTGTTGCGTGATACGGCGATCGGCGGATTCCAGTTCTCCATCGATGCCACACACATCAACAAGTACGACAGCACGCTGGGTGATACCACGCAGGAAATTGCAGGCACGTACGATCGCCAGTTCGGCAACTACGCGAAGTGGCGTGCGGTGGCTCAGGTGGGCTGGCTGTACAACGACTTCTCGGCTCAGGTTGCAGCCCGCTTCATCGACAGCATCGTGATGCACGATCCGGCTGCGACGGGCGTGGACGAAAACGGCAATCCGTATCCGGATCTGCAGATTCCGTCCAAGACCTACATCGACATGTCGGTGTCGTACAACATTGCAGCCACCAATACCCGCGTCGGGTTCGGCGTCCGCAATGTCGGCGACACGCAGCCGCCGATCCTCTACCAGAACAACGTGACGAACGCGAACACGGACGTCGAGACGTACGACACGATTGGTCGGCAGTACTTCGTTCAGTTCGGACAGAAGTTCTGACATAAAGGTTGAGGGACATGAGGGCCGCGCGGTACAACTGCGCGGCCCTTTTTTATTGGCGAA
>DASTRD010000012.1:0-2970 GCA_035761425.1 Povalibacter sp.
CCGTCGCGGGCATGGAACTGCTGATCAGCGATCCGGCGGAAGTCGCTGCGGCAGCGCCAATCAAGACGAGCGTGACAGCGGGCAATCTGGGCAACGCCTCGATTTCTGCCGGCGAAGTGCTCGATGCGGGCAACGCGCAGCTGCGCAACACGGTCGGCATCACCTTCACCAGCGCCACACAGTACACGGTCAGTGGCGATCCGACCGTCTACACGTACACGCCCGGCGGCAACATCGACGTGAATGGCTGGCGCGTGCAGATCAGCGGCACACCGGCGGCGGGCGATTCGTTCACCGTGAGCGACAACGTCGGCGGGGTCGGTGACAACCGCAATGCCCTGAAGCTCGCGGACGTATTGAACAAGCCGGTTCTGAACAAGGGCACGGCAACTCTGAACGCCGCCGTCGGACAGTTCATCGGCGACATCGGCGTGAAAACGCGGCAGGCACAGGTGAGCAGTGCTGCGCAGAAAGTGGTTTACGACGAAGCCGTCAATTCGCTGCAGTCGGTCGCCGGCGTCAATCTCGACGAGGAAGCCGCGAACATGGTGCGCTTCCAGCAGGCGTACATGGCTGCCGCGCAGATGATCCGCGTCGCCGACACGATCTTCCAGTCGGTGCTGGAAGCGGTGAGAGGGTAAGACATGAAGAAGGCCGGAGGCCGGAGGCTGGAGGCTGGAGGTCGGAAGCGGAGTTCCGATTCCGGCGCTCGCGCATGCGTGCACTCTTTCCTTCTCCCTGCAGCCTCCAGCCGCCAGCCCCCGGCCCTCTCGGCTCTGGTTCCGGTTCCGGCCGCCAGCCTCCAGCCTCCAGCCTAGCGAAGCTACTCATGCGCCTTTCCACCCAGTCCTACTACAGCCGTTCCATCAGCGCCATGCTCGACCAGCAGGCGGCGTTGTCGCGCGTCCAGAATCAGGTGGCGACCGGCAAGAAGGTCAATACGCCTGCCGACGATCCGATTGCCGCCGTGCACATCCTGGAGCTGCAGCGCAGCCAGCAGGAGAGCGAGCAGTACGCCAAGAACAGCGCGCTGGTGCGCAACCGGCTGAGCCTGGAAGAGAACTCCATGGCCGATGCCGGCACGCTGCTGCAGCGGGTTCGTGAACTCGTCGTCGAAGCGTCCAACATCGGCACACTCAATGACAGCGATCGCGAATCCATTGCCGTCGAGCTGGCCAGCCGGCTCGAGCAGATGCAGGACATCGCCAATCGCAAGGACGGCAACGGCGAATATCTGTTTGCCGGGTTCTCGACACTGACACAGCCCTTCAGCGGCGCGGTCAGCGGCAACGTGGTGTACGCGGGAGATCAGGGCAGCCGCGTGCTGCAGGTCGGTCCCACGCAGCGCATCACCGACAGCCATTCCGGATTCGACGTGTTCATGAGCATCCCGCAGGGCAATGGCACGTTCGTGACGTCGGCCAATGCAGCCAATACGGGCAGCGGTTCCATCAACGTCGGCTCGGTTGCCAACAAGGGCGCCTGGGTGCCTGACAACTACACGCTGACATTCACCAGCGACACCGACTGGGAAATCACGGACACCGCAACCCCGACACCGAACGTCGTGGCAAATGGGACCTACACTTCAGGCAGCACGATTGCCTTCAACGGCGTGCAGTTCGTGATTACCGGACAGCCCGCCACAGGCGACACGTTCTCCATCGATCAGAGCCGCGATGAGAGCGTGTTCGACTCGCTGAATCGCATCGTCGATGCATTGCGGCAGCCCGCCAACAATGCCACGGCGAATGCGAAACTGGCCTCGACGCTCGAACGCTCACTGCAGCAGATCGATCAGGCGTCGGATCATTTCATCAGCATCCGCGGTCAGGTCGGCGCACGACTCTCGGCGCTCGACACGGCGGATTCCGCTCGCGAGAATCAGAAGGTCGACACGGCCAGCGCACTGTCGGATCTGCAGGATCTCGACTACGCCGAAGCGCTTGCGCGCATGAATCAGCAGCTCGTGGGGCTGCAGGCTGCACAGCTGTCGTATTCGAAGATCTCGCAGCTGTCGCTGTTCAACTATTTGTGACGGGGATGTGATGAAGTGATGTAGGTGATGTAGTGACGCAGTGACGAAGTGACGAAGTGACGAAGTGACGAAGTCACAAAGTCCTGCCGCTCTTGCTCCGTCACACCGTCACTCCGTCACACCGTCACACCGTCACTTTCCCCCACGACCCGGGTCACATTTTCCGGGCGTAATTCATTGCCGGACCAGCGTGCAGTTGCCATTACCGTGACCAGTTCCGCAGTTTTCAACGATCCGGTTGCTGCCACTCAAGTTCGCTGGCGGCGCTCCGATACAGGCCCTGAAGCAGCAGTCCGGCGCACATCACGCCGCCAGTGCTGGAATTAGAGCCGCGGACGGGCGTCCCGGCGAAGGTACTTACCAGGAGTCAGTTTCATGGCACTTGTCATCAATACAAACGTGATGTCGCTGAATGCTCAACGCAACCTCACGACATCGGGCAACCAGCTCGCAACGTCCCTGCAGCGCCTGTCTTCGGGCCTGCGCATCAACAGCGCGAAGGACGACGCCGCTGGCCTCGCGATCTCCGATCGCATGACCACGCAGATCACCGGCCTCAACCAGGCTGCCCGCAACGCGAACGACGGCATTTCGCTGGCGCAGACGACGGAAGGCGCGCTTCAGGAAGTGACGAACAACCTGCAGCGTATCCGCGAACTCGCCGTGCAGTCGGCCAACGCGACCAACAGCGACAGCGACCGCGCCGCTCTGGACCAGGAAGTGCAGCAGCGCATCGAGGAAATCACCCGTATCGCCGCGCAGACTTCGTTCAACGGCCGCAAGGTGCTCGACGGTTCGTTCGGCAGCGCCAGCTTCCAGGTCGGTGCGAACGTCGGTGAGACGATCAGCCTGTCGCTCGATGCGAGCGTCAAGGCGACGGACATCGGCAAGGTGGCGAACGATCAGTCGGTCGATATCAGCGGTCTGTTTTC
>DASTRD010000013.1:0-3810 GCA_035761425.1 Povalibacter sp.
CAATCGCGGCTTTCGAGTGCAATTCAACAGCACGCTCGGCCCTTACAAGGGCGGCCTGCGATTTCACCCCTCGGTGTATCTGGGCATCATCAAGTTTCTGGGCTTCGAGCAGATATTCAAGAACGCCATCACCGGCATGCCGATCGGCGGCGCGAAAGGCGGATCGGACTTCGATCCGAAAGGACGCACGGACGCGGAGGTCATGCGGTTCTGCCAGAGCTTCATGACCGAACTGTGTCGTCACCTCGGTGAATTCACCGACGTGCCCGCCGGGGATATCGGTGTCGGCGCACGCGAGATCGGCTATCTCTTCGGGCAGTACAAGCGCATCACGAATCGCTACGAATCGGGCGTGCTGACGGGCAAGAGCCCGCACTGGGGCGGCGCGCTGGTGCGGCGCGAAGCCACCGGCTATGGCTGCGTATTCTTCGTCGATGAGATGCTGAAGAAGCGCGGTACCAGCATCGAAGGCAAGCGCTGCGTCGTTTCCGGATCAGGCAACGTTGCCATCTACGCCATGGAAAAGCTCACGCAACTCGGCGCCCGGGTGGTGGCGTGCTCCGACTCCAACGGCTTCATTCATCACGAGGCAGGCATCGACCTGCCGGCGCTCAAGCAACTCAAGGAAGTCGAGCGCCGTCGCATTCGCGACTATGTGCAGGAGCATCCGGATGCGACGTATCTGGAAGGTGGCAACATCTGGGACGTTCCCTGTCAGATCGCCTTGCCATGTGCAACTCAGAACGAACTCGACGAGGCCAGTGCCCGTACGTTGATTCGCAATGGATGCATTGCCGTCGCGGAGGGCGCGAACATGCCGACCACGCCCGGAGGCGTGAAAGCGTTCATGGAAAGCGGGGTGGCATTCGGTCCGGGCAAGGCGGCCAATGCGGGCGGTGTGGCCACCTCGGCACTGGAGATGCAGCAGAACGCCAGCCGCGATGCATGGAGCTTCGAATTCACCGAGAACAAGCTGCACGAGATCATGCGCAATATTCATCGCGATTGCTGGGAGACGGCGCAGGAGTTCGGCAGTCCGGGCAACTATGTGACCGGCTCGAACATCGCGGGTTTCCGGCGCGTTGCCGAGGCGATGCTGGCATTCGGCGTGGTGTGAGTGCCTCGCGCGGCCGCGAATTGCACGGCCTGAGGATCTGCTATATCCGGCGAGCATCTGCAATACTGATTCCCTCATGCGAATTCTCTCCGGTATTCAGCCCTCGGGCCGACTGCATCTCGGCAACTACTACGGTGCGCTTCGGCAGTTCGTGGAGTTGCAGGACGAAGGGGAGGCGCTGTTCTTCATTGCGAATCTGCATGCGCTCACCACGCTGCGCGATGCGGCTGCCCTGCGCGAGTACACGTTTGAAGCCGCGGTCGCCTATCTCTCGCTCGGCCTCGATCCGGCTCGCGCCACGCTGTTTCGTCAGAGCGATGTGCCGGAGATCTCCGAGCTCTACTGGATCCTGGGTTCGCTGGTACCGCTGTCGCATCTTGAACGTGCACACGGATACAAGGACAAGACAGCCCGCGGCGTGGCTGCGCAGTTCGGACTGTTTGCCTACCCGGTGCTGATGGCCGCAGACATTCTTGCCTTCGGTACGGAGGTGGTGCCGGTCGGCAAGGATCAGCTGCAGCACGTCGAATTCGCGCGCGATTGGGCCACGCGCTTCAACATGACGTTTGTACCCGGGTACGACCCGCAGGATCCGCAAGCCGAACGGCCGGGTGCCATCCCCGGTGTATTGAGATTGCCGCGGGCGCGTGTGCAGGAAGGCACGGCGCTGATTCCCGGCATCGATGGGCAGAAGATGTCGAAATCTGCGGGCAACACCATCGAGCTGTTTGCCTCCGATGAGGAAGTGAAGCGGCGCATCATGAGCATCAAAACGGATTCGGCTGCAATCGAGGCGCCGAAACCCGCGACCTCGGCCTTGTACGATCTGTTGAAGATCATGGCGCCCGCCAACGACTTCGCAGCGATCGAGGCGAGCTGGCGATCAGGCGGCAAGGGCTATGGAGAGTACAAGCGGCTGTTGCTCGATCTCTTCCATGCGACGTTCGATGAAGCACGCGAACGTCGCAAACGACTGCTGGCTGCACCGGATGAAGTCGAGCAGATCCTGGTCGAAGGCGCGCAACGCGCCCGGGCGATTGCCGCGCCGGTCATGAGCCGTGTACGCCGCGCAGCAGGCTTGCCGGAAACCGCGCCCTGAGTACGTCGTACGCAGGAAAATCCAGCGGTTCGGCAAAGCGACGGCGACTTCCACTGCAGCTCATCGGTCTTTGCGGATGGCCTGTGAAGCGGCGAAGAGGGATATTGCCGACACATCCAGCGAGCATAGGGCACGTTCACCGATCGATCGCGAATCGATTCTCCTGTGCCGCCCCCGCGGAGAATCGCAATGTCCAGAGATATCTATCCGCACGCGACTGCCGACATTGCCAGTAAACGCCGGCAGCTCGCGCCCGAAGCTCACGATGCCTTCAAACATCTCGGCGAACGCGTCTTTGCGGATGGCGCATTGCCCGCCAGGACCAAACAGCTGATCGCCGTTGCGGTGGCGCACGTCACGCAGTGTCCTTATTGCATTCGCGGACATACCAAAGCCGCAGCGAGGCACGGCGCCAGCGCGCAGGAAATCATGGAAGCCATCTGGGTGGCGGCTGAAATGCGTGCGGGCGCCGCGTACGCGCACTCCGTCATCGCCCTCGATACGCTCGATGAGCTGACGAACCCGCAGGGGACAACATGATAGACGCGCGACGTACACTCGAGGCAGACGGCAGGTCGTACACGTACTACTCGCTGCCCGTGCTGGAACAGAAGGGTGTCGGCAACATTTCTCGATTGCCGGTGAGTTTGCGTGTCCTGCTGGAATCGGTATTGCGCAATCTGGATGGTCAGCGCATTCGCGACGAAGATGTTGCGGCGCTGGCGCGCTGGCAGCCCACTGCAGAGCGCACCGCGGAAGTACCGTTTGTCGTGGGGCGCGTGCTGCTGCAGGACTTCACGGGCGTGCCACTGCTGGTCGATCTGGCGGCGATGCGTTCAGCGGTCGTGCGGCGCAACCAGGATCTCGCGCGTGTGCAACCGCTCGTGCCCGTGGACCTGGTCATCGATCACTCGGTACAGGTCGACTACTTCGGTCGGCAGGATGCGCTGGGGCTCAACGTGGAAATCGAGATGCGCCGCAATCTGGAGCGCTATGAATTCCTCAAGTGGGGTGCGCAGGCGTTCGATGGTCTGCGCATCGTCCCGCCGGGTTTCGGAATCTGTCATCAGGTGAACCTGGAGTTTCTGACGCGTGGCGTGCTGGAGAAGGCGGGCACGCTGTATCCGGACAGTCTGGTCGGTACGGATTCGCACACGCCGATGGTCAACGGACTGGGGATCGTCGGCTGGGGTGTCGGTGGCATCGAGGCGGAAGCGGCCATGCTGGGTCAGCCGGTGTATCTGCTGCTGCCCGATGTTGTTGGCGTCAACATGACGGGTCGTCTGCGCGAAGGTGTCACGGCGACGGATCTGGTGCTGCGCATTACGGAGCTGTTGCGCAAGGCGGGCGTCGTCGGCAAGTTCGTCGAGTTTCACGGCGACGGTGCGGCCAATCTTGCGGTGACCGATCGCGCAACGATCGGCAACATGTCGCCTGAGTACGGCGCGACCATCGGATATTTTCCGGTGGACGAGCAGAGCTGCCGTTACCTGCTCGCCACCGGGCGCACCGAAGCACAGGTGGACCTGGTGCGCCGCTACTACCAGGCGCAGGAAATGTTCGGCACGCCGCGCGCGGGACAGTGCGACTACAC
>DASTRD010000014.1:0-4141 GCA_035761425.1 Povalibacter sp.
ACCGGTGATCGATGAGAAAAGCGGCGTCATCATCGGCATCCATACTGTTCGATCCGATTACGACTCCGCATACCCGACTCGGCGCAATACCATGATCACCATGAACGAATGGCTGGAAGAAACCCTGCGCGCCGAAATGCAGGCCAGCGACGAAAAAGGCGCCGACTCAAAACTCTGAGCGCGCTCCCCGCGTCAGATTTCCACTACACGACGGGCCGCGCCTGAGGAACCCGGCAATCTGCTCACCCGTTGCGGGGGTAGTCCCACGGCATTCGTCGTGGCAACTCACGAGGTGGCAATGAACAGATCGCTGGTAACAGGACTCATCATAGGCGCGCTGGTAGTGACCGCCGGTGCGGCGGTCGGCGGACTCGACGTCTTCGATCGCAGCGACAAGTATGCGGACGTCATCGACGTGGAGCCGGTTTCGAAGACCGTGCGCACGCCGCGTCAGGTCTGCAACGAAGAAGCCGTGACTCAGCAGAAACCGGTGAAGGATGAGAAGCGGGTTGCGGGAACGGTGATCGGCGCGGTCGTCGGCGGCGTGCTGGGCAATCAGGTCGGCGGCGGCGACGGCAAGAAAATCGCAACTGCCGCAGGCGCAGCGGCCGGCGGCTATGCCGGCAATCAGGTTCAAAAGCGCGTACAGCAAGGCAACACGTACACGACGACACAGACCAACTGCCAGACCGTCTATGACAGTCACGATGAAGTCGTGGCGTACGATGTGAAGTATCGGCTCGGGAAGGAAACCGGCACCGTGCGCATGAGCGAAAAACCTGGAGATCGGCTGCCGGTCGTGAATGGCGAAGTCGTCGCGGATCGTCGCGGCTGATGCCACGCAGGATGCTTTTGCGCTAGAGTGAAACGCCGCCTCGAGGGCGGCGTTTTTCTGTTACCCCATGACCGAAGTCCCTTCCGCGGATGCTTCTGCGCGCATCGAGCGCTTCCGGCAACTGTTGCAAGGCAGTCGCCATGCGATCTTCTTCACCGGAGCCGGCGTCAGCACCGAATCAGGCATTCCCGATTTTCGCAGCCCCGGCGGCGTGTGGTCGCATCAGCAACCCATCCAGTACCAGGAGTTCGTGAGTTCCGAAGCAAAGCGCACCGAAGCCTGGGCGCGCAGATTCAACAACACCGACGGCTGGGTGGGCGCTCGCCCGAACCCCGGACATATCGCAATCGCCAACCTGATTCGCACCGGCAGAGCCAGCGCCGTGATCACGCAGAATGTCGACAACCTGCATCAGCAGTCCGGCGTTCCCGATGACAAGGTGATCGAACTGCATGGTAATGCGAGCTATGCCACGTGCCTCACCTGTCACCAGCGCTATGAACTGACCGACCTCGAACGCGAATTCCGCGCGCTGGGCCTGGTGAATCCATGTCGCCACTGCGGCGGCATCATCAAGTCCGCGACCATCTCATTCGGGCAGCAGATGCCCGCGATTCCCATGCAGCGCGCACAGGAAGAAGTCCTGCGTTGCGATCTGTTCATTGTACTGGGTTCGTCGCTCACCGTGTTTCCCGCCGCCGATTTCCCCTTGCGGGCACGCGAAAACGGCGCAGCACTCATCATCGTCAACCGCGATCCGACACCGCTGGACGATTGCGCGGACGTCCTCATCCACGCCGGCATCGGCGAGACGTTGGGGAAGGTGCTGACGTAGGCGATGAGGTGACTACCTGGCGGCGCGTCACCTGCTTTCACCTGTCTCCACATATTTGCGCATTGCCGGCGTAGTGCGCGACTCCAGTACGCCGTTACGGTCGATGATGAACAGCGCCGCCATGCCGTGCTGGTTCGCCAGTGCGTAGCCTTCATTTTCGCCAAGTACGTTCAATGCCGTGCTCCAGGCGTCGGCTTCTGCTGCGGTGGTGGCGACGACAGCCACCGATGCGAGCGAATGCTGCACCGGACGACCGGTGCGTGGATCGATGGTGTGGGAATAGCGGTGCCCATCGCGATCGATGAAATGTCGATATTCGCCCGATGTCGTGATCGCGCAGTTGTCGAGCTTCGCAATGGCATACGGTTGCGGGTCTGTATTGACGGGTCGCTCGATTGCAATTCGCCAGAGTTCGCCCATCGCATTGCGCCCCTGCACCCTCACCTCGCCACCCAGGTCGATCATGAAGTTCGTGAGGCCGGCAGCTGCGAATCGTTGCGCGATGACATCGACGGTGTACCCCTGCGCCACGGCATTGAGATCCACGGCCAGGTCTGGATGCGCCTTGCGCAGTGCTGGCGGATCCATCCGTACTTCGAGTTGCCGGAAACCGACTCGCGCCTGTGCCTGCGCGATGTCGGCGTCAGCAGGCACTGATTTCAATTCTCCGGCGGGCCCCATGCCCCAGAGATTCACCAGCGGTGCCACCGTCACGTCGAGCGCCCCCTCCGACGCCTCGCTCACTTTCTTTGCGAGCACCACCACGGACGCCACGTCGGAGGACACGGCGACCCAGTCGGTCGAGCGTGATTCGTTGAAGCGCGAAATCTCCGAATCCGGCCGATAACCCGACATCTGCAGATCGATGCGCTGCAGGACATCATCGACGATGAGGCGCACTGCATGCGCGTCGATGTCGGCTGGCGGCGCAGCAACCTTGATCGAATACATCGTGCCCTGCGCGGGGCCGGAGAGGTCGATCACTGGCGCAGGCTGCGGACCGCAAGCCACGAGCGCGACGATCGCAATGATCGTCACCACCATGCTTCGATGCATTCATTGATCCTGTGAGAACGGCTTCCCACAGAGTACACACGCGGTGCTGCTTCCAGAAGGGACTTCCGGAATCCGCATGGCCCGCTTCGATGACCCGACTGCGCAGCCCGGCCTACAGCGTCTTCAGATATTCGAGCAGCGCCTCCTTGTCGGTATCCGGAAGCGTGGTGCCGAACGGATGACCGCCATTGCCGTTGGATCGATCATTGACGTCGAACTTCGAACCTGCCAGCCGCGCGCGTTCACCATCTGCAATGAAGCCAACATTGATCGGGTCGTAGACATCGTAGCCGCGCCAGAAAACCTTCGGCCGCTCTGCGGGTGGCTTCAGCAGATCCCTCAGCGTCGGCACCGAGCCATTGTGCAGATAGGGCGCGCGCAACCAGAGGCCATCGAGGAACGGCGGGTTGTAGCCGATGAGATCGTCTTCGACGAGTCCGGGCCGTTCGATGCCGAACCCGCCAACCTTGGCATTGGCCGCAACCGCGTCCGCCTTTTTCCAGGTCCACAGCCGTTCCGGATCGGTGTCGACGCCGCGCAGTTGCATGCGCGTTCCGGTGAGTTTGCTCGCGTGGCAACTGGCGCACGCGCGATCGAACACCGCCCTGCCCGCCACGGCGCGGGCCTGATCGAGAGCAAATGGATACTTCGGCGGCGGCTTGTGCGTGAGGTAGTCCTGCAGCCACTTCACCTCCTCGAGGAATTCCGCATTGCTCTTTGGCCCGTCGCCGATCAGGCCCAGGGCGGAATCGATGATCACCGAGTGTGTGTCATGGCTGTCGCCGGCCCAGTTGAGCGTCACATCCTCGCGATCGTATTTCTTCAGATTCCAGATCGACGGCATGTCGCTCGGTCCGATGGAATCGTCCATCGGAGATCCCACCAGAAAATAGCGGGTCAGATTCATTGCGTCATCGCGACCCCGGCCCCACTGCGGAAACGCCGGGTGATAGATCCACGCAAACCGGGATTCGCGTTCAAGCAGCCGCTTCCTGGTGATCGGAATGAGCACGAAACGATAGATCAGGCGATCGATCCAGGACAGGTCGGTCACCAGATCGATCTCGTGCATGAGGTTGTCGGCATTGAAGCGCGGGTCCTTTGCGCAGTCGACCAGGAAACGGAACATGGCTTCCAGATCGAACATCGCATTCGGTCCGGCGGTCACGAAGACCGGATTCTGATCCTCGTGCTCGCGGTAGCTGGCGGTATGGCACACCGCGCAGTTGTTACCGACGCGCTCGAAACCGATGGTCTTCCTGACAAATCCGATGGGCAGCTCCTGCCCCTGCTCCCATGCAAACCCGAATGACGCCAGACCGTTCGGTCCGGGAATCTTCTCTGGAAACATCCGCGGCAAGACATAGAAGATCCAGTAAGGGATCCCGGCATCTCGCTCTCCACCGATCGAACCG
>DASTRD010000015.1:0-3770 GCA_035761425.1 Povalibacter sp.
ACCTTGCGGCTCGACTTCGACAAGGTCATCGGCGATACGCGGCAGCTCGATCTGCTGGGAATATGAGCCTCAGTTGCCGCGCAGCCGCGGATGGAGGAATCTGCGCGCCCCAGTCAGTCGACGGAGAATCACATGCAAGCATCCGGCGCTCGCGCAATCCTGCTCACGTCGGCAGCGATGCTGACGTTTCTGCTGCTGAGTTGCACCACGGCATCGGTCCCGCAAAAGGCAGACGACTCTTCAACCTACGTGCCCGCCGGGAGTGCTCCTGACAGCGCGTTGCTGTTGCCGCCACCGCCCGCGGCAGATTCGGCGGCATTCGCCCTCGATGAGGCGATTCACGATCGGGCTGTGCAATTGCGCGACACGCCGCGCTGGGAGCTGGCCCGCAGCGATGCAGATCTCAAGGCCCCACATGCCATGAGCACTTTCGATTGCGCGCTCGGCATTGCAGTGACGCAGCGCGATACGCCGCGGCTGTACCGCATCATTCATCGCACGCTCACCGATTCCGGCCGCGCGACCACATCCGCCAAGAAGCTGTATCAGCGCATCCGTCCGTTTGCGTTTCACAACGAAACTTCCTGCACGCCGGAGGACGAACAGACCCTGCGCGGCAACGGCTCCTATCCGTCAGGACACACGGCCTTCGGCTGGGCGACGGCGTTGCTGCTGACGGAAGTGATGCCGGAGCGCACCAATGAAATTCTGGCGCGAGGCCGCGCGTATGGCGAAAGCCGGCTGGTGTGCAACGTGCATTGGCAGAGCGACGTCATCGAAGGCATCTTCATCGGATCGGCGGCAGTGGCACGCATGCACGCGGAGCCGCAGCTCGCTGAAGATATCGCCATCGCTCGCAAGGAAGTGGCAGCCGCACGTGCGAAAGGACTGCTGCCCAGCCGCGACTGCGCGGCGGAGGCTGCCGCGCTGAGTCAGAAGATTCCCGGTGTGCTCTGACGCACAGGGATCATCAGCTACTGATTGAGATCATCGCGGCGGGCAGCGAGCGGTTTCTCGATGCCCGCCCGCTCCATCAGTACCCGACCGCGCGACCTGTTTCATTGCGGCCGTCACTGGCGCCGAGCCGCAGGCCCGTTTCCAGATCGATCTGGATGCACTCGCCGTCGCCACCTAAACCGAAGCCGATGGTGTGGCCACGGTCCTGCAGCAGCTTGACGGTATCGGGAGAGAAGCGCTCGCGTTCCATCTGGATGCGATCCGGAATCCACTGGTTGTGGAAGCGCGGTGCATTGACCGCCTGTTGAATGTCGAGATCGAAATCCACGACGCCGATGAGAATGTTGGCGACCGTCGTGATGATGGTGGGGCCGCCGGGCGATCCGAGCACCAGCCACAGCTTGCCGTCCTTGAGAACGATCGTGGGCGTCATCGCCGACAGCGGCCGCTTGTGAGGACCGATCGCATTCTCCTGACCCTGAATGAGTCCGAACATGTTCGGCGCGCCGGGCTTGGAGGAGAAATCGTCCATCTCGTTGTTCAGCAGGAATCCCAGCGCGCCGACGGTCACTTTCGATCCGAATCCGCCGTTGAGTGTGGTCGTGACCGCAACCGCATTGCCGTCCGCATCGACGACGGAGTAGTGCGTCGTCTGCATCGGCTCGCGGCCGGGAGCGACGACCGGATGTTCTTTCGCATAGCGCTCCAGGCCAGCCGTGGTCTTCGGACGCTCGAGTCGTGCGGACGCGCTGGCTTTCTGCGGGTCGATGGACTTGCGCCAGGCTTCCGCATATTTCTTGTCGGTCAGATCGAGCACCGGCACATCGCTGAATTCCGGATCGCCGAGGAACTGCGCGCGATCGTAGAAGGCGCGGCGGTAGGCTTCGGTGATGAGATGAATCGATTCGGCCGAGCCGAAGCCTGCCTTGCGCAGGTCATATCCTTCGAGGATGTTGAGTGTCTCGATCAATGCGATGCCGCCGGATGAGGGTGGCGGTGCGCTGATGATCTCTAGTCCGCGATAGGTGCCCGTGACCGGCTTGCGGTCCTTCACTTCATAGGCGCGCAGATCGTCGAGCGTGATGAGTCCGCCGCCCGCCTGCATGAACTCCGCGAGCTGCTTCGCCATGCGGCCGGTGTAGAAATCGTCCGGCGCTGCGACGATGCGTTCGAGCGTTCGCGCCAGTTCCGGCTGCCTGAAGATATCGCCCTGTCGCCAACCCTTGCCGTCGTTCTGGAAGATGCGCTTCGAATCGGGGAACTGGGCCAGGCCGCGGTCGTTCGTCATCGATCGCGCATCTTCCCATGACAGCGCGAAGCCTTCGCGTGCCAGGCGAATCGCCGGCGCCATGGTCTGCTTGAGGGTCAGCTTGCCGAAGTGCGTCTGTGCGTAGACGAGTCCTTTCACCGAACCTGGCACGCCCACGGCCAGATAGCCGAGACGACTCCTGTTCGGAATGATGTTGCCCTGCGCGTCCTGATACATGGTCTCAGTCGCTTTGCCGGGCGCCTTCTCGCGGAAGTCCAGAAAATGCGTCTGACCGTCGGCAGTGCGAACCAGCATGAAGCCGCCGCCGCCGATGTTGCCGGCCGAAGGATGCACCACCGCCAGTGCGAATCCGGTAGCGACTGCCGCATCGATCGCATTGCCGCCCGCCTGCATCATTTCCACGCCGGCACGCGATGCAAGTTCATGCACGCTGGTCACCATGCCGTGTTCGGCGCGCTCTGGCTTCATGCCTGCGCCCAGACATACTGGCGAGAAGACGATGAAGGCGAGGACGATCAGGCGGGAGAATTTCATGAGGGGATCCGGATCGCAGATGACACTGCGACTGTACGACATCCGCTCAGATTCGGCTGCATCGGAGCGTGTCAGGCAGTTGCTGCTTTCGCAGGTCAGGCATTCAGCCCGACATCAAGGCGATCCGATCTGACGGTCTGCAGTAATGACGGGCGGTTGAGTCCTGCCCGATTTCTCTGCGCCAGTCGTCGCTGCGTCATCCGTGTGCGGCGGGCCTCACTGCATCGCATTCGGCCGCCAGAATCTTCCCGAGTCGGGCGATGCCTTCGTCGATCTTCGCTTTCGGCACCGTGACGAACGACAGCCGCAGCGTGTTGGTCTGCGGTTCATTCGCAAAGAACGGAGCACCGGGCACGAAGGCGACGTTCTGAGCGATGGCCTTTTCGAGAATTGCGGTGCTGTCGAGTCCGGGCGGCAGCCGCACCCAGATGAACATGCCGCCCTGCGGCTCGTTCCAGGTGACGGCTGCGGGGAAATGCTGTTGCAGCGCTTCGAGCATCGCACGGCACTGCGCTCCGTAGAGCGTGCGGATCCGGGGAATGTGTTCTTCAAGAAACCCATCCTTCACACATTCGTACACGATGCGCTGCGTGAAACTGGGTGTGTGCAGATCGGCAGCCTGTTTGGCCTGCACGAGTTTGCGATGCAGGTTCTCCGGCGCGATGACGTAACCGACGCGCAGTCCGGGTGCGAGCACCTTGGAAAACGAACCCATGTGCACGACGCCGTCGGGATGCATCGACAGCAGCGTGGGCAGCTGCTCGCCGCTGTAGGAAAGTGCGCCGTAGGGATCGTCTTCGATCAACAGCAGACCGGTGTCGCGCGCCACGCGTACCAGTTCGGTGCGACGCTGCGTCGGCAGACGGCGACCGGTGGGATTCTGAAAATTCGGCAGGCAATAAAGAAAGCGCCCGTCGCGCGCGACGTCGCGATCGATCCGCGTGGGAATCAGACCTTCATCGTCCGAGGGCACGGACACGAATTTCGGTTCGGCGAGCGAGAACGCCTG
>DASTRD010000016.1:0-16021 GCA_035761425.1 Povalibacter sp.
AACGCGAACCTTATGTATTGCTCACCAGCAGTTGGTCGAGTTCACCCGAGCGATCCAGTGCTGCCAGATCGTCGTATCCCCCAACGTGCCGCTCGCCGATGAATATCTGCGGCACCGTGCGGCGACCGCCGCTTCTCTTCATCATCGTTTCGCGCTCGGCGGCGTTCTCATCCACCTTGATCTCCTGGAACTGCACGCCCTTGCGCTCCAGCAGGCTGCGCGCGCGCATGCAGTAGCTGCACCACGCGGTCGAATACATGACAACCGGGGCACTCATGCCCTGCTCTCCTTCCTGGCAGCTGGCTTCACCAGCGGCAGATTCTCCTGGCGCCAGCTGCGCAGGCCGCCTTTCAACGCCGCGACCTTGTTGAAGCCCAGAGCTTTCAACGCGCGTGCAGAGGCTGCTGCAGTCATACCGGTCTCGCAGACCAGGACCACCGGCTTTTCCTTGTACTTCTTCAGGCTGTCGGCGCGCTGACCGATTTCCTTCGCCGGTATGTTGCGGGCATCGATGATGTGCCCGGTCTCGAATTCGCCGCTGTCGCGCACGTCGATGACCACGGCACCTGCATTTACCGCGCGCACTGCGTCCGCGGGTGCAATGACGCTGGATCCTCTGGCACGCTCGCGCATCTCGATCACGATCGTGATTACGGCGAGAATCACGGCCGCGCCGGCCAGCAGAGGATGATTAGAGGTGTATTCGAACAAGCGGCTCATGATTGCGGATCATCCAGGCTCGGATTCAGACCAACGACATATGGGGACTACAAGGGCATCTGAAAGGTGCGCGATTGCGCGGCCCGTGCCTGCCCGGCGACCCGCCCAAAAAAGGGCGCAAAGTATAGCAGCGAGTCCGCGGGCCACACTGGCCGGTTGCTGCGTGGCGCACCTGCCGGAGCACAATTGCTGATGACACGTCGCGCGGTGCCGCTCGCGGCGACCCTGGTCAAGTCGCTGGCAGTTGCGCTGGCGACCCTGCTGGTGGTCATCCCGGTCGAGTCCCACGGTGCCAAGGCGACAGACGCGGCGGCCAAGGAGGCCGAACTGCGCAAGGTGCGCAGCCGCATCGAATCCATTCGCAAGGCCATTCAGAGTGAAGCGGAGCGGCGCGATTCGCTGGCGGCGCAGGTCCGCGACGCGGAACTCGAAGTGCAATCGGCCCGCGAGCGTCTGTCCGCGGTTCGCCAGCAGCGTCAGGCGGCAGAGGCACGTCTGGTTGAGCTGGAACGAGACAAGAAAGACACGCAACAGCAGATCGACAGCCAGCGCGACGAGTTGGCGGGCGAGCTGCGGGTCGCCTATGTCAACGGTCGTCAGGAGCAGTTGAAACTGCTGTTGAATCAAAAGGATCCCGCGCAGCTGGGGCGCATGATGACCTGGTATGGCTACTTCGGGCGGCAGCGGGCGGACCAGATCACCGCCATTACCGAGCATCTCGCCCATCTCGAGCTGCTTTCCGAGAAGATCGCCACAGAAGCCGACCAGTTGGAGGCATTGGAGGCCAGCCAGAGCCGCGAGGTAAGTTCGCTTGCTTCAGCAAGAGATCGCCGCAAGACCACGCTGGCTCAGGTTCAGTCGAGGATCAAAACCCGCGGCGACGAACTCGCCAAGGCACAACGCGAAGCGCAAGCGCTGGAAAAGCTGGTTGAACAACTGCGTCGGGCCATTCAGGAATTTCCGGATCTCGGCGACCAGCCCTTCGCACGCGTTCGCGGCAAGCTGCCCTGGCCGGTGAAGGGTCCATTGCTGGCCCGCTACGGGCAACTGCGCTCGGGCGGACCGCTCAAATGGCAGGGCATCGTGATCGGCTCAGAGCGCGGCGCCCAGGTTCGCGCTCCGTTTCCGGGCCGGGTCGTCTACGCCGACTGGCTGCCAGGACTTGGCCTGTTGCTGGTTCTGGACCATGGCGGCGGTTTCATGAGCCTGTACGGTCACAACGAGCAGCTCTACCGCAAGGTCGGCGAACGAGTCGCCGCGGGCGATGCCCTGGCAGCGGTGGGTGAGGCCTCCGGCTTCGGCAAACCGGGTCTCTATCTGGAAATTCGCAAGGGACGCGACACCCTCGACCCGATGCACTGGCTGGCCAAACCGTAGGGAAAAAACGGGTCTTCGACGCGGTTGCGGCCCCAATCCGACAGTCCCCGGCCCCCTTCGCACGGTGCTGGCACCACAGCAATATGTTATTAGCCAGAGAAGGGCTCGAAACTGCGGCGGACTTCAAGGAACCCCTGATTTACCGGGGGGAAGATCCCTCCTTGCCGCGGCGAACATCCGTTCTGCGCACCCGCGGGTTTGGGGAAGCATTCACCGATGGCGACCATTCTCGACGACGACGACACTATCGAAGCGCAATCGCTGTCGACGTCGCTCGATCCCTACGGCCAGCTGATGAAGATGCTCATGCCGCGGGCGCTGAGCATCGCGATTTACGATCGCATGGCGACGCCGCTGTGGCTGTCCGATGGCGCCGAAGGTCCGGACATGCCGCAGCTCGTCGAGGAGGCGCTCAATTCCGCCCGCAGCGGCGATCCCGATCCTGCGGAGCGCGACGGTTTCGCCCGCTCCTGGGACGGAGACACAGCATACGTTTTCATTCTGCGTGAGAGCACCGAGCTGCTTGGCGCAGTGGCGATCTCATGTCGCGATGGCAGCAGCGGCGCACGACCTTTTTCGCTGATGCTCGGTCTGTTGCGTCCGGCGCTGCTGGTGCTCACGCGCGAACTGAACAATCAGCTCAATGTCGGTGAGGTCCAGGAAAATCCGGCCTTGCGCGACAGCGATCTGGCCTTGCTGCTCGATGCCAGCGATTCTGCCGAGGAAAGCAGCGACGACTTCGAACAACTGGTCCGCAACTGCGTGACGCACATGGATTGCGCGCTCGGTGCGCTGTTCATTCCCGACCGCAAGGTCTCCGTCTCCTATTCGATCAGTCCATCCAACCACCGGCACGATGTGCAGCTGCTCGAACGTACGCAGCGGCACCTCTACGCGTGGGCCCAGGTGCAGCGACGCACGCTGACACTGAACAAGGCGCCGCCGAACAGTCCGCTCGGCACACTGCCGTACAAGATCCTTGCGTGTCCCGTGCGGCATGGCGGTCAACCGGTCGCCGGCGTGCTTGCATTGTTTCGTCCGCACTCCGCGGCGGACTTCGATCTGCGGCAGGTGCGCGTTCTGGAAATGATGGCGCGACGCATCGCCTACGTGCTGCAGAACGCCTACGACCCGGCGACCGGACTATTGACGCGGCCGGCTTTCGAACAGCGTGCGCTGGCAACGCTCAGCACGGGCGAGGTGCATGGCAATCATTGCGTGGGATACGCGGACGTCGATCGGCTGCACATCGTGAACGAGAATCACGGTATGCATGTGGGCGATCAGGTGCTGGAACGTATCGCCGAAACCATTCGCAGCGCACTGCCGCCGCAGATTCTCGCAGCGCGCATTTCCGGCGATCGCTTCGCCCTGTTTTTCCCCGATACCGCGCTCCAGGCAGCAGAGCAATTTCTGAGCAGTGTCTGCGACACGATCGAAAAGCTGGACTATCGCCACGAGGGCAAGCGCGTCGAACTGTCGATGAGCTTCGGTCTTGCAGTGGTTCCCACCGGAACGCGCTTTCCACTGTCACACGCGATCGCTACTGCCGAAGTCGCATGCAAGGCAGCGAAGGATCGTGGGCGCGGCCGCGTCGAGCTCTATCAGGACGAAGACCAGAGCATCGTCAAACGCTACGAGGACGTCACGCTGGTCGGCGATCTGCGCGAAGCCATCGCAAACGATCGGTTCCGCATGGAAGCGCAACCGCTGATCCAGCTCAACGCGAGCGGACCTGCGCGACGCTTCGAACTGCTGCTTCGCATGGTCGATACCAACGGTGAAAGCGTCGCGCCGGACAAGTTCCTCTCGGCTGCGGATCGTTATCAACTCACGTCCGACATCGATCGCTGGGTGGTGCAGTACGCGCTGGAGATTCTTTCTTCCGCGGCGCCCGCGCTGCAGGGACTCGGCGCGCATTTCGCAATCAATCTGTCCGGCCAGTCGGTGGGCAGCGAGGATTTTCCTGCGTTCCTGGACGCAAAACTGCGCGAGTACTCATTGCCGCCCGGTCTGTTGTCGTTCGAGATCACCGAGACCGCTGCCGTGGCCAACATCGTTCGCGCGGAAACGCTGATACGTCAGTTGCGTGAACTTGGTTACGGCATTGCGCTGGACGATTTCGGTCGAGGATTGTCCTCGCTCACTTATCTGAAGTCGCTGCCGGTATCGGATCTGAAAATCGACGGCGCTCTGGTGCGCGATCTTGCCGGCAGCGATGTCGGACGGGCACAGGCCATGGTCACGGCGATCGTGCAGCTTGCGCGGGCCATGAACCTCAAGACCACTGCGGAATGCGTCGAAAGCGATGTCATTCTGCAGGCCGTGAGCAAGCTCGATGTCGACTACGGCCAGGGCTTCGCCATCGGTCGTCCGCGGGCGCTCGAAGTGGTGTTGCAGGAATTGCTGCGCGGCGCGCCCGGCGTCACGCGGGTGTCAGGTTCGCCGCTCATGGCGCGGCTCGCCGGGTAACCACGTCGCAGCGTGCAGTGCTTTCAGGGTTTGCCTGTGGCCGCGTGCCGCGTTGGCCACGAGCGCAACGTCGTGGCGACCAAGCAGAATGAGATCGTGACGTCCTTGTCGTTCAGGTGTCTTACGTGACTGCGATGAATTCGAGACCGTTGCGAGCGCTGCTGATTCTGGCGCTCGGCATGATCCTGGGTGCCGGCCTGTCCGTGGGTCGGACAGTCAAGGCCGAGCGCGAAATTGTGGAAACACCTGCACCCGTGCCGGACGCGCGGCGTCAATCGACGGTGCCGTGGCAGGACGCACGGCTCATGGCAGAAGTGCTCGAGCTGGTGCGTCGCGACTACGTCGACAGGATTTCCGATCAGAAGCTCATGGAATCGGCAATCCGCGGCATGGTGGCTGACCTGGATCCGCATTCCGCATTTCTGACCTCCGATGAACTCAATGAGATCCGCATCAGCACAGCGGGCGAATATTCCGGCGTCGGCATCGAGGTAGCGCTCGAGAACGGCGCTGTGAATGTCGTGCGTCCGATCGAAGGCGGGCCCGCCGCGCGAGCGGGCGTACTTGCCGGCGATACCATTCTCGCCGTCGATGAGATACCTGTGAATTCGGAGAATCTCGACGACACGATCGATCGCATGCGCGGCAAGCCCGGCTCCAGCGTCAAGATCACCATTGCACGGCGCGCCACGACCGAGCCGCTGCAATTCACGCTGGCGCGCGCCAACGTGCAGGTTCACAGCGTGCAGCAGAAGTTGCTGGAACCCGGTTACGGCTATGTGCGCATCTCGAACTTCAGCGAGACCACGACACCGGATCTCGAACAGGCCCTCACAGCGCTCAAGCAGCAGAGCAACGGCACGCTGCACGGTCTGGTGCTCGATCTGCGCGACAATCCGGGCGGACTGCTGGAAGCTGCGATTGGTGTCTCCGATGCGTTTCTCAGCGATGGCATCATCGTGACCGCCGATGGTCGTGCACCGGATGCGCGCTTCGAAATGGATGCCAAGCCCGGCGACGATCTCGATGGCGCGCCCCTGGTGGTGCTGGTCAATGGCGGCTCGGCGTCCGCTTCGGAAATCGTGGCCGGTGCGCTCAAGGATCATGGTCGCGCCACCATCATGGGCCAGCAGACCTACGGCAAGGGTTCCGTGCAGACGGTAATCCCATTGTCGGATGGTCATGCACTGAAGCTCACCACTTCGCGCTACTTCACGCCCTCAGGAGTTTCGATTCACAAGATCGGCATCACGCCCGACGTCGTCGTGGACAAGCAGGCAGTGGCGCAGGCGGATGATGTCCCGGCAGCAGATCATGAACTGCAGCTGGCGCTCGGCATGTTGAAGGATGGCAAGGCGCAGATGGGTTCCGCGCCGATCCGGCAAGGCAAGCTTCCCTGAGCCGGTTGCTCCGGGCTGGCGATGCGCATGCATTTCTTTCCCTCATGAGGCCGGCTACGGTTTCCAGCCCTCCGATTCAGAAGTTCGCGACGACCGCGTTGCTCTGGCTGCAACTGCTCGCACTCGCGATCGGCGTGCTGCAGTTTGCCTTCGCCACTCAGACCGTCGAGAAGCCGCTGCTTGCTGCGGTTGCACTGCTGCTGCTCAGCGTGAATGTCGTGCTGGTCACAGCCGTGCCGGCGATGCAGCGGCCAGTACAGCGACAACACTGGAGCAGCATCGGTGCACTGGTGCTCAGTGCCACGCTGCTGGCGCTTGCAACTGGCGGTGCATTGAGCGCGCTGGTGACGCTGTACCTGATCCCTCTGACGGCCACGGCGCTGGCTTTCGGCCGCTGGTGGCTGGTGATGCTGATCGGCCTGCTGATTGCCGCGCTCGGCTTGCTGCTCGCCGCACTGACACCGGACATCGATCTGCACAGCGTGTCGTTTGCCGTGCTGATGCTGAGCAAGCTCCTGCCGGGGCTGGCGGTGACAATGATTCTGGCCGCGCTGGTCGAACAGATGCAGCACGCCGCGCAGCGCATTTCCGATCTGGCGGCGACGGACCAGCTCACCGGATTGCTGAATCTGCGAGCTTTCGAAGACGTCCTGCAGCAGGAGCACCGCAAGGCCGAGCGCTTTGGCCGGCCCTATGCGCTCGTGATGATCGATGTCGACGACCTTGCTCCCATCAACGAAACGCTGGGACACGATGCCGGCAGCCAGGTCGTGGCGGCAGTAGCGGCTGCCATTGCGCGCTCGATTCGCGCATCCGATGTGGCGGCTCGCGTTGGCGGCGATGATTTTGTGGTACTGCTCACCGAAGCCGATGCGCCCACAGGCGCTGCAATCGCGCAGCGCATCCGCAACAACATTTTTGCCAGTACCATATCGGTAGCCAATCGATCCATCCGCGCCAATGCGAGCGTCGGACTGTCAACCTTCCCTGAAGATCATCTGTATCCCAAGGAACTGATGATGCTGGCGGACCAGCGCATGAAACAGGATCGCGAGCTGCGCACGGCACAAGCCAGGCTGAACAACTAGAAGCGCAGCGCCCGAGTGCTGGAAGAGAATAAAGAAGCGGATCAGTCGTAGTCGCTCAGCGGACAAAGGTCGGGTGCGAACGATCGCCGTTCCTTTTCATGTGCCCTCTGTGGTCACCCGGCGGCGGTCGGGACTCAGACACCGAGCGCGATTGCGCGGATCGCATTCCAGAGGATTGCGAACATGAAGGTGAACGAGGGTATTGCCGTCAGAGCAAATCCGAGGGAACGACTTTTCGGATTGCGCACGTAAGAGCGGGCATACACTGCGCGCCCCACGATGAAAAGGACCCCGCCAACCGCCGCCCACAACGGACTCACGTAGTGCGCGAAGATCCACAACAACGGCAGGAAGATGATCAGCTGCTCGAGCGTGTTCATCTGCACGCGAAAATGACGTTCGAATATTTCATGACCGCTGGATGCCGGTGCCTGCACCCCATAGCGCACGCGGGCCCTGGCGACGAGCGCCCCGAACAGAAAATACTGGGCAAGTGCCAGGACGGTGACGATGGCGACGTAGTGCATGCAGCAAGCTCTCCGGGGGGATCTCAGAAATTCAGACGCAGCAGAGGCGGAAAAATTGGGTGGCGGTGATATAACTTGAATCCGTGTCTGCCAGCCTCACGTTGCAGACATGATCGCTCACCACACCGGCTCGAATCATCAGGGGATTGCTCCCATGACCGGATTCTTTCTTCGCTGTGCCATCGTCGCGCTCGGCCTGTGGCTGGCCACGAAGATGCTGATCGGGTTGCAGTTCGACACCGCCGGCACGCTGCTCGCGGCCGCATTGCTGCTGGGTGTAATCAATGCAGTGGTGCGTCCGATCGCGGTGATACTGACGCTGCCGCTGACCCTGGTCACGCTCGGACTGTTTCTGATCGTGATCAATGCAGCAATGCTGGGACTGGTCGCGCTATTGCTCAGCGGTTTCAGCATCAGCGGATTCTGGACCGCGGTCGCCGGTTCGCTGATCGTGAGCCTGACTTCCTGGCTGGCGTCAGGTCTGATCGGCAACAATGGCCGCATCGACGTCATTTCGCGGAAGCGATGAAACAAAACACGTGCGCCAGCCGCGCATGACGCGTTCGCTCTGAGCCGGAACGACGCTGATCCGCGTCTGGGTTCCGCGAGCGTCCCGGCAGGATGCGCAAAGACGGTACCCTGCTGTCACTGCGCCTGTGCGTTGCGCATTCCGGTGATCGAGGCGCGGTAGAGCAACCAGCCGACGACCGTCAGCACGACGAGGCCGACAAACTGGCCGACATGTAACGATGCCGGCAGTGCGAGGACGTCGGCACGTTCTCTCACGACGATCGGGATCGCAATGGCGATACCCATCAATGCTTCGCCGGTAATCAGGCCGGCCGAGAACAGCACGCCGGGGCGATGGACGCGGTCGCGCAATGACTCGTCCTCAGTGCCGACGATGCCGTGCCGCTTCTCTACAAAGTGCGCCAGCAGGCCGCCGAGGAAGATCGGGACCATCAGTTCCAGTGGCAGATAGATGCCGATCGCTGCAGCCAGCACGGGGACGCGGAACCGCGCGTTGCGCGACTTCAACCAGCTATCCAGTGCGATGACCAGCGCACCGATTACAGCGCCGGCGATGATCATGTCCCAGGGCAGCTTGCCGCCGAACAGACCTTGCGCGACCGACGCCATGAGCGTGGCCTGCGGTGCCTGCAGCGAGCCGGGACGAGTGGGATCGCCAATGCCATATGCCTGCGACAGCAGATTGAGCACCGGCGCCATGATGAGCGCGCATGAGAATGCGCCGATGCCAAGCATCAGCTGCTGTTTCCAGGGTGTCGCGCCGACCAGATAGCCGGCCTTAAGGTCCTGCAGATTGTCTCCGCCGACCGCCGCCGCACAGCACACCACCGCACCAATCATGATCGCTGCGACGGCCCCGATCTTCGAATCGCTGCCGAGCAGCAGCATCAGCACGACCGAGGCAAACAGAATCGTGGCGATGGTGATGCCGGACACCGGATTGTTCGATGAGCCCACGAGTCCCGCGAGATACGCTGAGACCGATACGAACAGAAAGCCCGCCACGATCATGATGATCGTCATCGGTACGCTCACCGCCCAGTTCTGCACGATGGCCTGATACAGGCCGAGCAGCGGCACCACGAACAACGTGAGCGCGACCAGCATCCACTTCATCGGCAGATCCCGTTCGGTCTCGGCGAGATTGATACCGGCGCCTTTGCGAGCCGCTGCGATTCCGCTGCGGATGCCCGAAAGCAGCGAATTGCGCAGCGAGAACAGCGTCCAGATACCGCCGATCAGCATGGTGCCCACGCCGAGAAAGCGGATGCGCTCGCCGCGAATGATCGCGGCGGCTTCGGCAGCGCTGGCGCCGACCACTTTCGCTGCAACGTCGGGATCGCCGTTGAGAAGAAACGCGTGATAGAACGGAATCGCGATGTTGTAGGCGAAGATGCTGCCTGAGACGACGACGATGCCGATGTTGAGACCGACGATGTAACCCACGCCCAGCAGCGCAGGTGACAGGCCGGTGCCCATATAACCAAGGTACTTGCCGAAAAAACCGGAGGCGGCTGCATTGTCCGGAATCATGCGCAAGCCGCTTTCCGCCGCCAGCTTGACCAGGGCACCAATGCCCGCCGACATGCCGAGAATTTTCAGCCCGGGGCCTGGATTCTCTCCGGCCTTGAGAACCTCTGCTGCCGCTTTGCCCTCCGGGAAGGGCAGCGGATCCTCGACGATCATCGATCGTCGCAGGGGCACCGAGAACAACACGCCGAGCAGACCGCCCAGACCGGCAATGGCCAATACCCACGAATATTTGAAGTCGTGCCAGTAGCCCAGAATGATCAGAGCCGGAATGGTGAAAATCACACCGGCCGCAATGGACGATCCGGCAGATGCGCCCGTCTGCACGATGTTGTTCTCGAGAATGGTGCCGCCGCCCAGGACTCGCAGCACTGCCATCGACACCACCGCTGCCGGAATTGCCGTCGCAATCGTCAGGCCGGCGAACAGTCCCAGATATGTGTTCGCCGCAGCGAGGATCATCGCCAGCACGACGGACAGAATGATGGCGCGCGCGGTGAGCTGTGGAGCAGCGGGAGTGTTCATGTTGGATGTATGTGAATGACGAATGGGGTGGTAATCGAAGCCCGAAGGCAGCGCGGCGACGCGATGTGCGTGTCCGGCTGACGGAAACTCGCCTGTCGCTCGTGTCATTGCGTCACGGCCGCTACTGCCAGCCGCATTCCAGGGTCTTGTTCTGCTCATGCAGCCAGCCTCTGAGCGGAGCGAAATATTCCTCAATGGCCGACGCGTCGAGATCCCGCTGGCCGGTCAGCTTTTCGAGTGTGTCCTGCCACGGCTGACTCTGTCCGAGCGCGAGCATGTCGCGCAAGCGGCGACCGGCTTCGCTGTTGCCGTAAATGGAGCACTCATGCAGGGGCCCTTTGAAGCCCGCGGCATCACAGAGCGCCCTGTGAAACTGGAACTGCAGGATGTACGAGAGGAAATAGCGTGTGTATGGCGTGTTCGCCGGGATGTGATATTTCGCGCCCGGATCGAAATCCTCTTCGCTGCGCGGTACCGGCGCGGCGACACCCTGATACTGTTCGCGAAGCTGCCACCATTCCGCGTTGTAATCCGCCGGCTTGATGTCACCGGCAAAGACGCGCCAGCGCCATTCATCGATGAGCTTGCCAAAGGGCAGGAACGCGATCTTGTCGAGCGCCATTTTCATCTGCTGATTGATGGTCGCCTCGTTGCTCTGCTTCGTGGGGCCTGCCAGTCCAATGCTGTGCAGATACGCCGGCGTCATCGAGAGATTGATGGTATCGCCGATGGCTTCGTGAAAACCGTCGTTCGCGCCGCTCTGGAACAGATAGGGCTGATCCTTGTACGACAGGTAATAGAACACGTGACCCAGCTCGTGATAGATCGTCATCAGGTGTTCCTGGGTCGGCTCGATGCACTGCTTGATGCGCACATCGTCGGCGCCATCCATATGCCAGGCGCTCGCATGACACTGCACGTCGCGATCCGCGGGTTTCTTCAACAGCGAGCGTTCCCAGAACGTCTGGGGCAGCTTCGGGAAACCCAGCGAGACGTAGAAACTTTCGGCGGACTCGGTGATGCGGACCGGGTCGTACTTCTGCCTGACCAGTTCGGCGGTGACGTCGAGCGAGGACACGCCGGGATACGGTTCGACCAGCGGATAGATTTCTCCCCACTGCTGCGCCCACATGTTGCCGAGCAACTGCGCGGGAATGGGTTTGCCTGAGGGCACACGCTCGATGCCGTACGTCTTCTGCAGTCTGCTGCGAACGTAGCAGTGCAGATCGTCGTAGAGCGGCTTTACCTGCTGCCACAACCGCGCCGTCTCCCGCGCAAAGTCCTCTGCCGGCATGTCGTAATTGGAACGCCACATCGCCCCGAGATCGGCAAATCCGAGTTCACGTGCGCCCTCGTTGGCCAGTTCGACAAAGCGCACGTACTCCTTGCGCAGCGGACGCGCCGTAGCGTGCCAGCCCACCCACGAATCGGTGAGTTCCTCCGGGTTGCGGCTCGTCGCCATGATGCGGATCAGTTGCGTCTGGTCCTTGCAGGATTGCGGACCCTGCGGGCAGTACTGCGCTGCGCCGTACATGCCTTCCATTTTCGAGCCGATGGCGGAAAGCTCAGCCCGCTTGGCAGGGTCGCGTGGTGCGGGTGCCGACACGCCGAGCTTCAGCAGCATGAGCGCGCGAGCCGTGGCCGGACTCAGCGTCTGACCTTCATACGCCTTGGCTTCTTCCACGGCAGTGCTGAATGCTTCGAGATAGCGTTCGTTCGCCCGGGCATTGAGAAATTCGGTGTCGACGCTGATGTACGTCGCGTAGGCGTAACCCGCGGCTGCGCCTTCATGGCCGGCAGCCTGCATTTCGCGATTCACGCGCGCGACGAATTCATCCGCGGATTCCTTCGGTGCGGGAGCCTGCGCTTCGCGTCGATCGCAGCCGCTCACCGCAGCCATCGCCAGGAGGACCAGACCGATGCGTGCTGCGGGCGTCATGATGCTTCCGGAGGATTATCTGGCGTCGCGGATCAGGCGTTTGATCCACGGTGTCAGTGCAAGCAGCACCGCACCGGAAAGCGCGCCCCACCAGAACAGGTGCATGTAGAGCGCCGGCATGGTCTGCAGATTGTTCGCGTCGATCTCGCCGGAGAACTGACCGGCCAGGTTGTTGCCGATCGCCGTGGCGAGAAACCACACACCCATGACCTGTCCCACGAAGCGCGGCGGTGCGAGCTTGGTCATTGAACTCAGACCCACCGGGCTCAGACACAACTCGCCGAACGTGTGCAGCAGGTACGTGAGCAGCAACCAGGTCGGCAGCACTGTGTTGCCGGCGATGACGAGCTTCGATGCTCCAACCATTACCGCAAATCCCAGACCCATGAAAATCAGGCCCAGTGCAAACTTCGCGGGCGCAGATGGATCGAGATTGCGCTTGCCGAGCCACACCCACAGCGCCGCAAAGATGGGGGCGAAGATGATGATGAAAATGGAATTGGCGCTCTGCACGGCCCCGGCAGGAAATTCCCAGCCGAAGACGTCGCGATTGGTGTAACGCTCGGCGAACAGCGTGAAGGAAGCACCGGCCTGCTCAAATCCTGCCCAGAACATTGCGCACGCAATGAACAACGCAATCATGACCACGACCTTGCCGCGCTCAGTACCGTCCAGGCCGGCAAAGAACAACAGGTAGGCAAAATAGGCAGCGGCGAGCGCCATCATCGCCCAGTTGGCCACGCGCGCGATCTCGACCGGGTTGAACTGAATGGTGCCCATCAGACCAAGCGCGATCACTACCAGCATCGCGGCAGCGAGCCCGTACACGGGCCACCACGGCGCCTGCTCGCCCTGGGGTTTGGCGCCGGCGCCAAGCAGATACTTCCGGCCGAAATAGAACTGCACCAGACCGAGTGCCATACCCAACGCCGGAACTGCGAAGCCGAGTTTCCAGCCGGCCGTGGCGGCGACAATGGGCACGATGAGCTGGCCGAAAAACGACCCCACATTGATGCCCATGTAGAAAATGGAGAAGCCGGCATCGCGTCGTGACCCGCCTTCGGGATAGAGCTGCGCGACCAGTGCGCTGACGTTGGGCTTGAGCAGTCCGGTGCCGAACACGATCACCGTCAGGCCGACGAAAAAGAATCCGGTGTTGCTCACGACCAGCATGGCGTTGCCGATCGTGATGAGCAGGCCGCCGAAGAGGACAGCGCGCTGCTGGCCGATGAGACGATCGGCCACCCATCCGCCCCACAGCGCCGACAGATACGTAACCGAAATGTAGAGACCGTAGACGGAGCTCGCCATCTTGTCGTCGAAGCCGAGGCCGCCCTCGGCGATCAACGCCGTCATGAACAGAATCAGGATGGCGCGCATGCCGTAGTACGTCGCGCGTTCCCACATTTCCGTGCCGAACAACGTCATCAGGCCGCGCGGATGACCGAACAGTTGCGGGCCGTCGGTCGAACTCGTGATGGGCGAATGCGTGGAGTCGGTCATGGAGTCCCTGCGTTCGGGAGGATCGCCGCGATCGTGTTATTGGACGGCGCGACAGGATCGCGCCGGAGCGTTATGCCGATTGGCTCTCGGCCCGCCGAGTCTCCACGATCTTTCCCTCAACCGGCAAGCCTGAAAAAAGCCTGCGAGCTGTATACAGCGCGGCTCAGAGGCTGGCTGCGTCTTCGTCGGCTTGCGCTTCGGCCTTGCGCTCGGCCAGCTTGTCGCGCAGCAGAACGCGCGAACCGAGCACACCGATCTCGAACAGCAGATACATCGGCAATGCCATCAGGCACATCGACAATGCATCGGGCGGGGTAATGACGGCGGCGACGATCGCGATGATGAGGATGACGTAGCCGCGGTTCTTCGTCAGCGTTTCGAGATTGACCAGACCGGTCCAGACCAGCAGCACCGTGGCCACGGGAATCTCGAACGCAAGGCCGAAAATGAAAAAGAGTTTCAGCACCAGATCCAGATAGGACGTCATGTCCGCCATGATTTTCACGCCCTCGGGTGCAGTCGAGGTCAGAAACTTGAACATCAGCGGAAACACGGCGAAGTACGCGAACACCATGCCGACATAGAACAGCACGATGCTGCTCACCAGCAGCGGAATGGCAAAACGCTTTTCGCGCCGATACAGACCGGGCGCAACGAATGCCCAGACCTGATACAGGATCCAGGGCATGGCAATGAACACGGCGATGATGAAAGCGAGCTTGATCGGCGCCATGAATGGTGCGATCACATTGGTCGCAATGATGTCGCCGCCCACCGGCAGCTTGTCCTTGAGCGGCTGTTCGATCAGTACGTAGAGCCGATTCGAGTAGTACGCGCACGGAATGAACACCAGCATCACGCCGATCACCGCGCGCATCATCCGCGTGCGCAGTTCGAGCAGATGCGAGATCAGCGTGCCTTCCGCCAGTTGTTCTTCCGGTTCACTCATGCGCATGTCCGGTGCGTTCCGGGGTCGCAGCGGGTGCCGATGTTTCAGGTGCGGCGGCGCTCTCGTGGACCGGCTCTGCCTGAGGAGCCTGGGCCGGGACGGATTGTTCAGGCGGGCTCGCCGCTGCGACTGGTTCGCTCGCTGCAGCAGAAGTTGCCGGCTTCGCGCGCGCGACTTCTTCCTTGCGTCGTTGCCGTTCTTCTTCGAGCAGGACTTCCTGTTCCAGTTGCGTATGCAGTTGGCGCGCGATGGAGCGGGCGCGGCCCATCCAGTGGCCGAGTCTGGCAGCCAGTCGCGGCAGTTTCTCGGGCCCCAGCACGAGCAGGCCGATCATGGCCAGGATGATCAGTTTGAAGAAATCGAATTCGAACATCGACAGTTCCGGCGCGGGAATCGCGCACAACCTGCATCTTACGTGTTCCCCCGCACCTCACCCGGGGTGATGCAGGTCCTCAATCGGAAGAGCGCGGCCCGCGGTGGCGGGCTGGCTGGATCAGGCGTTGGGCGTCTTGCTCTTGGCAGCGGGCGTGGAGTCGAAATCGGCGTCCTTCTCGGCCGGCGCGGACAGCTGCTCCCGCTGCTCTTCCTCACCGTCGTTCATGGCCTTCTTGAAGCCACGGACGGCGGATCCGAGATCCGAACCGATGGTGCGCAACCGCTTGGTTCCGAAGATGACCAGCGCGATGGCCAGAACGATCAGCAAATGTGTGGGGCTCAGGCTGCCCATGGCGGTTCTCCCGGCTCAATATGTGCCCATGAAGTGCGCGGCATGATACGCCAATCGCACGGGCCCGATCTGTGAACAACTTACAAACGCTGCTCCGGTGAAACCTGCAGCCAGAACGTCACCGGTCCGTCGTTGACGAGTGCCACCTGCATATCCGCACCGAAGGCACCCGATTGGACCACGGAATGCAGCAGACGTGCCCTGCTCATGAGGTAATCGAACAGCTGTTCACCCTCTTGCGGTGACGCCGCAGGACTGAAGCCCGGCCTCGTCCCCTTGCGCGTATCCGCCGCCAGGGTGAACTGCGGAACCAGCAAGAGTCCGCCACGGATGTCCGTGAGGCTCCGGTTCATGCGTCCGGCCTCGTCCGCGAACACCCGATACGTCAGCAGGCGTTCCAGCAGCCGATCCGCCTGGGCTTGCGTGTCGCCACGCTCTACCCCGATCAGTACGAGTAATCCCGCCCCGATGCGACCAATGACCTGGCCGTCGACTTCGACGTGGGCACTACGGACGCGTTGCAGCAAACCGATCATGGAGCGGGAGCATAGGAGGTCGACGCGCCGTCAGATAGCCGGCCTCGGAAAACGGCACAGGGAAAGAAGGAAATGGCCGTCTATTCCCACACGGTTTCGAGAACTGTCACAAATCAAGATCTTGAACCCACGCTTTAGCTGCAATTGCGGAAGTATGTACCTATCTAAACCACTGAAACACCTAGGGTTACGTCAGG
>DASTRD010000017.1:0-51091 GCA_035761425.1 Povalibacter sp.
GCGTCGCGGAAATACATCTTTTTTCCTCCTTCCGCGGTACAGATCGGCCACTGTCGCACGACCTTTCAGCCGCAGCGACCGCACTTCCTTTTCGATCTCCTTTTTGTGGTAATCCTTCTTTTCTTCATCCAGCCGGAGCGACCTGATTGAAAGCAAGCGCGAAATGGGTCCGGGACGTCATGTTCGTGGGCGAGTCGGGATCCGGACATTCGGTGGTCATGGACGGCGCGCCCGATGCGGGCGGACGCAACCTGGGCTTTCGACCCATGGAGATGTTGCTGCTCGGTCTGGCGGGCTGTTCGGCATTCGATGTCGTGCTGATCCTCAGACGCGGGCGCGAGAACATCACTGACTGCGTGGTGGAAGTCGACGGCGATCGCGCCGACACGGACCCGAAGGTGTTCACGAATGTACGCATGACCTACACGGTCAAGGGCCGCAATCTCGATCGCAACAAGGTCGAACGCGCCGTGAAGCTTTCGGAGGAAAAATACTGTTCTGCCTCCGCCATGTTCGGCAAGACGGCGCAGATATCCCATACGATCGAGATCGTCGAAGAGACTTGACGATAGTCAGGTGGCCGAAGTGATGCGGGGAAGACCTTGACCTTTGTCACCTCCGTCACCTCATCACCTTCATCGCTTTCATTGCTTCCTGCGAGGTACTACTCATGAAACGAACGGCATCGGCGGTGTGGAACGGCGGTCTCAAGGATGGCAAGGGCACGATCTCCACCGAGAGCGGCGTGCTGGATCAGACGCAGTATTCGTTCAGCACGCGTTTCGAAGACGGCAAAGGAACGAATCCGGAAGAACTGATCGCGGCGGCTCACGCCGGCTGCTTCTCGATGGCGCTGTCCGCACAGCTCGGCAACGATGGCAAAGTGCCTGAATATATCGAGACGGAAGCCGCGGTGACGCTGCTGAAGACCGATGCCGGCTTCACCATCACCGCCGTGCATCTGAAAGTGAAAGCCAAAATTCCGAACATGACGCCGCCGGAATTTCTCGAGTATGCGGAAGCGGCCAAGGCCGGCTGCCCGGTGTCGCGGGTGCTGAAAGCCGATATCACCATGGAGACACGGCTGGCGGGCTGGACCTGAGAAGACTGCCGGTCGTGATGTTGTCGCGGGTCCGGTTTCTGCCGGATCCCGCTGGCGCCTGTCCTCAGGCCAGGGCCTGACCCGCCGGGTTGAGTCCGCTGGTGGATCCGGCTTTATCGTGCGTCGCAGTCAACGCCAGCTCAGCTGGCCTTTTTCGATTCCTGCCAGTTCACCCAGAAAAAACTCGAAATCGCCAGGAACGCACCGCCGACCAGCAGCATCGTGAGGGTCGGCAGCGTGCCATCGTTGAAGACGGCAACGGCGACGCCGGCGAGGGTGGACAGCAGCGATTGCAGTGAACCCATCATGGCTGATGCCGCGCCGGCTTCCTTGCCGTGCGGGGCCAGCGCAAGCGCACTCGTATGCGGCATGGTGCGCGCGGTGCTGACGAAGAACAGCAACTGCATGGCGATCACGGCCCACAGCGGCAAGTGCAGCGTCAGTGCGAGCACGAGGAACAGTACGCTCACACCCAGCGGCCAGCGGACACTTTCACTCAGCACCTGCTTCGGTGTGCGATTGCGCAGCTCCAGCATGTTGATGCGACTGGCCGTCATGAAAGCCAGACCGTTCAGGCCGAGCATCCAGCCAAACTGTTGAGGCGAAAGTCCGTAACTGTCGGCCATGACGATGGGCGCGCCCGTGACGTAGCAGAACAGTGTGCCCATGCCGAAACCCGAGACCATGGAATAGCCGACCAGCACCGGGTCGGTCAGCAAGTGCGCGTAGCGCCGCGCAATATGCAATGGATGAAGCGGGCGTGCCGCTTCAGGCGGCAGTGTTTCGGTGAGCAGCGTATGCATCATGATGAGCAGAACCGCTGCCAGCAGTGCCTGGAATACGAAAACACCGCGCCAGCCCACCGCCGTCACCACCCAGCCGCCGAGCATGGGCGCGATGATCGGTCCGATGGCCACCACGGCCATCAATGTCGCGAAAGCACGCGCCGCTTCGTGCGGTTCACAACGATCGCGCACGATGGCGCGACCGATCACGAACCCCGCGCACGCGCCGAGCGCCTGCAGTACCCGCATGAGCATCAGCATGCCGAGGCTGGTCGCTGCGGCACATCCCGCACTGCCAAGCGCATACAGAATGAAGCCGAAATACAGCGGCGGCTTGCGGCCGAACCGATCGCTGATCGGCCCGTAGATCAGTTGCCCGAAGGTGATGCCCATCAGATAGGCGGCCATGGTCTGCTCGACGCCGTCGACCTTCAGATCGCGGGCAATCTCGGGAAAACCGGGCAGATACATGTCGATGGTAAAGGGACCCACCGCGGACATGGACGCGACGAGCAGCAGCCAGCCGGGGAAACGCGGCGGCCTGGAACTGGAGGTCATAAAAATTTCTGGAAGGACGAAAGACCGGCAGAGATGTCGAGAGTCTGAAGACCCGCAAATTCACACGGAGTTCACGCAGCCACGGAGCTTCAGAAGATCGGCAATTCTAAGACCCTGCGCGATCTCTGTGTGAAATCGCTTCAGACCAGATACTGGGCGTGATGACGCAGATGATCTTCCATGAAGGTTGCGATGAAGTAGTAGCCGTGATCGTAGCCTTCCTGACGCCGCAGCGTCAGCGACGTACCGGACTGGCGGCAGGCTGCTTCGAACAACTCGGGCCGCAACTGTTCGGTGAGGAATTTGTCGGCGGTGCCCTGGTCGATCAGGATCTGATGATCGAATCGCTGTCGCGCCGCCAGCTCGCTCGCATCGTATTGCTGCCAGCTCGTGCGATCGGCACCCAGATAGTTGGCGAATGCCTTCTGGCCCCAGGGACACTGCGTGGGTGCAGCGATCGGCGCAAAAGCCGAGACCGACCGATACTGCCGCGGATTGCGCAGTGCGCAGACGAGCGCCCCGTGACCGCCCATCGAATGGCCGAAAATCCCCTGCCGATCCATGCGAACCCTGGCGAGCGATTGCAGCAGAGCCGGCAGCTCCCGCACCACATAGCTGTAGAGACGATAGTGCTGCGACCAGGGCGCCGCGGTCGCGTCCACGTAGAACCCGGCACCGAGACCGAAATCCCAGGCCGCATCATCGCCGGGCAAGCGCACCTTGCGCGGACTGGTATCGGGTGACACCAGCATGATGCCCAGCTCCGCGGCCATCCGCTGCGCGCCGGCCTTGATCATGAAGGTCTCTTCCGTACAGGTCAGCCCTGCGAGGTAGTACAGCACCGGTACCGGCCGCTCCTCTGCCTGCGGCGGCACAAACACCGAGAATTTCATTTCCGTCCGGCATTCGCTGGACTCATGCGAATGAAAGGACTGGGTGCCACCGAAGCAACGGTGAGAGGAAACAGTAGCGAGAGACATGGCGGGCGCCTGCAGGGAATGCGAACGATGCGGTCAGCATGGCCGAAGGCGTGTGCTGCGCCAAGGCCAATGACACGACTTCCGGATGGTTCGTCGTTCCGCGACCGCCGACGCGACAACCTACATATCGCGCGTGCCGGGCCGGAATTCCGGCCACTGTGCCAGAAACTCCCGGCCGCACCCTTTGAGACGGATGTAGCGATCGTCGATGCGGCTGGCATAGACCACTCGCGAAACGATGATGCCGGCAATGATTGCCGCGAACGTCAGCAACAACAGGATCAGTATCAACTCAGGCCTTTGGTACGCGCCGGCGGACACCATGCCAGCCAGGCCGAGCAGCGTGCCGCCCCAGCCGATGAACAGACCGACATTGCGTTTGCGCCTGTGACGTTCGCACAACCCCGGCGACACCTTGGCGGTCTTGCGGGCGATGAGCGCCACGATCACATAGAGAATCACATTGACCAGCAGCATCAGGTACCAGCCGGGATGATGCCAGTACACGGTCCGTTCCCTGATCGGCAGGACTGCATCGTCGTTGCACTTCACACAACGATCGGGCAACCCGCACCCCTGCGGCACGAGCAGTACCTTGCCGTCATGCATGAGTCCGGTCGCGGGCCGCACTTCACCGGCACGTAACGAAGCCTCGCTCGGCGCGTACGGATTGATCTGCTGATCCATCTGGTATCTCCCCTGCACTTCTTGATTGTTGTCGCAGGGATCGCGGCTCTGTCCCGGCCTTGATCGCTGACCTGTCATCGACTTAAGTCGAATGGGTCACTGGTGCAATCCTTCTGCGTGCAGCCAGAGTAGCGCAGGTTTGCGCGGCAGGCGATACGATACCGGCTCATCGTGTGAGCGCAGGTGTGACGCCCTGCCCATAACGACCGGGTTCGATGTGAGCCCGCATCCATCAACGGGAGGCTCGAGACACATGAGAATGGCTGGCATCGCAATGGCCCTGATGTCGATCTGCCTGTGCGCAGGCGTGCGGGCACAGAACGCCAGGGACGCGTTCCCTCCGAAGATGCAGAGCTTTCCGCTCTACGGCGACGCCGCCATTCCGAACTCGAAACCGGGACCGGATGAAGAAACAGGTGGCGACCGCGGCTGGGTGCAGAAGGTCTCACGGCCAGCCATTGAGGTGTACCTGCCGGCAAGGGTGAAGGCGAACGGCACCGGCATCGTGATTCTGCCGGGTGGCGGCTATGCGGGACTGACATACGATTTTGAGGGAACGCAGCAGGCGCAATTCTTCGTCGATCACGGCGTGGCCGCCTTCGTGGTCAAGTACCGCATTCCCAGCGACGCGACGATGGTGGACAAATCTGTCGGCCCGCTGCAGGACGCACAGCAGGCACTGCGTTTCGTCCGTCAGCACGCAGCGCAGTGGCAGCTCGATCCGTCACGCATCGGCGCCATCGGCTTTTCCGCCGGCGGCCACGTCGCCGCCACGCTTGCTACTCACTTCGACAAGTCGTACGTCGACAATCCCGATCACGTCAGCCTGCGTCCCGATTTTCTGATCCTGGTCTATCCGGTCATCAGCATGGACGCCAGCATCACTCACATGGATTCGCGCAAGGCGCTGCTCGGCCCCGATCCGTCCGACGCCCAGGTGAAACTGTTCTCCAACGAATTGCAGGTCACACCGCAGACGCCGCCCACACTCATCCTGCATGCCGCCGATGACAAGCTGGTCGACGTGGACAACGCCGTCGTGTTTTTCGAAGCGCTGCGCAAGGCGGGGGTACCCGTCGAGGCACGCCTGTTCGAAAAAGGTCAGCACGGCTTCTATCTGATGCCGCGCGATCGCTGGCAGAGTGCGATCGTCGACTGGCTGACTGTGCATGGCCTGATGGTTCCACGCGCGGCCAACTGACGAAGCGTCGTGGCGACTACTCGTGTCGCAACGCCTCGATGGGATCGAGGTGTGCCGCACGTTGCGCCGGGAAGTAGCCGAAGATCACACCCACGGCAGCGGAGAACGTGAACGACAGGATCACGATGGTGGTGTTGAACACGAACGGCACGTGAAAGGCATGCGTGGCCAGCATGCCGGCCGTGAGTCCGAGAATGATGCCGATGATGCCGCCGAACGCAGCCAGTACGACTGCTTCGATGAGAAACTGCAGCAGCACGTCGCGCGCCATGGCGCCCACTGCCAGGCGCGTGCCGATCTCGCGGGTTCGCTCGGTCACCGACACCAGCATGATGTTCATGATGCCGACGCCGCCCACGATGAGACTGACGGCGGCCACGGCGCCAAGCAACGCAGTGAGCACACGCGTGGAGCTGGTAAAGGCGCTCGCGACTTCCTGGAGATCGCGTACGTTGAAGTTGTCGGTGGTGCCGCCGCGTATCTTGCGGCGATCGCGCATCAAGGCCTCGATGTCGCTCTGCACTTTCTCCGTCGACACGCCGTCGCGCGCTGAGACCAGAATGGAATTCACATCGGAGTTGCCCGCCATGCGCCGTTGCAGCATGCGCAGCGGCACGATGACGATGTCGTCCTGATCCTGACCGAATCCCGACTGGCCCTTGGATTCCAGCAGTCCGATCACCTGACACGACAGCTTGTTGAGCCGGATGGTGGCCCCGACCGGATCTTCATTCTGGAACAGCTCGCGGCGCACCGTGGTACCGAGGATGCAGACGGACGCACCGCTGCGCATTTCCGACTCGGAGAAATTGCGGCCCGATGTCAGTGCCCAGTCACGTACCTGCAGGAATTTGTCGTTGGTGCCGGTGACCTGGGTCGACCAATTGTTGTTGCCATAGATGGCCTGAGCACCGGAATTGGAGGAAGGCGCGACGGCTGCGATGCCGTTGATCTGCTCTTCGATGGCAGTGGCGTCCTCCACACTGAACGGTGGGGCCGCCTGACGCGCACCGCCGCCGCCAAACCCCTGACCGCGGAACACCTGCAGCAGGTTCGTGCCCAGCTTGCTGATGTCGGCCTGGACCTGTGCAGTGGCACCTTCACCGATGGTAACCATGGTGATGACGGCAGCCACACCGATCACGATGCCGAGAATGGTCAGCGAGGAGCGCAGCACATTGCGGCGAATTTCGCGCAGCGCGAGCAGGATGGCGTTCAGGAACATCGCGAGTCCTCGCGGTGTGAAGGCTGCGGACGGCGAGCTGGGCGCTCCGCATCCTCGGCCCGAAGAGCAGGCACACGTTGTGTTCGTGCCGGATGTGTCTGTTTCATACCTGCACGCCTCAGCCCGCGCTGCGCACGGGTTGATTGGCCTCATCGCTTTCGATAAGGCCGTCGCGAAAGCGCACGATGCGCCGCGTCCAGGCCGCGATGTCGGGCTCGTGAGTCACCATGGCGATGGTGATGCCATGGTCTTCATTCAGCGCGGTCAGCACTTTCATGATCTCGACACTGGTGGCCGTGTCCAGATTGCCGGTGGGTTCATCGGCGAACAGGACTTTCGGCTCGGAAACGATGGCGCGTGCGATGGCGACTCGCTGCTGCTGACCGCCCGACAGTTCGCTGGGAACATGGCTCTCGCGGCCCACGAGTCCGACGACCTTGAGTGCGTTGCGCGCCCGTGCGTGTCGCTGCGCCGGAGGAATACCGCGATAGATCAGTGGCAATTCCACATTCTCGAGCGCCGTCGTGCGGCTCAGCAGATTGAAACCCTGAAACACGAAGCCGAGATAGTTGCGGCGCAACAGCGCTCGCTGATCCGCGCTCATGCCGCCGACCGGAATGCCGAGGAACCTGTAGCTGCCGCTGGTGGGCGTGTCGAGGCAGCCGAGAATGTTCATGCAGGTGGACTTGCCGCCGCCGCTCGGCCCCATCACTGCCACGAACTCTCCGGCGTGAATCGTAAGGTCGATGCCGCGCAATGCACGCACCGCACCTTCACCGTGGCCATACACCTTGGTGACCTGCGACAGCTCGATCACCGGTTGCGGATCCTGCGGCATGCCGGTCATGACTTCTTCGGCACTTCCGCATCGACGATGACAGGAGTGCCATCTTCGAGTGTCCGACCCATGGCCTGTTTCATGCGTTCGGCAACTTCTGGCGGCATGTTTTTCAGGCGTTCCTCGAACTCCGGTCCCTGCTGCAGCGGCAGCACCTGCGTGAAGCGACCGTCGGTTGCGCCCGGACGGAACATGACCAGCGCCGGTTTGCCGTTCTCGAGAATCCAGGCCCGGCCCATGCGGCGCGCTGTGTTGCCCTGCTGCTGATTGGCATTGGGACGCCGCGGCATGCGCGGCATGATGGCGGAGAGTGCGTTGCCCTGCGATTGCTGCGCGCCCGGCATTCCCTCGCCCGGCGGCGTAAAGCGCAGCGCCGCGTTCGGAATCAGCAATGCATCCTGAATGCTCGTGGTTACGATCTCGGCCGTGGCAGTCATGCCCGGACGCAGCAACAGGTCCTCGTTGTCCACCTCGAGCACGGTTTCGTAGGTCACCACGCCCGTGGACGTCGCGCTGCCCGCGGAGCTGCTCGACGACGAACTGCTGCTCTTGGTATTGCTGGAAGCGAAGTGCACCTGAGTGATGTGAGCGTTGAAGCGCCGGTTCGGAAAGGCATCGACGGTGAAGGTGGCCTTCTGGCCGGTTTCCACCGAACCGACATCGGCTTCGTCGACCGATACGTGCAGTTCCATCTTCTTCAGATCTTCCGCCAGCGTGAACAGCACCGGCGCCTGCAGCGATGACGCGACGGTCTGTCCGGGCTCGATCGAGCGCACCAGCACCACGCCGTTGATCGGCGAACGGATTTCCGCTTTGCTCAGATCGGTGAGTACGGTTTCCAGACTGGCCTGCGCCTGATCGACGGCAGCACGCGCGGCGGCGGATTCGCCTTTGGCCTGTGCCACTGCAGCTTCAGCCACATCGAGATCCTGCTGCGAGGGCAACTTGTTGTTGCTCAGTTCGCGCACCTTGAGCAGACGCTGATAGTTGGCGTTCGCTTCCTTTTCGCCCGCATCCGCCTGGATCACCCGAGCCTTGGCGGAAGCCAGGGAACTGCGCGCCTGCAGCACCTGCGCATTGAGGCGTGTCGTGTCGAGCCGCGCGAGCAACTGGCCCTTGGTCACGACATCGTTCACGTCGACATTCACTTCGCGCACGGTGCCCGACAGCTCGACGCCGATATCGACCTGGTTGCGCGGCTCGAGGTTGCCCGTGGCGGTGACGGTCACGGTGAGGTCGCCGCGTGCGACGTTCTGCGTCACGTAATGCGTCGTGGCACCGCTGTGACGGCCAAAGAAGAAATACAGCACGATCAGCACCAGCGCGGCGAGCGCGGCCCACTTGATCCAGCGTTTCCAGGGCGGCGGCGCCGACATGCCATGCGCCTCGAGCATGCGCGCCACGTCCGGGTTGATGTTCGTTTCTGTTTCCATGCGATCAGGGTCCCGTAGCTGCGGCAATGGGTGCCGGGAATACCGACCAGCCGCCACCGAAGGCTTTGTAGAGTCGGATGAGATTGGAGGTCATTTCGCCATTGCTCACGGCAAGCGCATCTTCGCTGCTGATGAGTTGGCGATCGGCGGTGAGCACGGTCTGGAAATCCACCAGACCGGCGTTGTACTGATTCAGCGCCAGCTCGCTGGCAGCGCGTGCACTCGATGCCGCGTCGATGAGTGCGGCGTGACGCTGCTGCTCGTTGATCCATTCCGTCAGTGCATTTTCGACTTCTTCGTAAGCAGCCAGTACGGTTGCCTCGTAGGTGGCCAGCGCCTCATCGACCCCCGCTCGTTGCACCTTGACGTTCTGCAGCAGCGCTCCGGCCTCGAAGATGGGCATATTGATGGACAGACCGTAGCGATTCGATTTCACGCCGTCGGACAGCAGGTCGCCCGCACTGCCGGCGGTGACACCGAGCGAGCCGCTCAGCGACAGACTGGGGAACAACTGAGCGGTCGCGACGCCCACCTGCGCCGTTTGCGCAGCGAGCCGGCGCTCGGCAGCACGAATGTCCGGGCGCCGTCGCAGCACTTCGGCGGGCACGCTCGAGACGATGTCGGCCGGCGCCACCGGAATCGGTTTGCGCTCGGCCAGCAGCGCTTCCAGTGTGCCCGGCGTTTTTCCGGTCAGCACTGCCAGACGGTTTTTCGCGGCTTCGAGATTCGACTGCAGTTGCGGAATCGCGGCGAGCGTCGTCGCATAGCTGCTGCGTGCCTGTTCGAGATCGAGTTCCGTGGCGAGCCCGGCCTGCGCGCGCCAGTTCGTAATGTCGACAACCTCGCGCTGCGATTCGAGATTGCGTTCGGCGTAGGTGAGGCGTGACTGGGTGGTGCGCAGATTGACGTAATTGAGCGCCACATCGCCGAGCAAGGTGATCAGCACGTCCTGAAGATCCGCTTCGGAGGCGCCGAGCTGCGCTGTGGCCGATTCAAAGGAACGGCGCTGGCCGCCAAACAGATCGAGCTCCCAGCCCGCGTCGATGCCGGCGTCGTAGAGCCTGGTCGCACCCGGCACATCTTTGGTATCCGACCGGGTCACGCCAGCCGATGCGGAAACGCCCGGCCAGAATCCGGCGCCGGCAATACCACGACGTGCCCTGGCCGCCGTCACCCGGGCCAGCGCCTGCTTGACCGACTTGTTGTCGGCCCGGGCCTGTTCGATGAGCTGGTTCAGGATGGGATCGTTGAGTACGGTCCACCAGCTCGCCAGCAATTCGGCGGAGTCGTCGGTCCGCATCCCCGTCTGGGGTTCGGAATGCCATTGATCCGGAGTGGGCGGCTGCGGGGGACGATAGTCGGGGCCCACGGCGCACGCGGTCAGCCCAATCGTCAATGCGAGCACACCAGCGCGTACGGCCCAGCGGATTTGGTAAGAATCGGTCAAGTCCACTCCTTGCTGCACCGGCGCGTCGGCGCGGGTCAGGTGCGGCGCATCATGAACAAGATCGGCGGCAGCCGACGAAACCAAGTGTTACTGATCGTAACCAGCCCCGGGAGCGCAGATCCGCGGCAATCCGGGGCCTTATAACGATCGGTACTGATTTGCCGCCTACCTGAGATATGCAGGGGCGGGGCATTCCCTCACAATCCCGGTCCCCGTAACCGTCCTGTAACCAGCGGCGAACCCAAGAACACTCCACGCCGGCGACTCGTCGCGTGCCAGTTGACCAACGACCGATCGATATGACCCCGACGCCGCCGCCTCTGCTCACCCACCTTCAGCGCCTGGAAGCCGAAAGTATCCACATCCTGCGCGAGGTCGTGGCCGAGTGCGAACGGCCGGTGATGCTCTATTCCATCGGCAAGGACAGCTCGGTCATGCTGCACCTGGCGATGAAGGCCTTCTATCCGGCCAAGCCGCCGTTTCCGCTGCTGCATGTCGATACGACCTGGAAGTTCAGGGAAATGATCAGCTTCCGCGATGACATGGCGCGCAAGCTGGGTCTCGATCTGCTGGTCCATATCAATCAGGAAGGCGTTGCCCGGGGTATCGGTCCGTTCACGCATGGCTCGGCGGTACACACCGATGTCATGAAGACGCAGGGACTGAAGCAGGCCCTGGACAAGTATGGTTTCGATGCTGCCTTCGGCGGCGCCCGTCGCGACGAGGAAAAGTCGCGTGCCAAGGAGCGCGTGTTCTCGTTCCGCTCGGCCCAGCATCGCTGGGACCCGAAGCGTCAGCGTCCGGAACTCTGGCGCCAGTACAACGCGCGCAAGAACAAGGGCGAAAGCCTGCGCGTATTTCCGTTGTCCAACTGGACCGAGCTGGACATCTGGCAGTACATCTATCTCGAGAACATCCCCATCGTGCCGCTGTATTTCTCGCAGCCGCGACCCGTCGTCGAGCGCGACGGCACACTGATCATGGTCGATGACGAACGCATGCCGCTCGCCCCGGGCGAACAACCCGAAAACCGCTGGGTGCGCTTCCGCACGCTCGGCTGTTACCCGCTGACCGGCGCCATCGAAAGCCGCGCCGCCACGCTGCCCGAAATCATCCAGGAAATGCTGCTGACCACCAGCTCCGAACGTCAGGGTCGGGTCATCGACCACGACGGCGCTGCATCGATGGAGAAGAAGAAGCAGGAAGGGTATTTCTAGTGAACAGCGGACGGCGGACAGCGGACAGTGTCGGAAGTCCCGGACGTAACAAGCGTCCGGGAGTCGAACTGTCGTGTCGGAATCCTGCTGTTTCGATCTTCATCGTCCGCTAGTTCCCATGGCTCATAAATCAGATCTCATCGCGACCGACATCCAGGCCTATCTCAAGGCGCACGAGCACAAGAGCCTGTTGCGGTTCATCACGTGCGGCAGCGTGGACGACGGCAAGTCGACGCTCATCGGGCGGCTGCTGTACGAATCGAAAATGATTTTCGAGGATCAGCTCGCGGCGCTGGAGGCGGATTCGAAAAAAGTCGGCACGCAGGGCGGCGATCTCGACTTTGCACTGCTGGTCGATGGCCTGGCTGCCGAGCGCGAGCAGGGCATCACCATCGACGTTGCGTATCGGTTCTTCTCCACCGATCGCCGCAAGTTCATCGTCGCCGACACGCCGGGTCACGAGCAGTACACGCGCAACATGGTCACGGGTGCTTCGACCGCCGATGTCGCCGTGATCCTGATCGATGCGCGCAAGGGCGTGCTGACACAGACGCGCCGTCACAGCTACATCGTTTCGCTGCTCGGCATCCGCAATGTGGTGCTCGCCATCAACAAGATGGATCTGGTGGGATTCTCGCGCGAGACGTTCGATACGATCGTCGGCGAGTATCGCGACTTTGCCGCGCAGATCGGCATCGACAACATCACGGCGATCCCGCTTTCGGCACTGCGCGGCGACAACATTCTGGAACCGAGCGAGCGCATGCCGTGGTACACCGGCCCCTCGCTGATGGGTTATCTGGAATCCGTGGAGATCGAGGACGATCTGCAGCATCGGCCGTTCCGCCTGCCCGTGCAGTGGGTGAATCGTCCCAATCAGGATTTCCGCGGATTCGCCGGCACCATTGCGAGCGGTGTGATCCGCAAGGGCCAGAGCGTGCGCGCACTTCCTTCCGGTCGCACCAGCCGCGTCGCCCGCATCGTCACGCACGACGGCGATCTGGAGCAGGCAGTTGCCGGTCAATCGATCACACTCACGCTCACCGATGAGATCGACGTAAGCCGCGGCGACGTGTTGTGCGCTGCCGATTCGCCGGCAGGCGTGGCCGATCAGTTCCAGGCCACCATCATCTGGATGCACGACGAACCGATGCTGCCGGGTCGTCCGTATCTCATCAAACTCGGCGCGCGCACGGTGACGGGCAGCATCACGACGCCGAAGTACAAGGTGAACGTGAATACGCTCGAGCATCTCGCGGCCAAGCAGCTCGAGATCAACGAAATCGGCGTGTGCAATCTCAGTCTGGATCGCGCGGTGGCGTTCGATCCCTACACCGAGAACCGCGAGATGGGCGGTTTCATCCTCATCGACAAGATTACCAACGACACCGTCGGCGCAGGCCTGCTGAATTTCGCGCTGCGTCGTGCGGAAAACATTCACTGGCAGGCACTCGACGTCAACAAGGTGGCGCGTGCCTCGCTGAAGGGTCAGCGCGCTTGCGTGCTGTGGTTCACCGGTCTGTCGGGCGCCGGCAAATCGACCGTGGCGAATCTGGTGGAAAAGCGCCTGCACGCCGTCGGACGCCACACCTATATTCTCGACGGCGACAATGTGCGCCACGGACTCAACAAGGATCTGGGCTTCACCGACGCCGATCGCGTCGAGAACATCCGCCGCGTCGCGGAAGTCTCGAGACTGATGGTCGATGCGGGACTGATCGTGCTGGTGTCGTTCATTTCTCCCTTCCGTTCCGAGCGGCGACTGGCGCGCGGACTCATGCAGCCCGGTGAGTTCTTCGAAGTGTTCGTCGATACGCCGCTGGAGGAAGCCGAGAAGCGCGACCCGAAGGGCCTGTACAAGAAGGCGCGGCGCGGCGAACTCAAGAATTTCACCGGCATCGATTCTCCGTACGAGCCGCCGGAGAATCCTGAAATCCATCTGCGCACGGCGCTGTTCTCGCCGGAACAGGCGGCCGAAGAAATCCTGACGCAGCTGCGTGACGCGGGCATGCTGTACCCCGCCGACAACCTGTCCGGACTGTGAGCGCGCCACTGCCTTCCGATCTGCAGGTGGAAATCGCAGCGCTGGCGAAGCGTGCCGGCGCGGAAATTCTGCAGGTCTACAGCCAGCCCTTCGACGTCACGCGCAAGCAGGATCAATCGCCGCTGACGCAGGCCGATCTGCGCGCGCACACTGTCATCGTCCGCAAACTCGGCGAGCTGACGCCGGATGTGCCGGTCTTGTCCGAAGAAGCCAGCGACATTCCTTATGAACAGCGCCGCCGCTGGTCGCGTTACTGGCTGGTGGATCCGCTCGATGGCACCAAGGAATTCGTGTCACGCAACGGCGAATTCACCGTCAACATCGCACTCATCGAGCAACACGTGCCGGTGCTCGGGGTCGTCCACGTGCCGGTGAAAAATACGACCTACGTCGGATCGAGCGATGGTGCATTCCGACAAACCGGCGACAAGCGCTACGAGCCGATCAGGGTGCGCGCACCTGCTGCACTGCCCGTACGCGTCGTGGGCAGTCGTTCGCATGCGGCGCCCGGCTCCCTCGACACGCTGCTCGAGCAACTCGGTGCACACACCTTGCTCAGTGTCGGCAGTTCGCTGAAGTTCTGCCTGATCGCAGAAGGCAATGCCGATTTCTATCCGCGTTTCGGACCGACCAGCGAATGGGATACTGCGGCTGCGCAGGCGGTCGTCGAAGCGGCCGGGGGCGCGGTGGTCGATGTGCATGGCCAGCCGCTGCGTTACAACACCAAGGCGGAGTTGCTGAATCCGGCCTTTTTTGCGTTCGGCGATCGCGCGCGCCGCTGGCCGGGTATCAGGGATCGCTGAGGCCTGGCTCGCCTGGCGCCGGCGCATCAGTCGCGCGGACAAAAATCTGTGCGCCGCGCATCGTGCCGTCCCTGGCGGGCAGCACACTCGTAAATCTGATGGGATATTCACCCGCCACCGCGGGCCGCACGCAGATGTCTTTGCGTCCGCGCTGGATGCCCATGTCGCCGCGCTGATCCTGGCGGACACTGATGGTAAGCGGTGCGCCCTTGACCATTCCGCCCTGGGAGTCGAACGCAACGATATTCAGAGACGTCAGACAAAACCGCTCTCCCGTGCGGATTGCCGTGACCTGCGGCTCGACTTCGACGCGGCTGACAGCAACCTGCTGCATAACCATGTCGGCGACGTCGGATGCCATGAACACATGACGTCCGACCCGCGCGGGATCGGCACCCGACACGCTGGCCGCATCTCCGACGTCGACCCACACGATCTGGTAATCCATCGACTGACCCTGAGCCGTGCCGAGCACCAGCAACGACAAAACCGCCGCCCAGCGCTGGAGCTGGGGGCTGAACCTGTGTGTCAGTGGATTCATGAACTTCCGATTTCCTGCCGGGCCGGTTGGAGGTCGCAGGATTAATCCCGCGGCCGTTACTGTGGTTCCTGCCGTGCAAAAGCATATTGGCCGTCAATTCCCCGTGAATCAGCGCCTTGCAATGGCTGCGGCGGTACTGCTAGATTCAGGCCATGCGCAATCACCAGCAAATGACGGCCCTGCCCCTCCCCGGCGGCCTGCTGCGTGCGCGCCTGCACCTGCGTCGCTAGACGCAACAGAATCAGCAGCAGCGCCGTGTCGGCGCCTTCCATAAAAAGTCGATTTCCAGTCCCCGTTGACGGTGGTCTTCCCGCACGATTGCGTTGGTCAGGCCCGTCAGCCCCGTTACAGGATGCAGAGCCATGCTGAAGGATCCCTCCACCAAGTACCGTCCGTTTGCACCGATCGCCATTGCCGATCGGACCTGGCCGAACAAGGTCATCAATGCCAGTCCGCTGTGGTGCAGCGTCGATCTGCGCGACGGCAATCAGGCACTGATCGAGCCGATGGACGGCGCACGCAAGCGCCGCATGTTCGATCTGCTGGTGAAGACCGGATTCAAGGAAATCGAAGTCGGTTTCCCGGCCGCCTCGCAGACGGACTTCGACTTCGTGCGAGAACTCATCGAGCGCAACCTGATTCCTGAAGACGTCACGATTCAGGTTCTGACGCAATCGCGACCGGAACTCATCGCGCGAACATTCGAATCGCTGCGGGGCGCGAAGCGGGCGATCGTGCATCTGTACAACTCGACCTCAACCGTACAGCGCCGCGTGGTATTCGGACTCGATCGCGCCGGCATCGTCGACATCGCGGTCAAGGGCGCTCGCTGCGTGCGCGAGGAGGCGCTCAAGCAGCCGCAGACGCAATGGTTCTTCGAGTACAGCCCTGAGAGCTTCACCGGTACGGAACTGGATTTTGCCGTGGAAATTTGCGATGCGGTCACGGCGATCTGGGAGCCGACACCACAGCACAAGGTAATTCTGAATCTGCCGGCAACCGTCGAAATGGCGACGCCCAACGTCTACGCCGATCAGATCGAATGGTTCGGACGTCACATCAGGAATCGCGAGTCGATCGTGCTCTCGGTTCATCCCCACAACGACCGCGGCACTGCGGTGGCAGCCGCGGAACTCGCCGTGCTGGCCGGCGCCGACCGCGTGGAAGGCACACTGTTCGGCAATGGCGAACGCACGGGCAACGTGGACATCGTGACCCTGGCGATGAACCTCTACACGCAGGGAGTGCATCCGCAGCTCGACTTCTCGAACATCAACGAAGCCGCGCGTTGCGTCGAACAGTGCAATCAGCTGCCCATCCATCCGCGCCATCCGTACGTCGGCGATCTGGTGTTCACGGCGTTTTCGGGTTCGCACCAGGATGCGATCAAGAAGGGTTTTGCCGCCCGCAAGGACGGCGATCTGTGGGAAATTCCGTATCTGCCCATCGATCCTCGCGATCTGGGACGGACTTACGAATCGGTCATCCGCGTCAACAGCCAGTCCGGCAAGGGCGGCATCGCCTATCTGCTCGAGCGTGACTATGGCGTGTCGATGCCGCGCCGGCTGCAGATCGAGTTCAGCCAGGCTGTGCAGGCAGTCACCGACGCCACCGGCAAGGAACTGTCGTCCGAGCAGATCTGGGAGATGTTCCAGCAGGAGTACCTGCAACAGGAGACTTCGCCCTACTGCTACGTGTCCCATCAGCTGGCGACACTGCGCGAGCATCCGGAAATACAGCGCCTGACACTGCGCGTGAAGCGCCAGGGCCAGGGGTCGCTGCTCACGGGCGAAGGCAACGGTCCCATCGACGCGCTGGTCAATGCGCTGGGCTTCCGCTTCGACGTGCTGTCGTACGAAGAACACTCGATCGGCACCGGCAGCAATGCCCGTGCGATGTCCTGCGTCGAGATCACCACGCCGGCGCGCACCACACTGTTCGGTGTCGGCATGCACGAGAACATCGTCACAGCGTCGCTGCTCGCCATACTGAGCGCCGTGAATCGTGCGCTGCAGAAGAATCTGCTGGATGACTCGATGCCGGTGGCGACGGCGGGAGGCTGAAGGCCTTCTGCCAGTAGGAGAGTTACGGGTTCACGCCCTCGGGATGGTCGAGGGCGTGGCCCCCTGATTGAAGGACACGCAGTCGGTGACGCTTGTGACAGCAATGGCAATCTTGCTTCGTCACCGCTGCTGAACTGAGATTGTGAAATTGCTCTCGATGTAATTTGCGCGGGCCTCGCGAGCGCCCGCGCGCTGATGACTTCATCGTTTCGCCGGCTTCAGCTCGCGATATATCTCTCAAGCTGATCGATCGTCTGCTGCTGCTCTTCGATCACAGCTTTCACCAGATCGCCGATCGAAATGATCCCAACCACCTGCCCCTTGTCGACGACAGGCAGATGGCGGATGCGCTTCTGAGTCATGATTTCCATGCAGTCGTGCACCGCTTCATGGGTCGCGACCGTGACCACCGGCGTGGTCATGATGTCCCGCACCGGGGTATCCGCGCTCGAACGTCCTTTGAGGATCACCTTGCGCGCGTAGTCACGCTCGGAAACGATGCCGAGCAATTCGCCGCTGCGCATCACGGGCAGGGCGCCGACGCCCCGCTCGGCCATCAGGCGAATGGCATCGAGAACGGCGGCGTCAGGATCGATGGACCAGACGTTCTTGCCTTTCAGAGCAAGCAGATAATTTATTCTGAGCATGGGCTTGTCCTCCTGGGGAGGAGCATTTGCCCATCAATCTGTCTGTGCAATCACGGCATGCCGCAACCGCCGGCTCAGCCGTAGCGGCTCAATACCTCACGCTCGGCATTCAGCCAGTCATCGAGTTCATGACCCGGCGTGAAATTGCGCTGCGCAGCAATAAAGTAGGCCCGGACGGCGATCTGATCCGCGAGCGCGGCGGCGCTGGGCGGCGCGACCGCCTCGCTGCGAACGACATCGGGTTGAATCGCCATGACTTCTGCTGCGGCGGCCTTCTTGCTGGCGCGAGGCCTTTTCGGTGCGCCATCGGCCTTCCTGGCGCGTGAACGCTTGATCGGCGTGGAAGAGTCGGACGATGTGTGCATAGTGCCTCCGCCAAACTGAATGCTGTCGTGGACAGGACAAGCACGGACTGTGCCAGTCGCGAACGCGAATTGTAGAAGCGCGCGCCAGGGAAAAATCTCGTGAAAAATGCCAAGCGGACAAGGGAATGCCGCAGCGCGCGTGAATTGCGCGCGAACAGGAGTGCATGAATTTCAGCACGCGCACGCAGTCAGTGCGCGCGCCGAATCGACCTTCAGTGGTGATGACCGCCCGGGCCGTGTACGTGACCGTGCGCCAGCTCTTCTTCGCTCGCAGCCCGCACGTCGGTTACTTCGACGTCGAAATTGAGATTCTGACCGGCCAGCGCATGATTGCCGTCGACCGTCACCATGTCGCCCACGACCTTGGTCACCGTCACCATGGTTGGGCCGCCATTGCCGTGAACCTGGAACTGCATGCCCACCTGCACCTTGCCGACGCCCTTGAACGAACGCATCGGCACCTGCTGAATGAGCGACTTGTCGAATTCGCCGTAGGCATCCGCTGGCGCGATCTTCACCTGAAGCTTGTCGCCGGGCTGCTTGCCCTCCAGCGCCTTTTCCAGGCCCGGAATCAGATTGCCATTGCCGTGCAGATAGACGAGCGGTTCGCTGCCTGCAGAACTGTCGAGCGTTTCGCCCGCATCGTTGGTCAGTGTGTAGTGAATGGAGACGACAGCGTCTTGTCCGACTTGCATGAGAGATCCTGCTTCAAGGCCACGAAAGTAGCGCGCAGGCGTGAGCGTGCGCGCTGCAGCGAGAGACTACACCTTCAAGGCGCGCGGGTCGCGTCTATTCCACCGTCACCGATTTTGCGAGGTTGCGAGGCTGATCCACATCCGTGCCACGCAGAATCGCGCAGTGATATGCGAGGAGCTGCAGCGGCACGCTGTACACGGCCGACGCCTGGAAATGACTGACATGCTTGGGCATGGTGATCACCGTCACGCCTTCGGAGGACTGCATGCCCGAATCGGGGTCGGCGAAAACGTACAGTTCACCGCCGCGTGCGCGGACTTCCTGCAGATTCGACTTGAGCTTCTCCAGCAGATCGTTGTTGGGCGCGACTGCGATGACCGGCATGTCCGCATCCACGAGCGCGAGAGGGCCGTGCTTGAGTTCGCCTGCGGCATACGCTTCGGCGTGAATGTAGGAAATTTCCTTGAGCTTGAGCGCGCCTTCCATTGCGATCGGATGCATCTGGCCGCGCCCGAGAAACAGGGCATGGTGTTTGTCGGCGAATCGCTTTGCCAACTCCTTGATGGTCGGCTCCAGATGCAGGGTCTTTTCGATGAGTCCTGGAATTTCGATGAGTCTCTGCACCAGGCCGCGTTCGCGCTCGGCGTCAGTACCATTGAACTTGGCCAGGGCGACGACCAGCAGACCCAGACCGGCCAGCTGTGTGGTGAACGCCTTGGTCGAAGCGACACCGATCTCTGGTCCCGCACGGGTGAGCAGCACGAGTTCTGATTCGCGCACCAGCGAACTTTCCGGCACGTTGCAGATGGCCAGCGTGGACAGATAGCCCGACTGCTTCGCCATGCGCAGCGCCGCCAGCGTGTCGGCGGTCTCGCCCGACTGCGAAATGGTCACGAACAGTGTGTTCTTCGGCACCACCGGGTTGCGATAGCGGTATTCGCTGGCGATCTCGACCCAGCAGGGCAGCCGCGCGATCTGTTCGATGTAGTACTTTGCGACGGCACCGGCGTGATAGCTCGTGCCGCATGCAATGATCTGGACGGCTTCCGTGCGTCTGAACACTTCCGTCGCGAGCGGGCCGAACGCCGCCTCCAGCAGCTTGCCTCCGGCGACGCGCTCTTCGAGGGTCTGCGCAATGGCGCGCGGCTGCTCGAAGATTTCCTTGAGCATGTAGTGAGGATATTCGCCCTTCTCCGCTGCATCGGCGGACAGCGAGCTTTCGCGCACCGGACGCTGCGCAGTATTGCCTTCGACATCCAGAATCCGGACGCGTTCGCGGCCAATCTCCGCGACGTCCCCTTCCTCCAGGAAAATGAAGGTGCGCGTGACCGGCAGCAAGGCCGATACGTCCGAGGCCACGAAATTCTCATTCTTGCCGATGCCGATCACGACCGGGCATCCCGCCCGCGCCACGATCAGCTTGTCGGGCGCGTCTTCCGAGACAACCGCGAGTGCGTACGCGCCTTCGAGTTCAGCGACAGTCGCCCGTACTGCGCGGAAAATGTCACCGAGCTTCTGCTTGTGATGATGCACGCGATGCGCGATGACTTCTGTATCGGTTTCCGAAGTGAATGTGTAGCCGATGCGGGTCAGCTCTTCACGCAGCTCTTCGTGATTCTCGATGATGCCGTTGTGCACGATCGCAATCCCGTCGCGCGAGATGTGCGGATGGGCATTGCGCTCGGAAGGAACGCCGTGCGTTGCCCAGCGGGTGTGTGCAATACCGAGAAGGCCGTCAGCAGGCGTTTCCGCCAGGGCATCCTGCAACATCTTGACCTTGCCGACCGTGCGCAGGCGGCGCAGGGTTCCCGACGGCGTCAGCACTGCCACGCCAGCGGAGTCGTAACCCCGGTATTCGAGACGACGCAGCCCCTCGATCAGAACGGGAACGATGTTGCGATCAGCGATGGCGCCGACGATGCCACACATAAGATGGAAGGTCCCTTGACTTGGCCGGGTGGAAAGGCGGCGATTGTACAGGACGCAACCGCCGGCCTTTTGGCGGAAAAGTCACATTACGACAGGGTCGCCGCTCGAAGACAGTGCCCTGCCGCCGGTACTGGATCACGATTCTCCGGGTGCAGGAATTCGCTACTTGCCGTCGCCCTTTTGCGGTCGCTTCCAGCCTTCGATGGTCACTTGGCGGGCACGGGCCACGGTGAGTTTTCCTTCGGGCGCGTCGCGGGTGATGGTGGATCCCGCCCCGGTATTGGCATTCGCTCCGATCTTCACGGGGGCGATCAGCATCGAGCCCGACCCGACGAATGCGCCGTCGCCGATCTCGGTGCGGTGCTTGTTCACACCGTCGTAATTTACCGTCACCGTACCAGCGCCGACATTGACCTTGCGACCGACGCTGGCGTCGCCCAGATAGGTCAGATGGTTTGCCTTGCTGCCGGCGCCGATCTCGCTCTTTTTGACCTCGACGAAGTTGCCGATGTGCACGTCCTCATGCAGAACACTGTCCGGACGTAACCGCGCGAACGGACCGATGACGTTGCGTGGCCCTACGGTTGCTCTGTCAATGACGCAGTTCGGATGGATCTCGGTGTCCGCCGCAATGCTGCAGTCCCTGAGAACACAATTCGGCCCGATACGGACGCGATCGCCGAGGGTCACACTGCCCTGCAGTACGACGTTGACGTCGATGAACACGTCGCGACCGACCGTGACCTTGCCGCGAATATCGATGCGGGCCGGATCGGCGAGAGTAACGCCCTGCACCATCAGTTCGGTCGCACGTTCCGCTCGCAGCGCAGCTTCGAGCTGCGCAAGCTGGACCTTGTCATTCACGCCGAGCACCTCGGCTTCGGTCGGTGCGAGCACGGTGCCGATCGCCATGCCGGCACGCACTGCCGACACAATCACGTCCGTGAGGTAGTACTCGCCCTGTGCGTTGTCGTTCTTGAGGGCAGCCAGCCATTGCCGCAGCTGACGTGCCGGCATGGCCATCAGCCCGGTGTTGACCTCATTGATGGCGCGTTCCTTGGTATTGGCATCCTTCTGTTCGACGATGCGTACCACGTTGCCAGCGCCGTCGCGCACGATGCGTCCATACCCCGATGGATCGGCCAGTTTGAGTGTCAGCAGGCCGATCGATTTGTCGCCGCTCTGCGCGACGAGTTGTTCAAGTGTTGACTGGCGGATGAGCGGCACATCGCCGTACAGCACCAGCACCTGGTGATCATCGGCAATGCCGGGCATGGCCTGGGCCAACGCATGTCCGGTGCCGAGTTGCTCGGCCTGGAGCGCCCACTTCAGCTCTTCATTCCTGAAACGTTCGCGAACTGCGTCGCCGCCGTGTCCGTAAACGACGTGGATATCGTCGGCGCCCAGCGCCTTGGCGGTATCGATCACGTGGCCCAACAGCGGCTTCTCGGCAAGCGGCTGCAATACCTTGGGCAGGTCGGATTTCATTCGCTTGCCCTGACCGGCAGCGAGAATGACGATGGAAAGGGACATGGCGTTTGGCTTGCTCTTGAAAGGCTACGGTCGACCGGCTGCAGGCTACAGCCAGAGAAAATCAGTCAACAAGACGTACGTCAGGAAGCGCGAACATTTCAGCATCGCTTCAGATGCCGGAAATGCGAAGGGCGCACGATCGGTGCGCCCTTGGCTGTAGCCGGTGGCCTGTCGCCCGCAGCCTGCTGAGCTACTGTTTGATCTTCCGCAGTTTCTCGATGGCCTTGAGCTGAGCCACGGCGCGGGCGAGTTCAGCCTGCAATTCTGCAGCCTCGACCTTGGTACCCCGGTCGCGGAGCGCTTCTTCGGCGCGTTGTTTTGCCTGCAACGCCGCCGCTTCATCCAGGTCCTTGGCACGCAATGCGGTATCGGCGAGGACCGTTACCAGATGCGGCTGGATTTCGATTGCGCCTCCGGACACATAGAAGAACTGCTCATCGCCGGCGGGCGTCTGCACCCGCACTTCGCCGGGCTTCAGTGTCGTCAGCAGGGGAGCGTGACGCGGCGCGATGCCGATCTCGCCCATGACCGCAGGTGCGAAAACCATCGCCGCTTCCCCGGAGAAGATTTCGCCTTCGGCGCTGACGATGTCGACGTGGATGGTGGCCATCTGAATTCCTCAGAGTGACGAGCGTGACGATGGTGACGCGAGCGACGAGGGTGCGCTGCGCGCTCTGGCCCTCGTGACTATCGTCACTCGTGTCACTCTCGTCACCTCACTCTTACTGCAGGGTCTTCGCCTTCTCGACGGCTTCTTCGATGCTGCCGACCATGTAGAACGCCTGTTCGGGCAGCGCGTCGTACTCGCCGGCCAGAATGGCCTTGAAGCTGCGGATGGTCTCGCGCAGCGGGACCAGCTTGCCGGGGTTGCCGGTGAACACTTCGGCGACGTGGAATGGCTGCGACAGGAAGCGCTGGATCTTGCGGGCGCGGGACACGGTGAGCTTGTCGTCTTCCGACAGTTCGTCCATACCCAGAATGGCGATGATGTCCTGCAGTTCCTTGTAACGCTGCAGCACGGCCTGCACGCCGCGGGCGACCGCATAGTGCTCTTCACCGATCACCAGCGGATCGAGCTGGCGGCTGGTGGAATCGAGCGGGTTCACGGCCGGGAAGATACCCAGTGCCGCGATCTGGCGATCGAGCACAACAGTCGCATCCAGATGCGCGAACGTCGTGGCTGGCGACGGGTCGGTCAAATCGTCGGCAGGCACGTACACGGCCTGGATCGAAGTGATCGAACCGGTCTTGGTCGAAGTGATGCGTTCCTGCAGCACGCCCATTTCTTCAGCCAGCGTCGGCTGATAACCCACGGCCGACGGCATACGGCCGAGCAGCGCGGACACTTCGGTGCCGGCGAGCGTGTAACGGTAGATGTTGTCGATGAACAGCAGCACGTCGCGACCCTTGCCCTGCTCATTCTTTTCGTCGCGGAAATATTCCGCCATGGTCAGACCCGTCAGCGCCACGCGCAAGCGGTTGCCGGGCGGCTCGTTCATCTGGCCGTACACCATCGCCACTTTCGACTCCTGCAGATTCTGCAGGTTGATGACGCCGGCTTCCGACATCTCGTGGTAGAAGTCGTTGCCTTCGCGGGTACGCTCGCCGACGCCGGCGAACACGGACAGACCCGAGTGAGCCTTGGCGATGTTGTTGATCAGCTCGAGCATGGTCACGGTCTTGCCCACGCCGGCACCGCCGAACAGGCCGATCTTGCCGCCCTTGGCGAATGGCACGAGCAGGTCGATGACCTTGATGCCGGTTTCGAGCAGATCCTGACCGCCGGCCTGTTCATCATACGAAGGCGCCGGGCGGTGGATGGGCCAGTATTCCTGCGCCTGCACAGGACCACGCTCGTCCTGCGGATCGCCGAGAACGTCCATGATGCGGCCGAGTGTCGCCTTGCCCACTGGCACGGAGATCGGCTTGCCGGTGGCGTTCACCGCGAGGCCGCGCTTCAGACCTTCGGAAACGCCCATGGCGATCGTGCGCACCACGCCATCGCCCAGCTGCTGCTGCACTTCGAGCGTGAGTCCGCCTTCTTCGACCTTCAGCGCCTCATAGACTTTCGGAATCTGGTCGCGTGGAAATTCCACGTCGATGACAGCGCCGATGATTTGTACGATCTTGCCGGTAGACATTTGATCAACCTCTAGGCTGTAGGCTGTAGGCTGCAGGCTGTAGCCAGAGACCCAAGCGCATCGCCAACTAAACTCTGTTTACGTATCCAGTTCCGAATTCTTGTCCGGCTTCCGACCTACAGCCTGCTGCCTACGGTCTACAGCCTCGTTCACACTGCCGCTGCGCCGCCGACGATTTCGCTGATTTCCTTCGTGATCGCGGCCTGGCGGGCCTTGTTGTAGATCAACTGAAGTTCTTCGATCAGCTTGCCGGCATTGTCGGTCGCGCTCTTCATGGCGACCATGCGTGCGGCCATCTCGCAGGCGACGTTTTCGACGGCGCCCTGATAAACCTGGGATTCGACGTAGCGCATCAGCACACCTTCCAGCAGTTCGGCGGCTGAGGGCTCGTAGATGTAGTCCCACAGCTTCTGCAGCTTGTCGCTGTCGTCCACTTCGGTGGCAACGGGCAGCAGCTGGCGCACGGTGGGGTGCTGGCTCATCGTGTTGACGAACTCGTTGTTGACGAGGAATACGCGGTCCAGCTTGCCTTCCTTGTACAGGTCGAGCATGACCTTGATGGTGCCGATGAGGTCGGCCACATGCGGGCGATCGCCCAGGTGTGTCACCGACGCCAGCGTGTTGACACTGCCGAGGCGCCGGAAGAACTGCACGCCTTTGGATCCGATCAGGCACAGCGAGACTTCAGCGCCCTGCTTCTGCCATTCGCGAATGGAGGCGAGCGTCGTCTTGAACAGATTCACGTTCAGACCGCCGCACAGACCGCGATCGGTGGTGATGACGATGAAGCCAACCGACCTGGCAGGACGCTCGATCAGGTACGGATGTTTGAAATCCGGATTCGCCTGACGCAGATGCCCGATCACGCGCCGGATCTTCTCCGAATACGGACGCGTCGCACGCATGCGGTCCTGCGCCTTGCGCATCTTGCTCGCCGCAACCATTTCCATGGCCTTGGTGATCTTCTGCGTGCTTTTGAAGCTCGCAATCTTGACGCGGATTTCTTTTACGCCGGGCATGTCTTTCGCTTCACGGGCTGGCTGACCGACTGTCTGCTGGTTTGCCAGTCAGAAGAGAGGCTCTTCATTCTGGCCAGCGGACCGGTTTACCAGCAGACTCCTCAATACGTTCCTGTCGCCACGAACTCTTCGCAGAGCTTCTTCAGCGCTGCGTCATTCTCTTTGGACAACTCGGGCTTGGCGTTGATGCTGTCGATCAACTGCTTGTAGTTGGTCTTGGCAAACGCCTGCAGAGCGGCTTCGAAGTCGCCGACCTTCTTCAGCGGCACCTTGTCCAGGAAGCCGTTGTTCACGGCATAGATCGACAGGGCCATTTCCGCGACCGACATCGGCGCGAACTGCTTCTGCTTCATCAGCTCGGTGGTGCGCTGACCGCGCTCGAGCTGGCTGCGGGTTGCCTGATCCAGGTCCGAGGCGAACTGCGAGAACGCCGCGAGTTCGCGATACTGAGCGAGCGCGAGACGAATACCGCCGCCCAGCTTCTTGATGATCGGCGTCTGTGCAGCGCCGCCGACGCGGGACACCGAGATACCGGCGTTCATCGCGGGACGAATACCTGCGTTGAACAGATCGCCTTCGAGGAAGATCTGTCCGTCGGTGATCGAAATGACGTTGGTCGGCACGAACGCGGTCACGTCGCCGGCCTGGGTTTCGATGATCGGCAGTCCCGTCAGCGAACCCGTCTTGCCCTTCACACGGCCGTTGGTCTTCTTCTCCACATATTCTTCATTCACGCGCGCCGAGCGTTCCAGCAGACGCGAGTGCAGGTAGAACACGTCGCCCGGATACGCTTCGCGACCCGGCGGACGACGCAGCAACAGGGAAATCTGGCGGTACGCCCATGCCTGCTTGGTGAGATCGTCATAGATGATGAGCGCGTCTTCGCCCTGGTCCATGAAGAACTCGCCCATGGTGCAGCCGGAATACGGTGCCAGGTACTGAAGCGCGGCAGGTGTCGAGGCAGAAGCGGCAACGATGATGGTGTGCTTCATCGCGTCGTGCTCTTCGAGCTTGCGCACCACGTTCGCGATCGACGACTGCTTCTGGCCGATGGCAACGTAGATGCACTTAATGCCGCTCGACTTCTGATTGATGATGGTGTCGATGGCGAGCGCGGTCTTGCCGGTCTGACGGTCGCCGATGATGAGTTCGCGCTGACCACGACCAACCGGCACCATCGAATCGACGGCCTTGTAACCGGTCTGCACCGGCTGGCTCACCGACTTGCGGAACACCACGCCAGGCGCCACGCGTTCGATCGGTGCCTTCTGGGTGGTGTTGATCGGGCCTTTACCGTCGATCGGGTTACCGAGCGCGTCAACGACGCGACCGAGCAGGGCTTCGCCGACAGGCACTTCGAGAATGCGTCCCGTGGTCTTGACGGTGTTGCCTTCGGTGATGTGCTTGTATTCACCGAGCACCACGGCACCGACGGAATCCTGTTCGAGGTTCAGAGCGAGGCCATAGCTGCCGCCGGGAAACTCCAGCATTTCGCCGTATTTCACGTCGGCGAGACCGTGGATGCGCACGATACCGTCCGTGACCGTCACGACGGTGCCGACGTTGCGCTCTTCGGTCGCGCTCGAGAATTTCTCGATGCGAGCCTTGATCAGATCGCTGATCTCAGAAGCCTTGATGGACATTTCCGCGTTTCCTCTTGGAGGCGAGGTACGGACCCGGACATCAGCCGGAACCGGAACCCATCACCTCGACCAAAACCCAGATCTAAATTTCGAAACTCTTTACTGGCCGCAGTCCGGACCTACGCCGCGATGTCGCGCGACAGCTTTTCCAGCCCGGCCCTGAGCGAACCGTCGATCACCATGTCACCGCAGCGCACGATGGCGCCGCCGATCAGTGACGCATCGACTTCACAATGCAGACGCACATCGCGCTTGAGGCGCTTCTTCAACGCCGCCGCGAACCGTTCACGCTGCGCATCGCTCAGCGGCACCGCCGAGACGATGTGCACATCGGCGATGTTCTCGACCTCGGACCGCAGTTCCTCGTAGCTGGCGGCGATGGCCGGCAGCAGATCGAGCCGGCGGTTCTGCGCCAGCGTGTCGAGGAAGTTGCGGCCAGGTTCGTCGAGCGAGCTGCCGGCGATATCGGCGATCAGACCGACGAGTTGTTCCGGGGTGACCTGCGGATTCGACAGCAGCGCGGCCACGCGCTCGTCGGCGACAATGGAAGACGCCGTGCTCAGCAGCGAAGACCAGTGCGCAAAGGCATCGTGTTCGCGTGCATAGTCGAACGCAGCCTTGGCGTATGGTCGGGCGATGGTGATCTTCTCGGCCATGAAAGCTCAGCCCCGCTCGATCTCGAGCGCCAGCTTGTCGAGCAGATCGGCATGTGCCCGCGCGTCGATCTCGCGATCGAGCAGCTTGCTGGCACCCGCCACTGCAATGGCAGCCACTTCCTTGCGCAACTGCTCACGTGCGCGACTCGATTCGAGCGCGACTTCCTGACGAGCATCGCCGATCAGCCGCTGACCTTCCGCGATGGCCGTGCCGCGTGCTTCTTCGATCAGCTCGTTCGAACGGCGGTTGGCCTGCTCGATGATCTTGCTGGCCTGGGCGTGGGCATCCTTGAGGATGACGGTGGCATTCGACTTGGCTTCCGCCAGGCTCTTCTCGCCCTTGTCCGCGGCCGCAAGGCCCTCGGCGATTTTCTTCTGGCGCTCGGTGATCGCAACGATCAGCGGCGGCCAGATGAATTTCATGGTCACCCATGCCAGTACGAAAAATACCAGCGTCTGGATGAGCATCGTCGCATTGAGATTCATGGAAGCGTTCTCTTGCTTGAATCAGCGGCCGCGAAGCAGCGCAATGCCGCTTCGCGGTATGCCGCGCGTCGCGCAGTCGTTACTTGATGAACGGGTTCGCAGTGGCGAACCACAGCGCGATACCGACACCGATGATGAACGATGCGTCGATCAGACCGAGCAACAGGAAGACCTTGGTCTGCAGCACGTTCATCAGCTCAGGCTGACGTGCCGAGGACTCGATGTACTTGGCGGCCATCAGGCCCACGCCGATACAGGCACCCAGCGCGCCGATGCCGATGATCAAACCGCAAGCCAGTGCCACAAAGCCGATATCAGTCATGTGAGTTCTCCGGGAAAAACCAAATCAAAACCGTCGTTCGTGAATCCAATCGATCAATGGTGTTCGTGCGCCTGACCGACATAGACCAGTGCCAGCATCATGAAAATGAACGCCTGCAGCAGCACGATCAGAATGTGGAAGAGGGCCCAGATGGAGCCGGTGATCAGATGACCCACCGCGCCCAGAACCGTGGCAGTGCCGCCCAGACCCGCGATCAGAAAGAAGATCAGTTCGCCGGCATACATGTTGCCGAACAGTCGCATGCCGTGTGAGAACGTGCTGCCGATGTATTCGATGAGCGTGAAGGCAATATTCACGACAGCCAGCAGCAGGAAGGCCAGCCACGTCAGCGGATTGAGGGTCAGCTTGACGTTGCCGAACGGCGCGGTGATCCACTGATGCAGGAACCCGCCGACGCCCTTGATCTTGACGTTGTAATAGAACACCAGCAGCAACACGCCGATGGCGATGCCGAAGGTGCCATTGAGATCGGCAGTGGGCAGCGGACGCAGATGATCGACGTTGGCCACGTGATGTCCGACCCAGGGCAGCCAGTCGACCGGCAACAGATCGATGGCATTCATGAACACGACCCACACGAACACGGTCAGCGCCATGGGCGCAATGAATTTCAGATCGCCATGCACCATGCCCTTGGCTTGTTCATTCACGAACTCGACCAGCATTTCGATGAATGCCTGGAATTTGCCGGGGACGCCAGCGGTCGCCTTGCGCGCCGCGAGCCGCAGGAAGAGCAGTGTCAGAAGCCCGCACAGCAGCGAGAAAAACAGAGTGTCGAAGTGAACGATGCTCGAATCGAAGATCTGCTGCTGATGCTTGCTGGCCAGATGGCTCAGGTGATGCGAAATGTACTCGGACATTCCGACATGCTCACCGCCGCCCTCGCTTGCCATTAGCCCCATCCGCATGATTCACCCACAAAAACGTAATCCAATCCGAACAGCCGCCCAGTTACCGTCGATGCTGCTGCCGCGACTCGCGGGTCTGCAACGCGCCGTAAGCGACGAGCGCACCAGCAAGCCCAGCCAGCAGCGCCAGCGGTGCAATCGCATCCGATCTGAAAGCGACGATCAGCAGCGCGACGGTCACGACCAGCTTGATCAGCCAGCCCGTCAGAAACGTCGCGGCGCTCATGCGCATGCCGTGGTTCAGGCTGTGCCTGAACAGCGTCAGCGCCATGTACACAGTCCAGATCAGGCCGATGCCGCCGCCCGCCAGTGCGGACCAGCCGGCTCGCAGCCCCCAGCAGATCGCGATGATCGCGGCGAGGCCAGCTACGCAGGCGACCTGGCGCAACAGCACTCTGAACGACCGGCGCGCAGCGTCGGCAAGAACATTGGAGCTCACGGCCGACGGCTCGCCTGAAATCGATGGACAACAAAAATGCCACTACGCGGGCCCGGGCCCGGCGATGGTGGCATTGTTGAATTCTCCAGCTTGCCGGCCAGTGCCCGTCCCGGCCGGAAAAGGCCGCGGATTATACGCAGCGTCTTGCAGTGCTTCAAGGACACCCGGGACTGTCAATTTTGGTAGGGAATTCGCGGCCTTTCCGCCGTCAGTTGACGTATTGCAGAGCGGTCGGCGCCGGGTGCGCCGCCATTCGCTCAGCTCCCCAGCCGATACCGAAACTTGACCAGAAACTGGTCGGAATCGCGCACGTCACCCATGTCCGTGAACAGATCCCGGACATTGCGATCGTCATCGTTGAGGAATACGTAGCCGCCGCGGGCATACACGAGGAAGAGCTCTGACTGCGGCGCAATTTCGAAGCGGTAGCGGATCTGCAGTCCGAGGTTGTTGACCGTGAAGGGCGCCACCTGCGAGCCGGCGGGGCCGACAAGATTCGTGGCCGGCGTCCCGGCGACGGGGATCAGGTCGCCCTCCGCGTTGCTGCGCCAGGCCTGACGCGGCTGTGCATCGATGCCGATCCATTGCCATTTGATGCGCAGTTCATGGCGCGGCGCCGGAATCCAGTCCAGACGGAAATTGAAATCCAGCCGCTCGGAGCGATAGGTGCCGAACAGATTGCCCTGCTGCCACAGCAACCAGTCATCGCTGTATTGCGGAATCATGTCCAGGCGCAGAGTCAGCTTCTCGCTCGGATACCACAGCGCCGAGAGTTGCAGCCAGCCGGAGTAGTCCTCCACGCCCTGCTGAAACACATAGCCCCCCAGAACGTACTGCCAGTCGCCGTTGCGCGGCGAAGTGAAGTCCGCATAGGCGCTGTAGCGTGTGTCGAGATCTACCGGGCCATTACCCCGTGAGATCAGATCGTCCACGCCCCCTGGCGTTATCCGCAGTTCCTCGTAGGCGAGCCATGCACTGCGATACTGCACACTGCGCGAGAGCTGCACGCGCGACTGCAGTCGCTGCGACAGCGTGTTCTCCCGGTACACCAGATAGAGACGTTGCGTTTCGCCGCTGACGCGTGCCGATTCATTGCCCGAGGCGACGCGCCGGCTGCTGTCCCACTCGGCCTGTCGCAGTGAATTGCGCTCGAGGTAACCAAGATCGTTGTTGTCGAAATCTGCGTCGATGTGCAGCAACCGCAGTGTGTGGGTCCAGGCCCCCGATCGATTCATGTCGACCTGAAGCCATGACTCGTAACCGTCGCTCGAGTCATCGCCGGTGGTGATATCCGAACGGATGACCTGACCTGCCACGCGCCACCAGTCATTCGGAGTGATGTCGTAGTCGAACGCATTGACCAGTGCCCTGCGATCGAGCATCGGCCGCTCGGTCCAGGTGCCGAGGTAGCCGATGCGCCCATACGCAAACGGCAGTGCCAGGCGACTCGCCGCAAAACGTCGCCCGACATCCTGGTTGAAATCCTTTTCCTGAGCCACGAAAGCGCCGAATGCCAGGTCGCGCGCGCTGCCGGTGATTTTCAGCGCACCATCGATGTCGCTGGATCCCGCGCTGCCATCGTCGGTCGCCGCGCCGACTCGACGCGTGTAGATGAGTTGTCCGTTTGCGGGCGTGCGCAGATCGAAAATGCCCTGGTTCTCGGTGAAGAACGGTCGCTTGTCGGTCTGCACCGTTTCGATGGCGGAGAAGTCGACGACCAGTTCATCGCTTTCGACTTGCCCGAAATCTGGATTCAGCGTCGCGGTCAGCCACACGTTCGGCGACGGCTTCCAGCTCACATCTGCGCCTGCGCTGACATCCAGATCGCCGGTGATGTTGTCGCGCACCGCGGTGGCGTACGGCACGAAATCCACGGTCGCAGGAGCCGTATGGCTGGTGACTGAAATGCGCTGAAAGTCGGCGAGGAATGCCGGCGAATGCTGCGAGATGCCCGGACATGCAAAGCGTTCATTGCGACCGAACAGGAAGCGGGTGGCGTAAATCCCCAGAGCACGCGAGCGACCGTCGCTCTGGTGCATGTTGACCGTACCCCAGGGGATCAGCAGTTCGACGAACCATCGCTCGTCGGTCTCGCGCACCGCGTATTGCCAGGCGCCGTCCCAGTCGCGATCGAACTGGTTCTGATTGGTCACGAGGCCATCGCGCACGCCGCCGCCCAGGCCCACTGAAAACTCATAACCGACCTGACCGGTGGCATCGAAGTCGACGAACAACCCTACCGAATCGCCGATGAGGTTTTCGCTGTCGCGTGGTGTACGGGGCTTGTCGCGCCGCTCGCCGGCAGGCTGATCGATCGTGAATCCCGCAGCCAGACCCTGGGACGTGGCCACGATCTGTACGTCGTTGCCGAAACGGGGCTCATCGAGTGCGAAGGGTTCGGTGCGCTGCCATTGCGAGCAGTGGACTGCCTGCTGCCATTCGGCTTCATCGAAACGGCCGTCGACGCGCAACTCGCCATGAGCGATGGTTAAAAACGACAACCCTGTATACAGCGAAAATGCGGCTAGAACTGTTCTTGTAGGTATGCCTGCTGTCGAAATTATTCCGCGCCTGCGCTGCATTCCCTGCCTGTCTTCCCGGAGGAACGGTTCATCCGTGTCGAATTCCGTGGCGCTGCGTTTCAGCGAATGTGCTCGATGATGCCATCCAGCTCATCGAGTGTGTGATAACTGATGATCAGTTTGCCCTTGCCGGAGGAGGAATGCTGCACCTGCACCTTCGCGCCCAGCTTCTCCGACAGGTCACCTTCGAGCTTGCGGATGTTGGGATCGGGCTTCGGCGCACTCTCCTGCGCTGTCTGCGGCTGGGACGTCATGCGTCGTACCAGCGCTTCGGTTTCGCGGACCGACATTTTTTTCTGCGCCACCTGCGCGGCGATTTCCGCCTGCTGGCGCTTCGCTTCGAGACCGAGCAGCGCGCGCGCATGCCCCATCTCGATGGCGCCTTGTTCCACCAGCGTTCTGGCCTCATCGCACAGATCGAGCAACCGCAGCAGATTCGACACCGCAGCGCGCGAGCGGCCCACCGCCTCAGCGGCCGTTGCATGTGTCATATCGAATTCGCGGATCAGGCGATCCAGCGCACGCGCCTCTTCCAGCGGGTTGAGATTCTCACGCTGGATATTCTCGATCAGCGCCATCGCGACCGCTGCTTCATCCGGCACGCGCCGCACGATCGCAGGAATTTCGTGCAGTCCGGCGAGTTGTGCCGCACGCCAGCGCCGTTCACCCGCAATGATTTCGTAGCGTCGCGGCTGGCCGGCAGCGGCTTCGTTCAACGGTCGCACCAGAATCGGTTGAATGAGTCCCTGCGCCTTGATGGAGTCAGCAAGTTCCTGCAGCGTGTCGGTGCGCATGTCGATGCGCGGCTGGTACTTGCCACGCTGCAGCAGATCGACGGGGATCTTCGTCAGTTCTTCATCGGGTCGCAGCTGGGTGACTGCAGACACGGGATTTTCCGCGGCAGCTGCGGGTTGGCCGAGAAGCGCGCCGAGGCCGCGACCGAGAACAGGGCGTTTGGGAGAGGACATGAGTCAGGGGCCGACAGGTTGGCTGACCGGCATATCGGGCCGGAAGTGAAAGAATACCGAGCGCATCTGCTCACACATATCGCAAAGGCTCCGGCCAGCAGACCAGCGGACCAGCAATCCAGCAAACCGCGCGCTCATGTCCCCACTGCATCCACGGCTGGCAATTCGAGACCTTCGGCACGGCGGATCATTTCTCCGGCGAGCGCCAGATAGGCGACAGCGCCGCGCGACTCCTTGTCGAAATACAGTGCCGGCTTGCCGAAGCTGGGCGCCTCCGCAAGACGTACATTGCGCGGAATGATGGTGCGAAACACCTTCCCCGGGAAATGTTCCGTGAGCTGTGCGGACACTTCATTGGCCAGGTTGTTGCGAGGGTCGAACATGGTACGCAGGATGCCATGTATCTCGAGCTCGGGGTTCGGCCCCGCCTTGATCTGTTCCACTGTATTGATCAATGCGGTGAGACCTTCGAGCGCGTAGTACTCGCACTGCATCGGAATCAGCACGCCCTGGGCCGCCACCAGCGCATTGACCGTAAGCATGTTGAGCGCCGGCGGACAATCGATCAGCACGACATCGAACTGACCGAGCACCGGCTGCAGCGCATCGCGCAGTCGCGTCTCGCAGCCGGGCTTGCCCATCAGTTCGACTTCCGCGGCGACCAGATCCTGATTCGCCGGCAGCAAGCGAAAATCCGAGTAGTCAACGCTGAGCATCGCCGCGGCCAAATCGCAGTCGCCCAGCAGCACATCGGTCGTGGTGCGCTCCACCGTGCGCTTGTCGACCCCGCACCCCATGGTTGCATTGCCCTGCGGATCGATGTCGATCAGCAGCACGCGCCGCTTCGTCGCCGCAAGCGACGCAGCGAGATTCACGCTGGTCGTCGTCTTGCCGACGCCGCCCTTCTGATTGGTGATGGCGAGAACGCGGTGCATGGAAGGCAGCTCGCTACTGGCTGCTGGCTGCTGGCCAGAGGAATTCATACATGGGATTGACGGTACGTTGAGCGGAAGACTGCAGGAGGTGCCGACTTTATTCTGGCCGGCGGCCAGTAGCCAGCTCACCGGCGGCCTGCACCATCGCTAAACGCGATCATGCGAGCGGCAGATTTCCACAAGATGCCGTTCTTCGTCCAGACCGGGCACCTCAAGCTTATGGACGGCCGCGAGTTTCCAGCCGTTGGGCAGTTTTCCGAGCTCGTCGTGAGGGTAGCGGCCCTTCATGGCCAGCAGTCGGCCGCCGCCGACACACAGATGGCCCGCCCACTGCACGAACTGGTTCACCGGCCCGACAGCGCGCGAGACCACGACGTCGAAGCGTGCATCCGGGCGATAGGTTTCGGCACGCGTGTGCACCGTGGTTATGTTGTGCAGATTCAGCAGCTGCGCGACGTGATCGATGAACTTCAGTTTCTTGGCCGTCGAGTCGACGAGCGTGAATTCGCGATCCGGATTCACGATCGCAAGCGGAATGCCGGGAAACCCTGCACCGGTACCGATGTCGCAGACGCGGTTGCCATGCAGGAATGACTGAATCGAGAGACTGTCGAGCAGGTGCTTGGTGATCTGGTGCGGGCGCTCGCGGATCGCAGTCAGATTCATGCGCTGATTCCAGTCGTCCAGCTCATCGAGCAGCCGGATGAGTGCAGTCGCCTGAGTTTCGCTCAGGGCGATACCGAGCTTTGACGCGCCGCTGTTCAGCATGACGGTCTGATCACCGGGCAATCTCCACGACGGTGCGGCCCGTAACATCGCCCCTGAGATAGTCCGCAAATGCCGCGGGCAGGGCATCGAAGCCGATCGTGCGCGTGACAATGCGATCGAGATGACGCGGTTTCAGATCTCCCGCAATGCGCTGCCAGACGGCGAGCCGCAATTCGCGCGGGGTAACAACCGAATTGATGCCCAGCAGATTGATGCCGCGCAGAATGAACGGAAACACCGATGCCCTGAGTTCCGCGCCGCCAGCCATGCCGATGCTGGCAATGTTGCCGAAGGGCTGCGTGCTGCGCGTCAGCCATGTCAGCAAATCACCGCCGACTGCGTCGATCGATCCGGCCCATTGCGCCGCTTCCATAGGACGCGAGCCCAGATCGACGGCATCGCGCCACAGAACACGCGTCGCGCCGATCGCTTTGAGATAGTCCCCGGCGCTGCGCTTGCCAGTTATCGCCACTGCGCGATAGCCGCGACCGGCGAGCATGTCGATGGCCAGGCTGCCCACGCCGCCACTGGCGCCTGTGACTGCGATTTCGCCCTGCTCCGGAGCCTGGCCGTTGCGCTCCATCTGATGAATGGCCAGCGCCGCTGTGAAGCCCGCTGTGCCCACCGCCATGCACTGCCACGCATCCATTCCCGCCGGAGCAGGAATGACCCAGTCGCTTTTCACACGCGCGTATTCGGCATATCCGCCGTCGTGAGTTTCGGACAATCCACAGCCGGTAACGATGACGCCCTGGCCTTGAGAAAAGGCCGGATCGCTGGAGGAGACAACGTCGCCTGCCAGATCGATGCCGCCCACCAGAGGGAATCTGCGCAGGATTTTGCCCGTGCCGGTGGCTGCGAGCGCATCCTTGTAGTTGATCGTCGAATAGCGGACCCGGATCACGACCTCGCCGGCGGCGAGGTCATCGAGCCCGATGGAGTCGAACCGCGCAGCGACCCGGCCGTGTTCCTGATGGATGCGGAAGGCGCGGAAGGAAGACATGGCGGTGACGTGACGGGTAACCAGCGACGGGCAGAGCTTGCAACGTTCGGCTGCGCCCGTCACCCGTCATGCGTCACCGGTCACTTTTTCACGCACTTGCCCTGTGTACGCAGATCGTCCGTCGCGCACAGGCCGTGCTGCTGCGAGAAGAACTGCGCAATGGCCTCGAAATCCTTTTCATCCACGCCGCCGATGATTCCGGCCATGATGGGATTCTTGCGCTTGCCGCTCTTGTAGTCCTTCAGGGCCTGCACGATGTAGTCCGCCTGCTGGCCGGCAAGCGCGGGATATTCGGCCGTCAGCGTTTTGGCGCCGTTGGGGCCATGGCACTGCACGCAGACCTGCGTGGCGACGGGCGGCGTTCCCACAACCTCCACCGCCGGATCCACACCCTCGGCATGCAGGAAAGCGGCGATGTCCGCACGATCCTGATCGTTGAGGGTCGAGGCCTGGGCATGCATGGTGGGATGTGAGCGCTGACCATCCGCGTATTCGGCCAGCGCAGCAATCACGTACTGGGCATTCTGATTGCCCAGCTTGGGTACGTGGTAGCTCGGCCAGGCGTTGCGGTAATTCTCCACGCCATGGCAACCATGACAGGTATAGAAGAGTTTCTTGCCGTTCTCGGCGTTGCCCTGCGGGGCATCTGCGGCCAGAACACCGCCGGCTGCGGTCGCAAGAACACCCAGGCCGAACGCCAGCAGGGTCGGTCGAAACTTCATTCCTCTCTCCACGTACGTACTTGGCTGTACCAGCCGCAGATCGGTTGCCAGATGCGGCGGGGGCGCAATGTTAGCCCGCCGCTGAAGCAAATTCGATCCTCTGCGTGAGGTTTCCCACGAATCTGCGGGGTGGCGACTCACATGCAGCGACGCCCTTACGCTATACTTTTTGCACGTTCGGCATTCGCCGACCCGTCATTCCAGCCCGTTTTTCCGAGGTTTTCATGGCCCGCATCACTGTCGAAGACTGTCTGCAGCACGTTCCCAACCTGTTCCAGCTGGTCATGGTGGCTGCCAAACGTTCACGCAAGCTCGCCAATGGCGCCGAGCCGACCGTGGACGCAGAGAACGACAAGATGACAGTGGTGGCACTGCGCGAAATCGCCGCCGGCCACATCGGCCCTGAAATCCTCGAAGAAGTGGAGCAGCGCCCGATTCCGGACATGATGCCGGATGCGGACATGCAGATGTCCGGTGAACTGCGCGCGCCGCATCTCGGGCTGGGAGACTGATCCGCAACGTGTTGACGGTTGGTCGTTGACAGTTGACGGCCGGACCCGGAGGGCTGACCGAGACTAACAGGATGGTTTGCGAAACAGAGGCAGCGGCCGATCGGGTCGCCGACTCGCTCTGGCCGTCAACCGCCCGCCGTCAACGGTCAACTTCCCGCATGGACTATGCGTCTTCCATTCTTGGTCTGTTGCCGACCGGAAGACGCTCCATAGGCGTCACCCAGCTTCTCAACAAGCTCGAAACCTATCTGCCGCCAGCGCAGGTCGATCGCGTTCGCGACGCCTATGAATTCGGCGCACAGGCGCATCAGGGGCAGAAGCGCCTGAGCGGCGAACCCTACATCGCGCATCCCGTCGCAGTGGCCGACATCCTGGCCGATCTGCACCTGGATGCGCAGACCATCGTCGCGGCCATCCTGCACGACGTCATCGAAGACACCGCCACCGCCAAGGAAGAGATCGCCGAACGCTTCGGTGCCGAAGTCGCGGAGCTGGTCGACGGCGTATCCAAGCTCGATCAGATCCAGTTCCGCAGCCGCGCCGAGGCACAGGCGGAATCCTTTCGCAAAATGCTGCTGGCCATGGTGCGTGATATCCGCGTCGTCATGGTCAAGCTGGCAGACCGCACGCACAACATGCGCACGCTCGGCGCCATGCCGCCGGCGAAGCGCCGCACCATCGCGCGCGAAACGCTCGAGATCTATGCCCCCATCGCCAACCGGCTGGGCATCCACTCGATCAAGTCCGAGCTGGAAGACCTCGGTTTCAAGTCGCTCTACCCGGGCCGTTACCGCATCATCGAACGCGCACTGAAAAGGGCGCGCGGCAACCAGAAGCAGTTCGTCGGAAAGATCGCGGACAACCTGCGCAGCGGTCTGAACAAGGCGAACATCCAGGGACGGGTCGAAGGGCGCGAGAAGCATCTGTACAGCATCTATCAGAAGATGCGCCGCAAACGGGCGCCGCTCAGCTCCATCGTCGATGTCTTCGGTTTTCGCATCGTGGTGGATTCCGTCGACACCGCCTATCGCGTGCTGGGCCTGGTGCACGGCCTGTATCGACCCATGCCGGGCCGCTTCAAGGACTACATCGCCATTCCCCGTATCAATGGCTATCAGTCGCTGCACACCACACTCTTCGGACCGAACGGCATGCCGATCGAAGTGCAGATCCGCACCGAGGAAATGAATCGGGTCGCCGAGTCCGGTATTGCGGCGCACTGGCAGTACAAGACGGGTGAAGACCAGGGCCGCCAGTACCGCGATCGCGCCAGCGAGTGGCTGCAGCAGCTGATGGAAATCCAGCACGGCGGCAATTCGGAAGAATTCATGGAAAGCGTGCGGGTCGACCTGTTCCCCGACAAGGTCTACGTCTTCACACCGCGCGGTGAAATCCGCCGTCTGCCACGCAATGCGACGGCAGTGGATTTTGCCTACAGCGTCCACACCGACATCGGCAATCACTGCGTCGCGGCGAAAGTCGACCGCCGCCTGGTGCCGCTGCGCACGCCGCTGCGCAACGGTCAGACCGTCGAGATCATCACTGCCAAAGGCGCGACACCGAATCCGGCGTGGGTGAACTTCGTCGTGACCGCCAAGGCGCGTGCCGCGATCCGTCACTATCTGAAGAGCCTCAAGCATTCCGAGGCGGTGGAACTCGGCAAACGTTTGCTGAGCCAGGCACTGAGCGATCTCGCACTGGCGCTGAAGAAAATTCCGGAAGATCGCCTGCAGGCCGTCGCCGGCGAACTGAATCTGAAGAGCTCCGGCGAACTCTTCGAGAAGATCGGACTTGGCGAACGCCTCGCGCCGCTGGTGGCTCGCCGCTTGTTGCCGCCCGACATGAAGGCGCCCGCCGAACCGGTGCCGCAATCCGGGCCGCTCGCCATCGCCGGCACCGAAGGCATGGTGGTGAGCTACGCGCGCTGCTGTTTCCCGATCCCGAACGATCCCATCATGGCGTATCTCTCGAGCGGTCGCGGCGTGGTGATCCATCGCGAGGTCTGCGGCAATCTGCGCAACTACCGCAAGCAGCCCGACAAATGGCTGTCGGTGGCATGGCAGCAGAACGTCGACCGCCTGTTCAATGTCGAGATCCGCATCGAAGTCAGCAATCGCATGGGCGCACTAGCCGCCATTGCTTCGAACATTGCGTCCACGGACACGAATATCGAGCACGTTGCCGTGGACGATCGCGACGGCGACGCTTCCACGCTGATCTTCGATCTGCAGGTGCGCAACCGCAAACAGCTGGCGAGCGTGATCAAGAATCTGCGCAAGATGCCGGAAGTGATGCGAGTGACGCGGATGCTCGCGTAACGCGAGCTGCCAGCCAACCAGTCTGCTGGTCCGCCAGCCAGAACAAGAAACGCAGCCAGGATCTGGCCCGCGCACTTCACCTGTTCGTCATGCCTGCGCAGTCAGGAATCCATCTTCACGGGCGCACACGAAAGCCCCGTTCGACTGAAAGTCGAACCCACCAGGCACAGCAGGAGCAGTACCAGCGGCCCGCTGCTTCTTTCCTTCTGGCCAGCGGACCAGCAGACTAGTTGGCCAGCGACTTTCCGAAGGATCCTCCTATGCGCACCATCATTTCCACGCCCGATGCACCCAAAGCCGTCGGCACCTATTCGCAGGCAGTGAAGGTCGGCAACACTGTGTATGTGTCCGGTCAGATTCCACTGGATCCGCAATCGGGCGAACTGGTGACCAGTTCGATGGATGCGCAGATCCGTCGCGTATTCGACAACCTGAAGGCTGTCATCGTGGCAAGCGGCGGTACGTTCGCGAGTGTCGCGAAACTCAATGTCTTCCTCATCGATCTGACGCATTTCGCACTGCTCAACCAGATCATGGCCGAATATTTCAGCGAGCCGTATCCGGCACGTGCGGCGATCCAGGTCGCGGCGTTGCCGAAAGGCGCTGCGGTGGAAATGGATTGCGTGCTGGAACTGGAGGCATGAGTCTCGAGCTGTGAGCCTCGGGCAGCACCACCACGCAACACTTCTCTGTTCCTCCGTGGCCCGAGCTTCATCGCCATCGCCGCACGCGTGTGCAAACTTCGCCACGGATGGCGACTGATGAACACTTCCGCGAAATCAAAACCGGCGGCCATCGCCGAATTGCGCCCCATCACGGCACTGCGCGGTGTCGGCGAGGCACTTGCACAGAAGCTGCAGAAGCTCGGAATTTCGAGCGTGCAGGATCTGCTGTTCCTGCTGCCATTGCGTTACGAAGATCGCACGCACATCGTGCCCATCGGAGCACTGCAGCAAGGTCAGCGTGCGGTGATCGAGGGCGATATTCAGCTCACCGAGGTCACCTTTCGCGGCCGACGCCAGCTTCTGTGCAGGGTCTCGGATGGTTCGGGTGCGCTGACGCTGCGGTTCTTTTACTTCTCGACGACACAGCAACAACAGCTCGCGCGCGGTACCCGCATTCGTTGCTATGGCGAAATACGCCGCGGCCTGAACGGTTTCGAGATCGTTCATCCGGAATATCGACGCGTCAGCGCTGACGCTGCAAATGCGGTCGAGGCCGCACTGACGCCGGTCTACCCGCTCACCGAAGGCGTGCAGCAGGGGCGGCTGCGGCAATTGATCGCGCAGGCATTACGCGAGGTCGCCAGCGAAACCATTCGCGACTGGTTGCCCCCGTCGGTGCTTGAGGATCTCGAGCTGCCGTCTCTGCGCGAGGCGCTCGAATACGTGCATCGACCGCCGACGGATGCGAGTCTGGAACTGCTCGTCAGCGGCCGACACCCGGCGCAGCGACGCCTCGCATTCGAGGAGCTTCTGGCTCACCACCTCAGCCTGCGGCTGTTGCGCAGGGAGATTCAGCGCGATCCGGGCTGGGCCTTCACACCGCAGCGCGCGTTGTTGCCAACCTTCATCGAATCCCTGCCTTTCAGGCTCACCGGTGCACAGGCCCGCACGTGGCAGGAAATCGAACGCGATCTGCAGCAGGCGAACCCGATGATGCGGCTGGTGCAGGGCGATGTGGGCAGCGGCAAGACCGTCGTGGCGGCGCTGGCTGCGGTGCGCGCGGTGGAAGCCGGATTTCAGGCCGCCGTCATGGCCCCGACCGAATTGCTCGCCGAACAGCATGGCCGCAATTTCTGCGCGTGGCTGGCCCCGCTGAATCTGAATGTGGCGCTGCTCACCGGCAAGCGCGCCGGCGCTGCGCGATCGCGCACCCTCGCCGATCTCGCTTCGGGTCAGGCGCACATCGCCATCGGCACCCATGCGTTGTTTCAGGAACAAGTTGAATTCCGCCGGCTGGGCCTTGCGATCATCGATGAGCAGCATCGCTTCGGCGTACATCAGCGTCTGCTGTTACGCGAAAAGGGCGCTGCGTCCGGACGCTATCCGCATCAGCTCATCATGACGGCCACACCCATTCCACGCACGCTGGCGATGACGGCGTATGCCGATCTCGATGTGTCGGTCATCGATGAATTGCCGCCGGGACGTACGCCGGTGCGAACGGTGGCGCTGCCGGAGAATCGACGCGATGAGGTCGTGCTGCGCATCCGCGATGCCTGTCGGCAACAGCGCCAGGCCTACTGGGTGTGCCCTCTCATCGAAGAATCGGAGCAGCTGGAAGCGCAGGCTGCGGAAGACACGGCCCGCATCCTCGCTGAAGCGTTGTCGGAACTGCGCGTCGGCCTCGTGCACGGCCGCATGGCTCCGCGCGAGAAGGAAGCAGTGATGGCGGAATTCAAAGCCGGCCGCATTCATCTGCTGGTCGCAACCACGGTGATCGAAGTGGGCGTCGATGTTCCCAATGCCAGTCTCATGGTCATCGAGAATGCCGAGCGCATGGGGCTGGCCCAGCTGCATCAGTTGCGCGGTCGCGTGGGACGCGGATCGGCGGAAAGCAATTGCGTGCTGCTGTATCGCTCGCCGCTGACTGAAGTCGCGCGTGAACGGCTGGCGGTCATGCGTGCGACCAACGATGGCTTCGAAATTTCCCGGCGCGATCTGGAATTGCGCGGACCGGGCGAACTGCTCGGCACGAAACAGACCGGCCTGATGCAGATGCGTGTGGCAGATCTGATGCGCGATGCCGACCTGCTGCCGAAAGTACAGCAGACCGCCGAATTGATGCTGGCCACGAATGAGGCCAACATAGCGCCGCTGCTGCGTCGCTGGACCGGCCGCGGCGAACAGTTCGGGAAAGTATGAGGAAGAAAACTGTGGACTGCAGGCTGCGAGCTGTAGGCCGGAGAACAATCGACAGCGCACGCGCCATGCTTGCCTGCAGACACAACCCGATTCTTCGCGGACTCCGCTGCAGTCGGACATTCCCGGATCGCAGGCTCGAAACCGGAACCCCAGGCCATGAACGCTTGCGCGGCGTTCTTGTGCGATCTGGGGCCTGCTGCCTGCAACCAGCCCGCAGCCTCTGATGTCTTCACCCCCCACCTTCACCGATCGCCTGCGCTGGCTGAGCCATCGCATCGGCTCCACCACTTTCGTGGCCGAGGTGCTGCCCGCCGCTGCAGCCCGTGCGCGCGCATACGGAAAACTGCTGCGTCTGGACAAACCCATCGGCATCTATCTGCTGTTGTGGCCGGTGCTGTGGGCGCTGTGGCTTTCGTCAAAGGGGCATCCTGATCAGCACGTCTTCATCGTCTTCGTGCTGGGCACGGTGCTGACGCGTGCAGCAGGCTGCGCCATGAATGATTTCGCCGATCGCAACTTCGACGCTCACGTCAAACGCACGCGCGATCGTCCCATCGTTACCGGTCAGGTCGATCCCATCGAAGCACTGGCGCTGTGCGCAAGTCTCGGACTCATTGCGCTGGGTCTGGTGCTGACGCTCGACAAGCTGACTCAGCTCATGTCCATCGTCGGCGCCGTATTGCTCATGACGTATCCGTTCATGAAGCGCTTTTTTCCGTTGCCACAGTTCTATCTCGGTGCTGCGTTCACGTGGTCGGTGCCCATGAGTTACGCGGCGCATACCGGTGGCGTGCCACGCATGGCCTGGCTGCTGTTTCTTGCGGGCCTGTGCTGGACGATGGCGTACGACACCATGTACGCCATGGTCGATCGCGAAGACGATCGCAAGCTCGGCATCCGCTCCAGCGCCATCCTGTTCGGCGATGCCGATCGCTTCATCATCGGCGTCATGCAGCTCATGAGTCTGCTGGCGCTGTGGCTCGCGGGCCGCGAGCTGGAACTGGGCCTGTGGTACGGACTCGGCCTCGCCGTCGCTGCAGTGTTTGCGCTGTATCAGCAATATCTGATCCGGGACCGCAGACCGGAGGAGTGCTTCAAGGCATTCCTCAATAACAACTACTACGGCATGGCCATATTCGTCGGCATCGCCCTGGAGTTCGTCTTCGCCTGAGATGCAGGCCAGACTCAGGTCCTGCCTGCTCGCGCCACTGCCCACACATCTACGCGCTTCGCGCCGGCCCGCTTCAGGACTTTCGCCAGTTCGTTCGCCGTGCTGCCGGTCGTCACGACGTCATCCACGATGGCGACGTGGGCACCGGGGATGCGGCGCGAGACCGCGAACGCGCCGCGGAGATTTCTGCGGCGTTGTTTGCGATTGAGGCCTGCTTGCTCGGGGGTGTCGCGGATACGTGTGACGAGATCGGTGCACACGGCCACTCCGAGGTGCCTGCGCAGGTGACGTGCCAGTTCGATCGCCTGGTTATAGCCGCGGCGGCGAAAGCGCGACGCGGACAGCGGCACCGGGATCAGCAACGACGGGCATCGGGTACCGGAAGCTGCGATTCGCCGTGCGAGCAGGCCGGCCAGGACTCGCGCGGGTGCGAGTGCTCCGCCGTATTTGAGCGAGTGAACCAGATGATCCACCGGATAGGCGTATCGATAGACGCAGATCGCAGTGTCAAAGCGCGGCTTGCGCTTGAGGCAGGCGCCGCAGGTCATATCGACGTTCCCTGATTGAAGCGGCTGTGCACACACGCGACAGCAATACAGATTGGCAGGCAGCTCCGCTTCGCAGGCGGCACAAAGATCGGTCAATGGCGATTCGCCGGGACCGGCACACAACAGACAGGTCGGACGCCATGCGATATCCAGGCAACGCTCGATGATGCGGCGCCATCGCGTCGTCTTTTGCAGGTCGACCATCGCTCCACTCCTTGGTTGACAGGCGCTGCGACAGGTATCGATACTCTCGCGCCATCGCCGCACGCCGCCGCGTGCAATTTCCGGCCATTTTCCCGAGGAACAGGCATCGCATGTCCACCCCGCTCGACCTGTCGCGTCTGGGACAGATCCGCTCCGATTGGCAGCTCGATGAAGTGCGCGCCCTGTTCGCCCTGCCCTTTGCGGATCTGATGTTTCACGCGCAGCGGGTACATCGCGAGAACTTCGATCCGAATCAGGTGCAGGTGAGCACGCTGCTGTCCATCAAGACCGGTGCGTGTCCGGAAGACTGCGCCTACTGCTCGCAGAGCATCCGTTTCGACACGGGTCTCAAGGCAGAACCGCTGATGGATCTCGATGCCGTCATGGAGAAGGCCCGTGCCGCGCGGGCGAACGGCGCGACGCGCTTTTGCATGGGTGCTGCTTATCGCAGTCCCAAACCACGGCAGCTCGCGCAGATCATCGAAATGGTCAAGGGCGTACGCGAGATGGGCATGGAAACGTGCGTAACGCTCGGCATGCTGACGACCGAACAGGCACGTGAACTCAAGGACGCGGGCCTCGACTATTACAACCACAATCTGGACACGTCCGAGTCCTACTACAAGGAAATCATCACCACACGGACCTACCAGGACCGGCTGGACACGCTGCAGGCCGTGCGCGAGGCGGGCATCAAGGTCTGTTGCGGCGGCATTCTCGGCATGGGCGAGACTGACCTCGATCGCGCCCAACTGCTGCATACCCTTGCCACGCTGCCTCAACATCCCGAAAGCGTCCCCATCAATCAGCTGATGCAGGTGGAAGGCACGCCCTTGCACGGTGCGGCCGGAGTCGAACCGCTGGAATTCATTCGTGCGATCGCCGTTGCTCGTGTGCTCATGCCGCGTTCGCACGTGCGTCTGTCGGCAGGTCGCTCGGGAATGAGCGATGAAACCCAGGCGCTGTGCTTTCTGGCCGGCGCCAACTCCATCTTCTATGGCGAGAAGCTGCTGACGACGGAAAATCCGGACGAGAACCACGATCTCGGACTGTTCGAGAAGCTCGGGATCAGGCCCGAAGCCGCGCCCGTGCACGTCTGAATTGATTCAGACCAGGCGGGCTTGGGTGGCCTTTTGGCGCCATCGTCACTATCGTGCCCGGCCTCTGCCCTCATCTGCACTTGCCATGCCCGCTCCCGCCGACGAATTCCTGCTCGACCTGCGGCAGGTTCGCAGGGCGTTCGATGACGCCGCTGCCGGCTTCGACGCCGCCGCAGCTGTACATGCCGAGATTCGCGCACGCTTGCTGGAGCGACTCGACCTGGTACGGCTCGAACCGCAAGTCGTACTGGATCTGGGCGCGGCCACGGGACATGCGAGCCGCGCGCTGAAAGATCGCTACCGGCGCGCCGACATCTTTGCCTTCGACATGTCGGTGGACATGCTGCGCACCGCTGAGGCGCAGCAGCGCTGGCTCCGGCGCTTTCACCGCATCTGCGGCGATGCCCACCGGCTGCCATTGCGCGACGCCAGCGTCGATCTGGTGTTCAGCAACCTCATGCTGCAGTGGTGTAACGAGCCGGACGCAGTCTTCAGAGAACTGCGGCGTGTCCTGAGACCGGACGGACTGATCTCCTTCACGACGCTGGGGCCCGATTCCCTGCAGGAGCTGCGGCGTGCCTGGGCGGGCGTCGATGGGCACACGCACGTGCATCGATTCATCGATATGCACGACCTGGGCGACGCTCTCATGCGCAACGGCTTTGCCGAGCCGGTGATGGACACGGAGCGCCTCACTATCACGTATCCGGATCTCGACGCCCTCATCGGTGAATTGCGAGGCAGCGGATCGGTCAATCTGGCCGCCGGCCGGCCAATGGGACTCACGGGTTCTCGACGTGCCCGCCGCTTCCGGGACGCAGAAACCCTGGCGATTCGCGGCAACGTGATCACGCTGACACTTGAGGTGGTTTACGGCCATGCGTGGGCGGGCGCGCTGCGCCCGCGCAAACATGGGGGGGAAGCTCGTGTTCCCCTCAGCCAGATCGGACGTCGATAATATTTCATCAACGATCGTCTGTTCTTTTCGCTGATTTTCTGGCGAAACGTTCAGTGAAAATTTCAGAGCTGCCGCTCACATGAGAGCCGATGCGCCTTGAAACCCTGATCGCACACCTGGACGACGTCGGCGGTTTCCGCCCGACTGTCCGTAAGGGAAAAACCCTTTCGCATCCGTATCTTGCGTTTGCGTGGGTCGGGGCGCGTCCGCTAGCATACCGATCCCCTCGGGTGCGCCCGCGTTTCGCCGCTTTCCCCGCATTCATGACCTACGGCATAGCACTGGGGCCGCAAATGAACCCGCCGGTCGCCGAGGCGACCGAGCCGGAAGCGCGCCGCTTTGTGCTCTCCCCGCGCTGTTCTCTGACCGCCCGCACGGCACGGATCTTCATCGGCATCGTCGCGACGACCACCTTCAGCGTGGCGCTGTTTTTCACGTGGCAGGGGTTCTGGCCGGTGCTGCCTTTCGCAAGGCTGGAGATCGCGCTGTTGATCTGGGCGGTGCGCGCTTCCATGCGCAAGGGGCAGGAACGAGAAACCATCACCATCACGGCCGATTCGGTGACGGTTCAGCATTACACCGTAGATGGCGAATGGCACTCGGTATTTCCTCGCCATTGGGCGAAGGTTAAACTCCACACCCCGCTGACAGCAGTGCACCCAAGCCGACTCACGCTCGAGCTGCATGGCCGTGTCTGTGAAGTGGGCAGGTTTCTCACAGAGGACGAGCGTCGCGGTCTCGCGGTGCGTCTCAAGCAACTGGTGGGGAATGTGAACGAGTCACCCGCGCTCAGGTGAACTGGGACGTGGGGCGCAGTCGCGGGCGAAGCGCTGTTCGGCGAGGCAGATGGCTGCTGTCGGCGATGCGCGCGCTGCACGCACAGAAGAAGCAATTGGGAGCATCGGCGAAATGTCGAAGATTCTGAAATACGCCGCAGCCGGCATCGCAGCCAGTCTGGCGACGGGTCTGCTGCCTGGTCAGGCGGCGCTGGCAGCCTGGGAACTGAACATGCCTGTGGGCGTGACGGAACTGAGCGAGCAGATCCACAGGCTGCACATGCTGATCTTCTGGATCTGCGTGATCATCGCCGTGGCTGTGTTCGGCATGATGATCTACTCGATCGTGAAATTCCGTCACTCGCAGGGGGCGGTCGCGGCGAAATTCGATCACAGCACCAAGGCCGAAATCGTCTGGACCATCATTCCGGTCGCCATCCTGGTCGGCATGGCAATTCCCGCCGCCGAAACCCTGATCCGCATCGAGGACACGCGCAATTCCGAACTGACGATCAAGGTGACGGGCTACCAGTGGAAATGGCAGTACGAGTATCTGGATCAGAACGTCAGCTTCTTCTCCACACTGGCACGTGAAAGCGATGCAGCACGCCAGCTGCATTCGGGCATCGACCCCAACACCGTCGAACACTATCTGCTGGACGTCGACAAGCCGCTGGTCGTGCCGGTGGACACCAAGGTGCGCGTGCTGCTCACTTCAGGCGATGTGATTCACGCCTGGTGGGTGCCCTCCTTCGGCATGAAGAAGGACGCGATCCCCGGCTTCGTGAACGAGCTGTGGTTCCGGGCGAACCAGACGGGCATCTATCGCGGTCAGTGCGCCGAACTGTGCGGCCGCGACCATGCGTTCATGCCGGTGGTGGTCGATGTACGTTCCAAGGACGACTATCAGGCATGGCTGAAACAGCAGCAGGGCGGCGACAGCGCGTCCGCAACTGCGGCGGTCGAAAAGGTCAATGACGGCGCGACGACTGCAATCGTCGCGAAGGCGGAGTAAGAGCATGAGCACGGCACATTCACACGACGCTGCAGGTCATCACGCAGACGAGCATCACGATCACGGCCCCGCCAAGGGCTGGCGTCGCTGGCTGTTTGCCACCAATCACAAGGACATCGGCACGATGTACCTGGTGTTCAGCCTGATCATGTTCTTCATCGGCGGCAGCATGGCCATGATCATCCGCGCCGAGCTGTTCAAACCCGGTCTGCAGCTGGTCGATCCGATGTTCTTCAACTCCATGACCACCATGCACGCGCTGGTGATGATCTTCGGCGCGGTCATGCCGGCGTTCGTGGGCCTCGCCAACTGGATGGTGCCCCTGCAGATCGGCGCGCCTGACATGGCGCTGCCGCGCATGAACAACTTCAGCTTCTGGATCATGCCGTTCGCCTTCACGCTGCTGCTGTCGACGTTGTTCGTCCCCGGCGGTGCGCCTGCCGGCGGCTGGACCATGTATCCGCCGCTGGTGCTGCAGAACGGCACGTCATTCCCGATGATGATTTTTGCGATCCACATGATGGGCGCTTCATCGATCATGGGTGCGATCAACGTGGTCGTGACCATCATGAACATGCGGGCACCCGGCATGTCGCTGCTGAAGATGCCGCTGTTCGTGTGGACCTGGCTGATCACTGCATACCTGCTGATCGCGGTGATGCCGGTGCTCGCCGGTGCGGTGACCATGCTGCTGACGGATCACTTCTTCGGCACCACGTTCTTCGAGGCGGCCGGCGGCGGCGACCCGGTGATGTACCAGCACATCTTCTGGTTCTTCGGGCATCCCGAGGTGTACATCATGATCCTGCCGGCGTTCGGCATCGTGTCGGAAATCATTCCGACCTTCTCGCGCAAGCCGTTGTTCGGCTATGACGCGATGGTGTACGCCACGGCCTCGATCGCCTTCCTGTCGTTCATCGTGTGGGCTCACCACATGTTCACTGTCGGCATGCCGCTCGCCGGTCAGATGTTCTTCATGCTCGCGACGATGCTGATCGCCGTGCCGACCGGCGTGAAGGTGTTCAACTGGACGGCGACCATGTTCAAGGGCTCGATCAGCTTCGAACCGCCGATGCTGTTCGCGCTGTCGTTCCTGTTCCTGTTCTCCATCGGCGGTTTCTCGGGCCTGATGCTCGCGATCGTGCCGGCCGACTTCCAGTATCACGACACGTATTTCGTGGTCGCGCACTTCCACTATGTGCTGGTGCCCGGCGCGGTGTTCGGCATCATGGCGGGCGTGTACTACTGGCTGCCGAAGTGGACGGGCCACATGTACAACATCAAGCTCGCCAAGACGCATTTCTGGCTGTCGACCATCTTCGTGAACGTGCTGTTCTTCCCGCAGCACTTCCTGGGTCTCGCCGGCATGCCGCGGCGTATTCCTGACTATTCGACGCAGTTCGCCGACTGGAACATGGTGTCCTCGATCGGCGGCTTCGGCTTCGGTCTGTCGCAGCTGCTGTTCGTTTACCTGATCTGGAGCACCGCGCGTGGCGGCGTCAAGGCCACTGACAAGGTGTGGGATACCGCGGCACCGCATGGTCTGGAATGGACACTGAGCTCGCCGCCCCCGTACCACAGCTTCGAAGTTGCGCCCGAAGTGAAGTGACGGACATATTGAATGGCCGTGCAAGTGAATGAAACCGACCGCAAGCGCGCCATCCGCAGGACCACCCTGTGGCTGGCGTTGCTGGCCGCCGCGTTTTATGTGGGATTCATTCTGCTCAGCGTTTTGAATTCGAGATAGGAGGCGAGACGAGATGAGGTGAGCGGCCCGCGGACAGGTACCGGAAAGCAATATCGTCGCTTCTGGACCATCGTCCCTGTCGCCTTCGTCAACTCGTCAATTTCAGAAGTGATCGATCAGACCACCAACCACCGTTCGCTCATCCGCGGCCTTTGTATCTTTGCTGCTGGCTTCTTTGCGTTCGGTTTCGCGCTGGTGCCGTTGTATCGAGTGTTGTGCAACGTCACCGGCTACGGCGATCGCTCCGAACTCGAGAAGGCCGCGACGGTGGTGGAAGCACCGGTGCTCAATCGCACCGTGACAGTGGAATTCATGTCGGCATTGCCGACATTCGGAGACTGGGAATTCCGGCCGGAAGCCACCAGCATCGAGGTGCACCCGGGCCGGCTGTACGAAGCGAAGTTCTACGCCAGGAACCTGCGCGCCAAGCCGGTGACCGCCCAGGCCGTCCCCAGCATCGCGCCGCTGGACGCCACGCAGTACTTTCGCAAGACCGAATGCTTCTGTTTTTCGCCGCAGCATTTCGAGGCCGATCAGGCCCGGGAGCTGACGGTCCGGTTCATCATCGACCCGAAACTTCCGGGCGATGTCGACCGCGTGACGCTGGCATATTCGATGTACGACGCACCCGACAAGGTGGTGGCTGCGGCAGCGAAAGAAACCGCTTCGGAGCCGCGCAGCTGAAGCTGCGGGCAGGACGATCTGGCTCGCCCGGTGCCTCGCATCGCGGCGCTACGTTGGCAGAAAACTTCAAGAACGGCTGAAAAACTATGGCTCACGCTCACACGACACACGCGCCTGCGGACAAGTACTACGTTCCCCACAGCAGCCCGTGGCCCATCGTCGGTTCGATCTCGCTGTTCACCACCATGTGCGGCGTCTCGTTGTGGTTGAACCACGTTCACGCCGGCCCCTGGATCTTCACGGCCGGTATCGCTCTGCTGCTGTTCATGTTTGCCGGCTGGTTCGGCAATGTCATCCGCGAAAGCGAAGCCCGTTTCTACAACGATGCCGTCGATCGTTCCTTCCGCATGGGAATGATGTGGTTCATCTTCTCGGAAGTGATGTTTTTTGCCGCGTTCTTCGGTGCGCTGTTCTACGCACGGCAGTTCTCGATTCCCTGGCTGGGCGGGGAGGGCGTGAAGGTCTTCACCAAGCTGTTGCTGTG
>DASTRD010000018.1:0-44935 GCA_035761425.1 Povalibacter sp.
GCAACCACAGAGAACCCCGTTCGGGAACCGATCGCGGAATCGGGCTGTCCGGAGTCGCGGCAGCCGGTTACTGCCTCTGCCGGACCGCTTCGTACAGCACCACGCCGGTGGCGACGGATACGTTCAGACTTTCCACCACGCCGCGCATCGGAATACTCACCAGCGCGTCGCAATGCTCCCGTGTCAGCCGGCGCAATCCCTGCCCCTCCGCCCCCAGCACCAGCGCCATGGGACCGGTGAGACTGGTTTCGAACAACGATTTTGGCGCCTCATCATCGGTGCCTATGGTCCAGATGCCCCGCTCCTTCAGCCAGCGCAGCGTGCGCACCAGATTGACGACCTGAATCAGCGGCACGGTTTCAGCGGCACCGGAGGCGACCTTGCGCACCGTAGGTGACAGCCCTGCCGCACGATCTCGCGGCACGATGACGGCAGCGACACCCGTCGCATCGGCTGTGCGCAGGCAAGCGCCGAGGTTGTGCGGGTCCTGCACGCCGTCGAGCACCAGCAGCAGCGGCGGGCCGGTGAGCTTGTCGAGCAATTCATCCAGCGCGCCCTCGCCGAGCACCCCCATGGACTTGATCTGAGCACAGACGCCCTGGTGCCGTTCGCCAGCCGCCAGCCGATCGAGCTCCTGACCGTCGCGTACTGCCACGCGGACTTTTGCCCGTTCTGCCAGCTGCACGATGGCGGCGACACGACCATCGTCGCGTCCCTTCTGCACCAGAACTTGCGAGACCCGTTGCGGATGCTGACTCAGCAGCGTACGAACGGCGTGCAACCCGAAAACGATCGCCGCTTCGCTCATCGCCTGCCTCGTCTTCGTGCCCACGGGCCGCGGACGCTCTGTGGCGCCGAACGTGTCTCGGCCAGTTCGAAATCGATCTTGCGTTCATCGATGATCACATTGACCAGCCGCACGCGCAGATTGTCACCGAGCCTGAAGACCCGCCCGCTGCGTGCTCCGACCATGCGATAACCGGTCTTGTCGCGCGCGAAATAGTCAGAACCGAGCGAACTGACGTGCACCAGCCCGTCGATCTGCAGTCCCTTGGCCTGCACGAACAGGCCGAAGTCGACCACGCCGGTCACCAGTGCATCGAACTCTTCGCCGATCTTGTCCTGCATGTATTCGCACTTGAGCCACGACATTGCATCGCGCGTCGCCTCATCTGCGCGTCGCTCAGTGAAGGATGTCTTCTGGCCGAGTTCCACCATGACCGCGTGTGAATACTCGAATGTGTCGGCCTTGCCGCCACGCAGGATGTGGCGGATGCCGCGATGTACCAGCAGGTCGGGGTAGCGCCGGATCGGCGAGGTGAAATGCGCGTACTCCGGCAGGGCGAGACCGAAATGCCCCACGTTCTCCGGCTGATACACGGCCTGCGGCAACGAACGAATGACGACAGTCTGAATGAGATGCGCCTCCTCGTTTCCGACGATCCGCTGCAGCACCGCGTTCAGATCCTGGGGTTCGAGATTGCGATCGCGCGGCAGTTCGATGGCAAATCCGCGCAGAAACTCGCGCAACTGCTCCAGTCGATCTTCGTCGGGCCGGCCATGCACGCGATAAAGCGTCGGCAGCTTGTGTTTGCGCAGAAACCGCGCTGCCTCGACATTCGCGGCGATCATGCACTCCTCGATCAGCCGGTGCGCATCGTTGCGCGGCTGTTCGATGAACGCGGCGATGCGCCCCTTGGTATCAAAACGAACCTTCAGTTCCGGCGCGTCGAAATCGAGCGCACCCCGCTCCTGGCGGGCGGCATGCAGCGCTCGAAACACATCGTGCAGATTGCGCAGGTGTTCGCCGTTCGTGACCACGTCGGGATCGGCGATCGTCGCCGGATTGGCCAGATAGGCAGCCACCTTGGTGTAGGTCAGCCGTGCCTTCGAATTCATCAGACCTTCGAAGAAGCGCGAACGCGTCACCTTGCCCTGCCGGTTGACGCGCATCTCGCAGCACAGACACAGCCGGTCCACCCGCGGATTCAACGAGCACAGTCCATTCGACAATGCTTCCGGCAACATCGGCAGGACGCGAGCCGGGAAATACACTGAGGTGCCGCGGTGCCGGGCCTCCGCATCGAGAGGACTGCCCGGGGTCACATAGCTTGCGACATCGGCAATCGCCACGATCAGGCGCCATCCACCGCCGCGCACCGGCTCGCAAAACACTGCGTCGTCAAAATCCCGTGCATCTTCGCCATCGATCGTGACCAGCGGGATGTCACGCACATCCTCGCGACCGCGTCTGGCCGACGCGCTCACCGCATGACCAAAGCTTTCGGCCTGCGCTACCGCTTCCGCAGGAAATTCGAACGGCAGATTGTGCGAATGGATCGCGATCTCGGTCTCCATGCCGGGCGCTGCATGCTCGCCGAGCACGCGCACGACATGACCGAGAGGCTGCGCCGTTCTGGAAGGCGGTTCGATCAGCTTGACCAGAACGACCTGGCCCGGCACCGCACCCGCAAGATGCTGCCGTGGCACCAGAATGCGATGTGCAATGCGCGGGTTGTCAGGTACGACGAAGCTGATGCCCGACTCGTCGTACAGCCTGCCGACGATGTCGTTGGCACTGCGTTCGAGAACCTTGACGATGGCACCTTCGGGACGTCCGCGTTGATCAGTACCGCTGATGCGCGCCGCTACGCGATCGCCGTGCATGACTTCGCGCATCTGCCGATAAGGCAGCAGGATCGCTGGCGAGCGATCGTCCGGATACAGAAAGCCATGACCGTCGCGATGGCCGCTCACGGTACCGATGATCAGTGTCAGGCGCTCGCGGAGGCAGTACTCATTGCGCCGGTTGCGCACGATCTCACCGCCCTGCACTGCCTGATCGAGCTGCGATTGCAGACGCTGGCGACGGCTATCTGTCGTCGCACCCACGCGCAGCGCGAGATCGTCGAACTGCAGCGGACGGCCAGCGAGTTCGAGGGCTTCGTTGATTGCGCGCAGACCGTCGATCGGATCGGACGCAGCATTCATTCTCCTGCGCTTCGTCGGCGAGGATGGTTTGCGGTTCTTGCCTGTTTTGTTTTTTTGTTTCATTGAGAGATGGAGAGGAAGTGTACGCCGTCATGCAGAACGCACGTCCGGCGGCTGAGTTCAGTCGGCCGCTGACTTGAAAACGCAAGTGCTCGTGCGTGTGCAGCGAGTCTGGGCGCTGACACTACGCACGAAAGTCGAGTGCGGGAGACATGGTGCCCAGGAGAGGACTCGAACCTCCAAGGATCGCTCCACTGGTACCTGAAACCAGCGCGTCTACCAATTCCGCCACCTGGGCAAGGGAGGGAATACGGGGGCCGGGCCCCGCAAGGCGCGCAAATCTACCGGCGCCACTACGGGGTGTCAATCACGAAGCAGTCGTGATCAGCATTCAGTTCATCACCGGGCCGACAGGGCAAACCTGAACACCGATCTGATCCGGGATCCATTTGAGCTGACGCATGCATGCGGATAATGCGTCGATATACCCGGTTCGCTCTCACCTGACTTAAGGAGCGATTCAGCGGGACTGCCGGTGCACCAGAACCGAGTGCGGCGCCATTCGTGGGATGCAGAGGGAATGGCGCCACCGTCGGCACTTTCCTGAAGAGGGCGCGGCCAGCGTAACAAAGGACTGCAACGCGTATCAAGGAAAATGACACCGGTAACCACCGGCACGCGACGCCACCGGGCAGATCTGTCCCGCCAGTGAAAACCTGCCAGTGGAATCAGTCGAGTGGATGTCGCAGGACGATGGTCTCGGATCGATCCGGACCCGTGGAAATGATGTCGATTGGCGCGCCGACCAGGGTTTCCAGGCGCTTGAGGTACGCCTGCGCATTTACCGGCAGGTCCGCAAACGCCTTGACCCCGAACGTGCTCTCCTTCCAGCCGGGATGCTCTTCATAGACGGGCTCGCAGATCGCGAGCGCTTCAGCGCCAACCGGCAGGATGTCCCGACGTTCGCCGCGCACCTTGTAGCCGACGGCAACGCGTACCGTATCGAGTCCATCGAGCACATCGAGCTTGGTGATGCACAACCCGGAAACGCCGTTCAACTCGACCACCCGCCTCAGTCCGGCGGCGTCAAACCAGCCGCAGCGGCGCGGGCGTCCGGTCACCGATCCGTATTCGTTGCCCTTCACACGCAGATGCTCGCCGACCTCGTCTTCGAGTTCAGTCGGAAACGGGCCACTGCCGACGCGCGTCGCATAGGCCTTGGCCACGCCGAGCACATAGTGCAACTGCTGCGGCCCGACACCGGCACCGGCAGACGCCTGACCCGCAACGCAGTTGCTCGAGGTGACGAAAGGATAGGTTCCGTGATCGATGTCGAGCAACGCTGCCTGCGCACCTTCAAACAGCAGTCGCTTGCCGGCGCGAATCATTGCGTTCACTTCGGCCGAAACATCGGCAACCATGGGCCGGAGGCGATCGGCGAGTTCCATCGCTTCATCGAGCGTCTTCTGGAAATCGATGGTCGACGCCTTGAAGTAATTGCGCAGCACGAAGTTGTGATAGTCGAGCACTTCGCCAAGCTTGGCGGCGAAGCGTTCGCGCGTGTACAGATCCTGGACGCGAATCGCGCGACGCGCGACCTTGTCTTCGTACGCCGGCCCGATGCCGCGACCGGTCGTGCCGATCTTGGCTGCGCCCGCTGCCGCTTCGCGCGCCTGATCCAGCGCAACGTGATACGGCAGGATCAGCGGACAGGCTTCCGAGATGCGCAGCCGCGAGGGCGCATCGATGCCGGCACGCTGCAACTCGTCCATCTCCTCAAACAGCGCCTTGGGCGACAACACCACGCCGTTGCCGATGAAGCACCTGACGCCCTCATGCAGGATGCCCGAGGGAATCAGTCGCAGGATGGTCTTGCGTCCGTTGATGACGAGCGTATGTCCGGCGTTGTGTCCGCCCTGGAAGCGCACCACACCAGCAACGCGATCCGTCAGCAGATCGACAATCTTGCCCTTGCCCTCGTCGCCCCACTGGGCGCCGATGACGACCACATTCTTGCTCATAGAACCCTGATAATTGCCCGACGACAGACTGCGCTGCCGGTTGAATCCTTGTCGAAGTCGATCGCCCGCTTCAGGAACGCGCGACGTACAGCAGCACCAGCCCGATGGCCATGCTGACGAAACCCCATACCCGCAACTGCTGATCCGCAAAATTCGACATGGTGAGCAGGAAGCGCTTCATGGCCTGGGGGTTGAGGAACGGCAGGATACCTTCCAGCACCAGATAAAGCGCGAACGCCGCCAGCAGATCGTTCCAGTTCATGCGAAAGGCTAGCGTCTGCCCGAGCGGTTCAGGTACTTGAAGAACTCGCTGTTGGGCGAAATCACCAGCACATCGCTGTCAGTGCCGATCGCTTCCCGATAGGCCTGCATGCTGCGATAGAAGGAATAGAAATCCTGATTGCGCGAATAGGCGGCTGCGTAAATCTCGGCGGCCTTGGCGTCGCCCTCACCGCGGATTCCTTCGGCTTCCCGATAGGCTTCGGCGGCGATCTCGGTACGCTCGCGATCCGCCTCGGCACGCAGCTTCTCGGCGTTCTCCTCGCCCTCGGCGCGCAGCCGCTTGGCCTGCCGGTCGAAGTCCTGACGCATGCGATTGAAGACCGACTCGCTCACTTCTTCGGGCAGATCGATCTTCTTCACGCGCACGTCGACGAGCTGGATACCCAGACCACGGGTGCTCGCATCGGCGACCTTCAGAATTTCGCCCGTGAATTCGCCGCGTTCCGCGGCCACGACCTGCTGAATGGTGCGGCGCGCGATCACGCCCTTGATGCCGTCCTTGACGATCGCCGCCAGACGCCCTTCCGCGATCTTCGCGTCGCCACCGGCAGTCGCCTGGTAGAAAGTGGACACATCGAGGATCCGCCACTTGATGTAGAAATCGATGCGCAGAATCTTGCCTTCGCTGGTCAGGAACTGCTCAGGCGGCACATTTCCGGTGAGCACGCGCCGATCGAATTTCTGCACCTTGTTGATCATGGGAATCATGAAGTGCAGGCCCGGCGCATAGTCGGAATTGACGATCTCGCCGAAGCGGAACTTGATGGCGAGCTCGGTCTCGCGCACGGTGAACGCGGACAGCGCGAGAATGAAGGCCGCCGCAGCGGCGGCGATCAATGCGATCAGGGTACGACTGGCCATCAGCGGGATCCTCGGGGACGGCGATCGCCGGCAGTGGATGAGCTGCTCGCAGCGGGGCGTTCGACCGTTGCGCTCACATCGCTGGTCTCCACACGTCCGCGGCGGCCCTGGTCAATCAGTTTGTCGATGGGCAGATAGAGCAGATTGCCGCTGCCGTTGGTGTCGACCACAACCTTCTTGCTCGATGCCAGCACGGCTTCGATGGTCTCGATGTAGAGACGTTCGCGCGTCACAGCCGGAGCGCGTTCGTATTCCGCGAGCACCTTGGTGAAGCGCTGCGCCTCACCCTCGGCTTCGTCGATCTTGCGAGCGCGATAGGCCTGCGCGTCCTGTACCTGACGGACTGCGGCGCCGCGGGCGCGTGGAATGATGTCGTTCGCATAGGCCTGCGCTTCCAGCGAGAAGCGATCGCGGTCTTCGCGCGCACGAATGGCATCGGCCTGCGCGGAAGCAACCTCGTTCGGCACCTTGACGTCCTGCAGGTTGACGGACGTCACTTCGAGGCCGGTCTTGTAGGCATCGATGGTTCGCTGAATCAGTTCCTTGGTTCGCACCACGATGTCGAGACGACCGGATTCGAGTACGTAATCCAGCTTGCTGCGGCCGATCACTTCGCGAATGGCGCTTTCGCTGACTTCGCGCAATGTGCCGTCGGGAGCCTGCACGTTGAAAACGTAGTCGAGCGGATTCGCCCGCCGGTACTGCACTTCCATATTGATGTCGACGAGGTTTTCATCCGCCGTCAGCATGCGGGTGTTTTCGGTGAAGCTCTCGATGCTCTGAATGTTGACCAGCTGGCGCGTCTCGATCGGCCAGGGCAGATGCCAGCGCAGACCCGGCTGGGTCGTCTCAACGTGCTTGCCGAAGCGCAGCACCACGCCGCGCTCTGCGGCATCGACCTGATACAGACCTGTAAATGCCCAGATGGCCAGCAGGACCAGAGCGATGCTGCCGATGCCGAAACCGCGCGCAGCGCCGGAGGGGCCACCACCGGTTCCACGGGGTCCGCCCGCACCGCCGAACAACGCCGACAAGCGCCGCTGCAGGTTGCGCACGACTTCGTCGAGGTCGGGAGGTCCCTGTTCGGGCTTGTTGCCGCCACCCCAGGGATTGTTGCGCTTGCCGCCGGAGTTTCCGCCGGAATCGTTCCAGGCCATAAGATCTCAACTATTCTCGGAGGCAACCCCTGCACGGGTGCCGTGACTTCGAGCGTTCGGCGCCGGGAAAGTTGCGCTCCATTCGCCGGATCGCACCCGTCTTCGTCGCCTGGGAAGCATCAGCCGGTGCAGAGCTTTCCGAAGCAGAATCAGCCGAACCAGCCGGCCGGGACGCGCGATTGTAGGAATGGGTCGCCGGAGGCACAAGGTTGCTGCGGATCTTCTGCCGGGATCTTGAGGCCCTCGATCCGGCACAGGTCCTCGAATGCCTGTCGCGGCATGGAAATCTCGAGATCCGTCTGCCCTCCCGGCAGTACTTTTTCGCCAATCACGGCCCCTGCGGCGAAAAATCGGGCGCGAGCCCGCCCATGGGCAGGTTCGAGCACAACATGCCGATGCACGATGGCCGGACCCAGAAAGTCACCAAGCGCCTTGATCAGCAGGTCAATTCCGGCGCCGGTCTGAGCAGATACCCACACGCGCCGTGCCTTGCCGTCCGCCGCAGCTTCGACCCGCGGTTCTTCGCCCAGCAGATCGGCCTTGTTGTAGATCTCGATCTGCGGCAATGCCCCGGCACCTACTTCCTCGAGGACTCCATTGACCTGCTCAATCCGCTCGCCACGTTCCGGATCGGCAGCATCGACAACGTGCAGGAGCACGGTCGCCTCGCGCGCCTCCTGCAGGGTTGAGCGAAACGCGGCGACGAGTTCGTGTGGCAGATCCCGGACGAATCCCACCGTGTCCGCCAGCAGCGCAAAACGGGCATCCGGAAGATCGAGGCGTCGCACGGTCGGATCCAGAGTGGCGAACAACTGGTTGGCTGCATAGGCATCCGAGCCGGTCAGGCGATTGAACAGCGTCGACTTGCCGGCGTTGGTGTATCCGACCAGGGCAACGGTGGGAATTTCAGCCCGCTTGCGCTCGCGACGCGTCGTCTCGCGCTGGACCAGTACCTTTTCCAGTCGTGCATTGAGCGTCTTGATGCGATTGCCGAGCAGCCGACGGTCGGTTTCAAGCTGCGTTTCGCCGGGACCGCGCAGGCCGATACCGCCCTTCTGCCTCTCAAGGTGCGTCCAGCCGCGCACCAGCCGCGTCGACAGATGACGCAGTTGTGCCAGCTCTACCTGGAGCTGACCTTCGAAGCTGCGGGCGCGCTGCGCAAAGATGTCGAGAATCAGACCGGTGCGGTCGATCACGCGACATTGCAGCAACGCTTCGAGATTTCTTTCCTGGCTGGGCGAGAGCGGATGATCGAAGACGACCAGATCGGCCCCCAGGGACTTCACCGACGCATGAACTTCATCGGCCTTGCCGCTGCCAATGAAGAGTCGGGGATCGGGCGCGCGACGTGTGCCCGTAATGATGCCGAGGACCTCTGCACCGGCAGATCGAGCCAGGGACTCCAGCTCGCTCAGTTCATCCTTGCCGGGAGGTTGACCCAGACCGATGCGTACCAGCAGAGCGCGTTCGCCACTGCGTGGACGCTCAAACAATCCAGTTCTCCAATCGACGCGTTGGGCATCCAACGCGTCTTGCATGAAATGTCGCTGATCGCAGGTTCACTCGCATTCGCTCAAGCGTGCATGCTTGAATCTCACTCGGCCGGCGCCGTTGACTCGGCACCGTCTTCTTCGCTGGTCGGCACACGAATGGCACGTGCCGGCACAACGGTGGAAATTGCATGCTTGTAAACCATCTGACTGACACTGTTCTTCAGCAGCACGACGAACTGATCGAATGAATCGATCTGCCCCTGCAGCTTGATGCCGTTCACCAGGTAAATGGAGACCGGAACGCGCTCCTTGCGCAGAGTGTTCAGGAACGGATCCTGTAATGATTGCCCTCTGGCCATCATTTATCTCCTTGTTATTGCACCGAATTCTTGATGTTTAACGCTTCCGGCACATACGCTTCCATGCGACCGGAGGAGAAGCTGACGAACACGATCCTCGCGCTCGTTGCAGTGCCGCAGTCTAGCATATGGACCTTCATTCCAGATCGAGCTTTCGTCTAATACGGAGGCTTTGGACAATCGTTCGAATCGTTTCGTTTCAATCTGCAAACGCTGCGACATACCGGTGCATCTGGGCGCGCGCATCAGATTCAAGCGCATCGATCCAGCGAGTCTGTCGATCGGCGCGCAGCCATACGAGTTGTCGTCGCGCCAGATGCCGTGTTGCAAGAACTGCGTTCTCCACCGCCTGGTTCCGTGACACCGCACCATCGAGGTATTCCCACAGCTGGCGATACCCGACGGAACGGATGGCCGGCAGTCGCGAGTGCAGGTCGCCGCGTCGATACAGGGCGTCCACTTCTTCCATCAAACCCATGGCCATCATGTTTTCGAAGCGCCCGGCGATGGACTCATACAGCCGTTCGCGATCGCCCGGCACCCAGGCGTAAGTGGCGAAGGTCAGGGACGGATCAGGCAGCGCTGTCGCAGCATGCAGATCAGTCATCGTCCTGCCGGAAAGTCTGAACACTTCCAGCGCCCGCTGAATGCGTTGACCGTCATTTGGCTGAATCCGGGCCGCAGCGACAGGATCGATCGATGCGAGTTGCGTATGCAGGGCCGGCCAGCCTTGCTGCGCAGCCTCGGCATCGATTGCCGCCCGTACTTGTGGATCGGCCTGCGGCAGTTCAGCCAGCCCGTGGCGCAAGGCACGGAAGTACAACATGGTGCCGCCGACCAGCAGCGGAAGCCGGCCGCGCGCGTGGATGTCGCGGATGGCGTGCAACGCGTCGCGTACGAACTGCCCGGCCGAGTACGACTGGGCGGGATCCAGGATGTCGACGAGGTGATGCGGATGCTGTCGCAGGATCTCGGCGGAAGGCTTGCCGGTGCCGATGTCCATGCCCCGATACACCATCGCCGAATCGACGCTGACGATCTCCACAGGCAGGTCCGACGCAAGTTCGAGCGCCAGATCGGTCTTGCCGGCACCGGTCGGCCCCATCAGCATGACCACCGGCCTGACCATCGTCGGTTCGCTCATCGACCGCGCAGGAACATGCGATCCAGATCGGTCATGCTCACGTAGGTCCATGTGGGCCGACCGTGATTGCATTGGTCGCTGCGCACGGTGCGCTCCATCTCGCGCAGCAACGCATTCATCTCCGTGACCGTCAGATTGCGGTGGGCACGCACCGCGCCATGACAGGCAATCGTGCCGAGTACTTCGTTCAGCGCTTCTTCGATGCCGCGCGTCGCACCATTGGCAACGAGATCTGCGCCCAGACGTGCAATCAGTTCATCGACACCCGTGGCGCGCAGAAAAGCCGGCAGAGCACGCACCTGCACACCAGCCGGTCCACTGCGCTCCAGATCGAGCCCTGCCTGTTTCAACAATGCGGCATGTTCTTCGAGTGCGTCTGCTTCGGCAGCCGACACGCTGATGGCGAGAGGCATCAGCAGTGGCTGACTGGCAACCGGACCGCTGGCAAGCGCCGCCTTCATGCGTTCGTACGTCGTGCGTTCGTGCGCCGCATGCATATCGACCAGGATCAGTCCGTCCGGCGCCTGCGAGAGAATATAGATACCGTGCAACTGTGCGAGCGCGAAACCAAGCGGAGGAGTTTCATGTCGTTCTTCCTCGGCCGCATCTGCGTTCTGCGGCGGCTGCGATGCATTGAATGACGCAGGTGTGTCCGCAACGCGCAGCCCGAGACTGGACTGCTGCACAAGAGGACGCGAATACGGCGTGTCATCCGGTCCGCGCGCCGGCCACATCGGGACAGCCGCAGGCATGAAAGTATCGATACTTGTGGGCGCCGCAGCCGCTGCCTGCGCACCGGCGTAGGTATCGCGCAGGACACGCTCGACGCTGCGAAAAAGAAAATCGTGCACGTGTCGTCCATCGCGGAAGCGGACTTCCAGTTTTGCCGGATGTGCATTGACGTCGACCTGGGTCGGATCGAGTTCCAGAAAAAGCACATACGCCGGATGGCGACCGTGAAAGATCACATCGCGGTAGCCGAGCCGGATCGCGCTCGCAATCAACCGGTCGCGCAGGGTTCGCCCGTTGAGATAGAAGTGCTGCAGGTCCGGTTGAGCGCGCGCATACGTCGGCTGACACAACCAACCCGTCAATCGACACCCCGCGGCTTCATGCTCGACATACAGGGCATTCGCCATGAACTCATCGCCGACGACTTGTGCAACGCGACGTTCGCGCTCGATCTGAGACTGCGCGGCTGGATAGTCCGCAACTCGCTTGCGGCCGACGGTAAGCGACAGCGAAGTCGCGAATTTCGACAGCGCCAGGCGCTCCATCATGCGCGCGATGTGCTGGGTCTCCGTGCGTTCAGCCCGCAGGAATTTGCGACGCGCCGGCACGTTGAAGAACAGATCGCGAACTTCCACGGTAGTGCCAGCAGGATGCGCGGCCGGTTCGACGGCGCTCGGCACGCCGTTGTCCGATGAAACGGCGTAGGCGGTCGCAGCGCCGGCGGTCCGCGAAATCAGCCGCATGCGTGAGACCGAACCGATACTGGGCAAGGCTTCGCCGCGAAAGCCCAGCGTAGCCACCCGTTCGAGGTCATCGATGGTGGTGATCTTGCTCGTCGCGTGACGCGACAGTGCCAACGCCAGTTCGTCGCGCTCGATGCCGCTGCCATCGTCGCGTACGCGAATCAGCTTGCTGCCACCCTCTTCGATTTCGACATCGACGCGACGCGCACCGGCATCGAGGCTGTTTTCGACCAGTTCCTTGATCACGGAGGCCGGGCGCTCGATGACCTCGCCGGCGGCGATCTGATGAATCAGTTGGTCGGGAAGAACTCGAATCGGCATGAACGCGACCGGCGGGCGGAGAGTCGCGCGAGGATACCAGAGGCCGCACAGGCCACTGGCGAACGGCTCACTGGGCTGCTGTTGCGACGACGGCGTCGCTCAATCCGCCAGCAGATGCGACGCGATCGCCCTGCGACTGCTGGCGCAGCTGCGCGATCAGAGAACCCGGCGGCGGATTCGTATAGAAGTAGCTGCGCACGCCCTGGTAGATCGCCTCGGCGAGGCGCTGCTGATGCGTGGGACTCTTCAGGCGCGCTTCCTCGACGCGATTCGAGATGAAAGCCGTCTCGACCAGCATCGAGGGAATGTCGGGCGACTTCAGCACCAGAAAGCCCGCCTGTTTGACGCCGCGGCGCGTGACGTTGCCGATCCGGTCGAGCTCATTCATCACATTGTCGGCCGCTTCGATGCTGGCGCTCATGCTCGCGCCCTGCGACAGATCCAGCAGTACGGAAGCCAGCACGTCGCTCTTGTCGTCCAGCGACACGCCGCCGATGAGATCCGACGCGTTTTCCCGCTCGGCCAGCCAGCGCGCCGCCTCGTCGGACGCACCGCGCGCTGACAACGTGTACACGGAAGAGCCGACGACGGAGCGGTCGGTGTACGAATCCGCGTGAACCGAAATGAACATGTCGGCCTGCTGGTCGCGCGCACGCTTGATGCGCAGGCGATGCGCCAGATAGTAATCGCCATCGCGCGTGAGAATGGCCCGCATGCCGGGTTCGCGATCGATGCGGGCTTTCAAGACGCGGGCGATCGCCAGCGTCACATCCTTTTCGCGCGTGCCCGATGCGCCCAGCGAACCGGGATCCTTGCCGCCATGACCGGCGTCGATGGCCACCACGATGTCACGGCCGGGACCAACAGGCATCGACTTGATCACGGTGGGCGCCTGAGGCGCGACCGGTGCTGGCGCGGACTGATTTCCCGGTAGCAGATCGACCACCAGCCGATAACCGAGATCGCCCTGCGGATCGACGGTGAAGGCCTTGGGCACGGCGGGATTGGTCAGATCTACGACGATCCGCAGATCCTGGCCCTGAAGACCCGAACGCAGTTGTTTGGCGAACCCCTGCCCTGCGGGCATGGCGATATTGGGATTGGCAAACCGTGCTGAGGAGATGTCGACGACGACGCGGTCAGGATTGCTGAGCGTCGAATACGTGTACTTCGCGGGCCCGGACAGATCGAACACGACGCGGGTGGAATCCGGCCCCGCCCACAAGCGGACGTCCTGGACACTGACGTGGGGTGCGGCGACGGCCTGCGGGGCCTGAACGGCTCCGCAGAGCGCGATCAGCACCGAACAGATGCCGAGCCGGATGCGAGTTTGCAGCCCCAGGATTCGCATGGGCCCGTAATTTACTCGCCACCCCAGATAAATATCAATACAAATTATGGAGATAGATCACGTATCTCGCGCTTCACTGGACATTGATTGCGCGAAGCAGTGTTTCCCCGGTCGTTGTTCCGGGGAAAAAGGTGAGCTCGCGACCCTCGAGACCGTTGCTCGGATAGGCGATGTCGATCCGCAAATCTTCAGGCGGCAGATACCCGGCACCGCGTTCCGGCCATTCGATCAGTAGTGCCGCATCGGCGCTCAGCAGCTCACGCAAGCCGAGCGGCTCGACCTCCTGCGGATCGGCGAGCCGATACAGATCCAGATGGAAAACCTGGCGGTGCGCCGTGTCGTAGGGCTCGATCAGCGTATAGGTCGGACTGCGCACCGGACCTGTCACGCCAAGCGCGGACATCACGCCACCGACCAGCGTGGTTTTGCCGGCGCCGAGATCGCCATGCAGGGCAATGACGATGGCAGTGGCCGACGGCACGGCGAGCGCGCGCCCGAGGGCAGCCCCCAATGCGCGCATCGCCTCTGCGCCTTCGACCCTCAGATGCGTTGGGTTGGATTGACGCACGTCGGCAGATACGTGAAGAGATCGCTGGCGAGCAGACCGCGTTCGCCGCGCCGCGCCGCCATGTCGCCCGCCATGGCGTGAACGAGTACGCCCGCACGCGCGGCTTCGGAAAGGTCGGCAGTCTGCGCCGCGATGCCGGCAATGACCCCCGTCAACACATCGCCCATGCCGGGTGAGGCCATGCCCGGGTTGCCCTGATCGCAGATCGATGGCAACTGATCGCGTTCGACCACCAGGGTTCCCGCGCCCTTCAGTACAACCGTACCGCCGTAGCGCTCGACAATGGCGCGTGCCGCCGCCAGCCGATCGTCCTGCACTTCGCTCGTCGAAATGCCAAGCAGGCGGCCGGCTTCGCCAGGATGCGGCGTCAACACGCGCCGCTCGCCCTTGCACGGCGCCAGCGCCAGCAGATTCAGCGCATCCGCGTCGATCACCGTTGGAATCGAGCAGTCCACCGCACTCTCCACCATCGACCGGGCCCATTCATCCACACCCAGGCCGGGTCCGATCGCCAGCACATCGGCGCGCTCAATCAGCGATGCAAGTTCGCCGGGACGTTCGATGCCGCGACAGATCAGCTCAGGTCGTTGCGCCACGATCGTCGCAGCGTTTTCGGGCAAGGTCGCGACCGTCACCAGACCCGCACCCACCCGCAACGCAGCCTCTCCGGCCAGGCGCACGGCGCCGGCCATGCCCTGGCCGCCCCCAATAAGCAGCACGTGCCCCTGTGCGCCCTTGTGTGTGGTGCGCGGTCGGCGCGGCAGCAATCGCGCCAGAGCGTCTTCGCTGATCCGCAGCGCTGCGGGACCGACGTGATCGAGCGCCGTGCGCGGCAGATCGAGCGTATCGAGCATCACTACGCCGGTGCAGTTCGGGCCCTGGCCGAGATAGAAACCGAGCTTCAGGCCGATGAAGGCGAGCGTGCGTTCTGCGCGAACAGCCGCACCCAGAATGTGTCCCGTATCGGCATGCAGGCCGCTGGGAATGTCGATGGCGAGGATGTGAGCGCGACATTCATTGATGACGTGGATGCGCTCGACCATGTCGTCATCCAGTGTCCGTGACAGACCCGTGCCGAATATTGCATCGACGACGACTTCAGCATGATCGAGACAGTCCGGCGACCATGGCTGAGCGGTGCCACCGGCAGCCGCAAAATCCTGCCACGCCCGCTGTGCGTCGCCGCGCAATTGCGTCGGGTCCGCCAGCGCGATGACGCGCACATCGAGCCGGCTCTGCCTCGCAAGACGTGCCAGCACATAGCCATCACCACCGTTGTTGCCGGGGCCACACAGCACCACGATGCGCTGCGCCGACGGCCAGCAACTGCGCAATGCCGTGAACGCCGCCTCACCCGCCAGCGTCATCAGCGTGTAGCCGGGAATGTTCAGGTCGTCGATTGCGTGACGATCGAGCGCCCGGACCTGTGCGGCGGTGTGGATGGCAAGCGGCAGATTGACCATGACGGGCGCGGCGCGGGCGATCGTTGGCAGGGCGATGAGTATACTTTGCGTCGCTGCCGAAACGCGGCGTTCCTATGTCCGAATATTCCTCCGCCACCTATTTCTCCGAACTTGCTGCCCGGATCCGCACGTGGGGCATGGAATTGGGGTTTCAGCAGATCGGCTTCGCGGGTATCGATATCGCAGCCGACGAGGCACATCTGCTGCGCTGGCTCGAACTGCGACGTCACGGCGAGATGGGCTACATGTCACGCCACGGACGCAAGCGTGCGCGGCCGCAGGAACTTGTGCCCGGCACGATCCGCGTCATTTCTGCGCGCATGGACTATCTGCCACCGGACGTTGCCGACGCCGAAGCGGTGCTGAAGGATTCCGAAGCCGGTTATGTATCGCGCTATGCGCTGGGTCGTGACTACCACAAGCTGCTGCGAAGACGCCTCGCGCAACTCGCGCAGCGCATTGCCACGCACTGCGCAGGCACGCAGTACCGTGCATTCGTGGACAGCGCCCCGATACTGGAGAAGGCATTCGCGCGTGAGGCCGGACTCGGCTGGATTGGCAAGCACACCAACCTGATCAATCGCAGCGCGGGTTCCTGGTTTTTTCTGGGCGAAATCCTCACCGATCTGCCGTTGCCGGTGGATGCGCCGGCGAGCGCGCACTGCGGTACGTGTACAGCGTGCATGGAGGTGTGTCCGACGCAGGCCATCGTCGCGCCATATCAGGTGGATGCCCGGCGCTGCATTTCCTATCTCACCATCGAACTGCGTGAGGCAATCCCGGTGGAGTTCCGCAAGGCAATGGGCAACCGGATCTATGGTTGCGACGACTGCCAGTTGTTCTGTCCGTGGAACAAGTTTGCGCACCTCACGACCGAGCCTGATTTTCGCGCACGTCATGCACTGGACGCGCCGCGACTGATCGAGTTGTTCGCCTGGACCGAGGATGAGTTTCTGTTGCGCACCGAGGGCAGCGCCATCCGACGCATCGGACACGAGTGCTGGCTGCGCAATGTCGCCATCGCGCTGGGCAATGCGCCCACTTCGGATGCTGTCATCGCGGCATTGCAATCAAAGCTGACGCACCCATCGGCAATGGTGCGCGAACATGTGGAATGGGCGCTCGGCGAACACCACAGGTGAAGTCGCAGCGCGCAGTCGATCCGTCAGCCGCGCCGTGCCCGCACGTTGTCGATGAGACGCGCGCGCCCGATCCGCGCCGCAGTCAGAACCACCACATCGCCCTGACCCGGAAGACCGAGCGTGGCGGCGTCACGAATCGAAAAATAGTCCGGACGGAATCCGCTTTGCTGAAGCGCCGCATAGCCGGATTGCTCCAGCGTCGCGAAATCGTTTGAGCCCGCTTCGATGGCCGCGCGCGCTTTCTCCAGTTCTTCGAAAATCCGCGGCGCGACGCGGCGATCTTCGGCCGACAAATAGCGGTTGCGTGAACTCATCGCCAGGCCGTCGGCTTCGCGCCGCGTCGGCACGCCGACGATCTGCATGGGCATGCAAAGATCGGTCGCGGCACGGCGGATGATCATGAGCTGCTGATAATCCTTTTCGCCGAACAGCGCGACATCCGGCTGCACGAGGTTCAGCAGCTTGGTGACGATGGTCGCAACGCCGGTGAAATGGCCGGGCCGGAATGCTCCGCACAGAATATTGTCGAGTTCAGCCGGCACCACTACGCGTGTGGTCGCCGCCTGACCGAGCGGATACATGTCATCCACCTCAGGCGTGAACAACGCATCAGCACGCAGCGCAGTGAGCAGCTTGCTGTCTTCTTCCGGCGTGCGCGGGTAGGCCGCGAAATCCTCGTTCGGACCGAACTGCAGCGGATTCACGAAGACGCTCGCGATCACCCGATCGGTCAGTTCGGTCGCACGACGGATCAGATCGCCGTGACCTGCGTGCAGATTGCCCATGGTGGGCACGAAGCCGATGCGCAGACCCTCGCGCCGCCATTCAGCAACGCGGTTGCGCAGGTCATCCGGGCGGACGAAAGTTTCCATCGTGGAAGATGAGTTCGTTGTCGTCAGAAGCAATGCTCGGGCGCCGGATAGCTGCGCGTCTTCACCGCTTCGGTGTACGCCTTGATCGCCTCGAGCGGACTGCTGCGCCCTTCCATGAAATTCTTCGAGAACTTCGGCTTGCGACCGGCCGTGATATCGAGCACGTCATACAGCACCAGGATCTGCCCATCCGTATCGGGACCGGCACCGATGCCGATAACCGGAACATGCAGCGCCTTGGTAATCGCCGCACCGAGCTGTGCCGGAATGCATTCAAGCAACACCACATCGGCGCCCGCATTTTCCAGCGCCAGAGCATCGTTCATCATCTGCTCCGCAGCCGCCTGTTCGCGCCCCTGCACGCGAAAGCCACCGGCCTTGTGTACGGACTGCGGCTTGAGCCCCAGATGCGCGCACACGGCAATGTCATGACTTGCCAGAAAGTCGACGATTTCGACCTGGCTCGCACCGCCTTCGAGCTTGACCATCTTGGCGCCGCCTTCCTGCATCAGACGCACCGCGTTGTCGAGCGCCTGCTCCTTCGATGAGTACGTCATGAAGGGCATGTCGGCCATGAGGAAGGGGCGATACAGTCCTCTGGCGACAGCACGACAGTGATAGATCACATCCGCCAGCGTCACCGGCACCGTTGTATCGTGACCCTGGATCACCATGCCGAGGGAATCGCCGACCAGTACGACATCGATGCCTGCATCGTCCACCAGCGTGGCGAAGCTGGCGTCATAAGCGGTCATGCAGGCAATTTTTTCGCCGTCTGCCTTCATGCGCTCGAGCGTCGCAATGCTGACGGGTGGACGCGGCGCGTATCGCTCTTGCAGGTGCTTGTACATCTGAAGAAGGGAAGCTTGCTGTGGTGTGGAACTGGCGCGTCGCGGCCTGCTGAATGAGTGCTTCGCGCGGCGGCCGTCGATGGCCCCGTCGAGCAGCGCTGAGCGGCGCCAAGAATGAACGAGGGTCCGGGAAACATCAACCGCTTACCAGCATCCGCTGCTCGTGCGCATGGACCGCACAACGCGACACGTCCGCGTGTATACCGCTATCAGTCTGTGGTGCTCTTCAGCGGGTTGTAGTAGTGACGTCCGTGCCGCACCCGGCGCAGGCGAGCGAACAGCTCTTCATAGTCGCGATCGTTGCCGACGAAATCAGCTTCCGCGGCATTCACGATCAGCAATGGCGAGCGGTCGTAGGCGTGGAAAAAACGTGCGTACGTTTCCTGCAGCCGTTCCAGATAGGCGCGGTCGATGTGCTGTTCGTAACGAATGCCACGGCGTGCGATGCGCTCCAGCAGCACGTCGATGGGCGCCTGCAGGTAAATGACCAGGTCCGGAATCGGGGCGTCGATGGCCAGGCGCGCATAGATCTGCTCGTAGAGCGCGTACTCCTCATCATCGAGCGTCAGACGCGCGAAGAGTCTGTCCTTGTCGAGCAGGTAATCCGCGACGCGCACCGTATCGAACAGATCGTGCTGACGGATGTCTTCGAGCTGCCGCGTGCGCTGAAACAGAAAAAACAGCTGGGTCTGGAGAGCGGCCGCGCGCGGATTGCGATAGAACCGCTCCAGGAAGGGATTTTCCTCAGCCTGTTCCAGGATGAGTTCGCTGCCGAAACTGCGCGCCAGCCGCCGCGCCAGGCTGGTCTTGCCGACGCCGATGGGACCTTCCACAACGACGAAGCGCTGGGGCGCAGGAGGTGCAGACTTCTCGGACATGCGAAGGGTTCAACGCCTTGGATTCTTTATGTCACTGCGACAACACCCGCCGCAGCGACGTGTCTTGCCAGCGAGATCACCGGACCGTGGCCCGGAACGATCAGCTCGGGCGCGATATCGAGCAAAGGATACAGGACGAAATTGCGCGACGGGACGCCGGGATGCGGCACCGTGAGTCCGTCCTCGTTTATCCGTGCATTGCCGTAGACCAGCAGATCCAGATCGATGCGTCGCGGTCCCCAGCGCACCGTGGGGGATGCACGTCCCATCGATGCCTCGATGCCCTTGAGGCGGTTCAGCAGATCGCGCGCGGACAACTGGGTCAGCAATCCGGCCGCTGCATTGATGAATTCAGGTTGATCCCGGGGGCCGAGCGGCGCCGTCCGGTAAAAGCGCGACACCACAACGAGCCGCGTCTCGGGCAATGCGGCCAGCAGTTCGAGGGCCCGGCGAATCTGCTGCTGGGGATCGTCGAGATTGCTGCCGAGCGCGACATACGCCGGCACCCAGGTCGCGGCCATGACGCTCAGGAATTGCCGGACGCGGGATTGCGGCGACGACGGCGACGACGCTTGGCCGGGCCACCCGTGCGCGGCGTTGCGGCGCCGGCAGGCCGCTGCTCCACTCGCGCAATGCGCTCTTCCGCCGGCAGCGTCTGGATCTGCGTCCACCAGTCGGCAAGTTCCGGATCGGCCTCACCCGCCGCGGCGCGCAGCAACAGGAAATCGTACGCGGCTCGAAATCTCGGGTGATCGAGCAGGCGCAGTGCCCGGCGACCCGAACGCAGTTCGAAACGCGGTTGCATGCCGACGAGCTCGCGCATGGGCAGCGTGAATCGCTTGGGAATGGCGATACGCGACTGCTCGCGCGTCGCCACCTGCTCACAGGCAAGCAGCATCTGCTGCGTCGGATTGCCGGTGGCACTCAGCCGGCCATAGGTGCGGACGATTGCCGGCCACAGCAACAGGGCGAACAGGAACGTAGGCGTTACCGACTTGTCTTCGCGCACGCGTTCGTCAGTACCTGCAAGTCCCGCGCGCAGCAGTCTGGCCGCTGCGGAATCAGGCGCTTCCTGCAACGCCGCCGCAACTTCAGGAAACAGGTGCTCCAGCAATCCGTGGTGTTGCAGCAGATCGAAGGCACGCAGCGCGCTTCCCGACAGGAAAAGCTTGTTCACTTCGTCGAACAGTCGCGCCGGCGGCACACCATCGAGCATCGGTGCCAGACGCCTGATCGGCGCGGCGCTGTCGGCATGAATGTCGAAACCGAGCTTTGCGGCGAAACGGATGGCACGCAGCATCCGCACGGGATCTTCGCGGTAGCGGGTTTCGGGGTCACCGATCAATCGCAGGATCCGATCGCGCGCATCCCGGACGCCGCCCACGTAATCCCATACCGAAAAATCCTCGATGTTGTAGTACAGCGCGTTGGCGGTGAAATCGCGCCGCCATACATCCTCTTCGATCGATCCATACAGGTTGTCGCGCAGAATCCGCCCGCGTGCATCGAGCACCCTGTGGCCCGATTCATCGACACTGTTGTCTTCGTCGATGGGCGTCTGAGCGGCGCGGAACGTCGCCACCTCGATGATTTCATAGCCAAAGCGCACGTGGGCCAGATGAAAGCGCCGACCGATCAGCCGGCAGTTGCGAAACAACTGCTTCACCTGCTCCGGATGGGCATTGGTCGCCACGTCGAAATCCTTCGGATTGAGCCCCAGCAGCAGGTCACGCACGGCGCCGCCCACCAGAAAACCCTGATAGCCAGCATCCTTCAGGCGATAAAGCACCTTGAGCGCGTTGGACGAAATATTGGCGCGCGAAATGGGGTGCGAATCGCGCGGAACGATCAGCGGATTGTTCACTTCGCTGCCGTTTTCAGGAGGGCTGGAGTCGTTCAATAGCGCACGCCGCTTGAGAGAGTTGAGGCGTCGCTTATAATACAGGCTCCTCCGGCGTTCGACCGGACCAGTGCGCTCCCATCGTCTAGAGGCCCAGGACACAGCCCTCTCAAGGCTGGTACGAGGGTTCGAATCCCTCTGGGAGCGCCATTTTCAAGCGCAGCGGAAAACGGCACGCCGGAGGGTGAGAACCCTCGCAGAGGGTTCGACAAAATCGTCGGGAACGATTTTGGACAGCGCTCGCTGGCGCGAACGCGCGCCGGCCATGGATGGCAAGGCGCAATCCCTCTGGGAGCGCCATTTTCAAGCGCAGCGGAAAACGGCACGCCAGAGGGTGAGAACCCTCGCCAGAGGGGTTCGACAAAATCGTCAGGAACGATTCTGGACAGCGCTCGCTGGCGCGAAGGCGCGCCGGCCACGGATGGCAAGGCGCAATCCTCTGGGAGCGCCATTTTCAAGTGCAGCGGAAAACAGCACCGGCATCGACGAAATCGCGCTTTTTTTCAGGCGAAAATCCGCCGGGCGGCTGATCCAGGTCAAGGCATTCATCGCTGGCTGCGGGGACACTGTGCCGCATGAACAGCCCCCTCGCCTTCGACGCCGACCTGCTGCGCCGCTACGACTTGCCGGGTCCGCGCTATACGTCATATCCCACGGCTCCGCACTTCGGGGCAGGCTTCGATGAATCCCGGTTGCGCGACCATATCCGCCGCAGCAATTCCGAGCCGCTGCCGCGCCGGCTGTCGCTCTACCTGCATGTGCCCTATTGCTTCAGTCCCTGCTTCTACTGCGGCTGCAATCGCATCATCACACGCGATCCGGCACGCGGTCAGCGCTACGTGGACAGTCTGGTGCGCGAGATCGAACTGGCGGGCCGGCTGTTCGATCGCGATCGCGACGTGGTGCAGCTGCATCTTGGCGGTGGCACACCGAACTTCCTGCGCCCGGCCCAGCTGCGCGAACTGGTCGAGAGCATCGGACTGCATTTCCATGTGAGTACGTCGGCGCAGCGCGATTTCTCCATCGAGCTCGATCCGCGCTGTGTGCGCGAAGGCGATATCGCGGCGTATGCGCAGACCGGGTTCAATCGGGCGAGCCTGGGAGTGCAGGACTTCGATCCCGAGGTGCAACAGGCTGTCAACCGGATCCAGAGTGTCGAGGAGACCCTCAAGGTCATCGATGAGTGCCGCGCCAGCGGCTTTCGCTCGGTGAACGTCGATCTGATCTACGGCCTGCCGAAGCAGACCCTCGAGGGCTTCGCGCGCACGCTCGACATCGTCATGGAGGCGCGACCGCATCGGCTCGCCGTCTACGGTTATGCGCATCTGCCCGATCTGTTCAAACCGCAGCGTCAGATCGACGCGACGCTGCTGCCTTCGCCGCAGCTGAAACTCGCGTTGCTGCAGCTGGCGATCGAAAAGCTTTCCGCGGCCGGTTACCGGTACATCGGCATGGACCACTTCGCGCTGCCGGAAGATGACCTGGCCATCGCGCAGGCCGCCGGCGACCTGCATCGCAATTTCATGGGCTACACGACGCTCGCCGACTGCGATCTGGTCGGTCTGGGCATGAGCTCCATCAGCCACATCGGCGACAGTTTCAGCCAGAACCCTCGTGATCTGGCAAGTTGGGAAGCCGCACTCGATCAGGGACGTCTGCCTGTCTGGCGCGGGCTGGAACTCGATGAGGACGACGTTCTGCGCGCCGAAGTGATTCAGCAGCTGATGTGTCAGGGCGAAATCGACATCGACGCCGTCGAGACGCGCCACCACATCGATTTCGCCGAGTACTTTGCCGAGTCCCTGGGCCGCCTGCGCTCGCTGTGCGCGGATGGCCTGGCCAGCATGGATCGCCGTCGGATCATCGCGACTTCTCGCGGACGGCTGCTGTTACGTATCATCGCCATGTGCTTCGATCGTTACCTCAACCAGCCAGCGCCGCAGGCCGAACGCACCCGCTTCTCCCGGGTGATCTGAAGTCGTCCCGCCTGCGCGGCAAAAGGCGCGCATGAAGGACGTACCCGGTCGCCGTCTGCACAATCCGATTGCCGACGACGGTGACGAATTTCATTTCTGCAGCACCTGCGCCTTCTCCGCGGCCTGCCTCGACAGTGGTTATGACAAGAGTCAGCTGCGCGATCTGCACGTGCTCGTGGAACACACCGGCCCGTTTCGCGAAGGCGAACATATCTTTCGTGAAGGCGAACCATTCACCGCCATCGCGGCGGTGCGAGCAGGCACGGTCAAGACCTATGTGATCGACGCAGATGGCCATGAACAGGTGCAGGGATTCTTTCTTCCCGGCGAGGTGATCGGACTGAGCGCCATTTCTCACGGGCATTATCCGTGCAATGCCGTAGCGCTGGATTCTGTGCTGCTCTGTCGTTTTTCCTTTCCCAACATCGCTGCACTCGCCACTCGCATGCCGGGACTGCAGCACCAGCTGTTCCGGCTGTTGAGTCAGGACATCGGCAAGGCGGCATTGCTCGCCGGCAACTATTCAGCCGACGAACGCATGGCCGCATTCCTGATCGCACTTTCGCGTCGCTATGCGGCGCGCGGTTTTTCCCCAAACCGCTTTCAGCTTTCGATGACGCGCTCCGACATGGCGAACTACCTGCGACTGGCCTCGGAAACGGTCAGCCGGGTATTCCGCCGCTTTCAGGACGAAGGCCTGATCCGCGTCGAGCGGCGCGACCTGGAGTTGCTGAACCGTCCTGCCATCGAAGCGCTCGCCCGCAGCGTCCTCAGGGACTGAGCCGACCTGACATGGCGGAGCCTCGCCTGCTCTGCAATCGCGTCTTCATTTCACCTTCCTGCCGGATCAATCGCATCTTCGCTTGATCCAGATCAGGGTGCGGCGACGACGCCGCGCGCAGCATCGCACCGACCAACATGGGAGATGCTGTTATGAGTGTGAATGGGCGACTCTGGACGGGGCTGGGCATATTGCTGCTGGTCTCGTTCGCCGTGCTGCTGTGGGTGGGCGGCGAGATTCATCGCGTCATGCCGCCGATACCAGCCGCCGTCGTCACGACGCAGGGCGATACGGTCTACACCGCCGAGGACATCGAACGGGGCCGGCAGGTCTGGCAATCGATCGGTGGCCAACAGCTCGGTTCGATCTGGGGTCACGGTGCGTACGTGGCGCCCGACTGGACCGCCGACTGGCTGCATCGCGAAGCCACTGCATGGCTCGACCTGCAAGCTCGCGAGCAGACCTCGCAGGCATTCGCCGATCTGTCCGAAGATCAGCAGGCTGCACTTGCCGCTCAGCTGCGCCCGAAGCTCCGCACGAATACGTTCGATCCCGGGACACAGCGCATCACGATCACGCCGGAGCGCGCCGCTGCCATCGCAGAGGTGAAGCAACACTACGTGAGTCTCTTCGGCAACGATCCCGCGTCGCAGCCGCTGCGCAAGGCGTATGCGATGAAGAACGACACCATCGTCGATGCCGACAAGCGTGAAGCACTGACGGCCTTCATCTGGTGGTCGTCCTGGGCGGCAGTGACCGAACGTCCCGGTAAACACATTACTTACACGAACAACTGGCCGCACGACGAACTGGTCGGCAACACGCCTTCATCGAATCTGCTGATCTGGACCGGCTTCAGCGTGCTGTTCCTGATCGCCGGCATTGCGCTGCTCGGCTGGTATCACGCGCGTCAGAAGGAAGAAGCGCCGGCTGCGCTGCCGGCGACGGATCCGCTGGCAATGATCCGGGTGACGCCGTCGATGAAAGCCACAGCCAAATACTTCTGGCTGGTGATCGCGCTGTTTCTGTGCCAGATCCTGCTGGGCGCGATCACCGCGCACTATCAGGTCGAAGGTCAGGAAGCCTACGGGTTCGCGCTCTCCAACTATCTGCCCTATTCGTTGAGCCGCACGTGGCACACGCAGCTTGCCGTGCTGTGGATCGCCACCGCGTGGCTGGGCATGGGGCTATACATTGCACCCGCAATCTCGGGCCATGAGCCGAAGTATCAACGCTTCGGTGTGAACTTCCTGTTCGTGTGCCTGATCGTCATCGTCGTGGGCGCCTTCACCGGGCAATGGCTCGCGGTGATGCAGAAGCTCGGACTCGCGCGCAACTTCTGGTTCGGTCACCAGGGCTGGGAATACGTCGATCTCGGACGGTTCTGGCAATGGTTCCTGTTCATCGGGCTCGGCCTGTGGCTCACGCTGGTGGGACGCGCGCTGCTGCCTGCCATCCGCAAAGGCGGTGAATCGAAATCGATCACCATGCTGTTGTTCCTCTCCACCGTGTGCATCGGCCTGTTCTATGGCGCGGGACTCATGTGGGGCGAACACACGCACCTGTCGCTGGTGGAATACTGGCGCTGGTGGGTGGTGCACCTGTGGGTCGAAGGCTTCTTTGAAGTGTTCGCCACCGCAGTGATCGCCTTCCTGTTCACGAGGCTGGGACTGCTGCGCATCAGCACGGCGACTGCCGCCGTGCTGTTCGCCACCATCGTGTTCATGGCGGGCGGTGTGCTCGGCACGCTGCATCACCTCTACTTCACGGGTACGCCCACGGCAGTGATCGCCCTCGGCGCCAGTTTCTCGGCGCTGGAAGTGGTGCCGCTGGCCTTCATCGGTTACGAGTCGTATCACACCTGGAAGGTGAGTCACGCGACGGCTTGGATGCAGCGCTATCGCTGGCCGATCATGTTCTTCATGGCGGTGGCGTTCTGGAATCTGGTGGGCGCCGGCCTCTTCGGCTTCCTCATCAATCCGCCGCTGCCGCTGTACTACATGCAGGGTCTGAACCTCACACCGCTGCACGGCCATACAGCGTTGTTCGGCGTGTATGGGTTCCTCGGCATCGCCCTGATGCTGTTCTGTCTGCGCGGTCTGAAGCCCAACGTGGTGTGGAACGAGAAGCTGCTGAAGACCTGCTTCTGGGCCCTCAACATCGGACTGGCGGGTATGGCGACGCTGACGCTGCTGCCGATCGGTGTGATCCAGCTGGCCGCAGCCATCGATCACGGCTACTGGTTCGCACGTTCGGCGGAGCTGATGCAGAAGCCGATCATCCAGTTGCTGGTGTGGATGCGCGTGCCCGGCGACACGATCTTCAGTGTCGGTGCACTCACCCTCGCGTGGTTCGTGCTGCGCCTGTGGATTGCGCCGAAGCGCAGCGACGTTGCCTTGCCGGAGGCAGAACAGCCGATTCAACCGTGATTCTGCGTCCCCCCGCAGAGTCCCGTTTCCGGGCGGCTTCGGCCGCCCTTTCTTTTTATGAGCCCGAACTGACCTGGATCAGGGCGCATGGCCAGCGCGGCATCGATACTCACTTGCAACAAGGAGCCGACCATGTCCGCCATTCCCGCCACGCTCGCCCTGCCCGCATCGCTGCTGCGTCAGCTCGCAGCTGCGCCGCATCGACTGCTGTTCTGCGTCGGTGCTTCCAATGTGCTGCTTGCCATGGGTTGGTGGGCGGCGTGGCTGGTCGGTGCGCGCTGGCATGCGCTCGATCTGCCGCAGCCGCAGGTATTCGCCGGATGGATGCACGCGATCGTCATGGAGTACCAGGTGCTGCCGTCCTTCATGTTCGGCTTTCTCCTGACCGTTTTTCCGCGCTGGATGAATCAGCCCGCGCTGACCCGCTGGCACTATGTGCCCGTCGGACTTGGCCTGCTGGGGGGACAGGCGCTCACTCTCATCAGCCTCTTCGGCGGTTTGCCCCTGCTGAAGGCCGGTGCCTGCCTGACGCTTGCAGGATGGACAATCGGAACGGTGCTGCTCGTGCGACTGGTGGTTCGCGACGGCGGCCATACCTGGCACGCCGTGAGCTGTGCATTCGCACTCACGCTGGGTCTGCTCGGCCTGGTGTTTTATGCGCTGTATCTGCATCACGGCGACGCGCGCACCATTTTCACTGCGATCAAGCTCGGCGCCCTGGTGGTACTGCTGCCGATCTACTTCACTGTCTGCCATCGGATGATTCCGTTCTTTGCCAGCGCGGCGCTCGTGGGTTATCGCGCAGTACGACCGATGTGGACGCTCGCCCTGTTCTGGGTGCTGATCGTGATTCACACCTGGCTGGAACTTCGTCACGGCTATGCGTGGCTATGGCTGGCGGACCTGCCGCTGGCCGCGCTCACCGGCTGGCTCACCTGGCTATGGTGGCCGCGCACTCACCAGAAGGTGCCCGCACTGTTGCGGGTGCTCTTCGCAGGTTTCGCGTGGCTGCCCATCGCTTTCACGCTCTACGCGGCCCAGAGTCTTTGGTACGCCGCTTCCGATGAATTCGTTCTGGGTCGTGCACCGGCGCACGCGTTGTTCGTCGGTTACTTCGGCAGCCTGCTGGTCGCGATGGTGACTCGCGTCACGCAGGGACATTCGGGACGGCCGCTCGTGCTCGGGCGCGTTGCAGGATTTGCGTTCATCGCCATCCAGATCGTGGCGCTGACGCGAATCGCCGCGGAGATCGTGCCGGATCCCACTGCGTGGCATGCTGCTGCCGCAGCCGGCTGGCTGCTCGCGTTCATGCCGTGGATCGTGCGCTCGGTATGGATCTATTTCACACCGCGCGCCGATGGCAGACCTGGCTGAGACGTGATCGAGTTCTATCCGCAGATCAAATGGGTTCACATCGCCGCCGTCACGGTCAGCGGTTCGCTGTTTTTTCTGCGCGGTCTCGCGCTGCAATTCGGCGCGCGCTGGGCGATGGCGGCGCCCCTGCGATATCTGAGTTACGTCATCGACACGGTGCTGCTCACCGCAGCTCTGATGCTCTCCACCATTCTGCACCAGTATCCCTTCGTGCATGCCTGGCTCACCGCGAAGGTACTGCTGCTGGTGCTCTACATCGTGCTCGGCACGTTCGCCCTGAAACGGGGCAACACGCGGCGGACACGCATGATCTGCTGGATCGCCGCCAGTTGCGTCTTCCTGTTCATCGTGACGATCGCGCGCGCCCACAACCCGCTGGGCGTTTTCGTGAACCTGCTTCGCTGATCCGGGAACTTCACTGCTGCGGATGTTCCGGTGCCGCTGCGGGCATCCGCGTAGCTCCATCGACCGGTTGACCTGCGTCAAGGCCCCACACCCAGGCCGGTTCTAGTCTGGCTGCAACGGGATTGCGATCCCATATCGGCAGAAGACGCACATGAATCGCTCACTGGGACTGATCTCTGGACTGGCTGCAATGCTGCTGAGTGCTTGCAGCGTCGATGCACCTCCAGCCGCCACTGCAGCCGCGGCCACGCCCGCAGAAACAGGTGGCTCGCTCAAAGGCGACTTCGGTCCGCCGCAGGGTGAACCCATTCATGCTGTGCTGACGAGCCCGCCGCATGTGCCTCCCGCAACCAACCGCAACTATCCCGCCAAGGTAATCGTCGAACTCGAAGTCGTCGAAGTGGATCGTGAAATCGCCGAAGGCGTGACCTACACGTTCTGGACCTTCGGCGGCACGGTACCGGGCAGTTTCATCCGCGTGCGTCAGGGCGACACGGTTGAGTTCCATCTCAAGAATCACCCGTCGAGCAAGATGCCGCACAACATCGATCTGCACGGCGTCACCGGACCGGGCGGCGGCGCGGCATCCAGTTTCACGGCACCGGGCCATCAATCGAAGTTCACGTTCAAGGCGCTCAACCAGGGCCTGTACGTCTATCACTGCGCCACCGCACCGGTGGGCATGCACGTTGCGAACGGCATGTACGGACTGATTCTGGTCGAGCCGCCTCAGGGACTCACACCGGTCGATCACGAGTACTACGTCATGCAGGGCGACTTCTATACGGTCGGCAAGTATCGCGAGAAAGGTCATCAGGCCTTCGACATGCAGAAGGCCATCGACGAAAACGCCACGTACGTGCTGTTCAACGGCGCCGAATCTTCGCTCACCGGACCGCACGCATTGCAGGCCAGGACCGGCGAGCGCGTGCGCCTGTTCGTCGGCAACGGCGGACCCAATCTGGTGTCGAGCTTCCACGTGATCGGCGAAATCTTCGACAAGGTCCAGTACGAGGGCGGCACGCATTTTCAGGAGAACGTGCAGACGACGCTGATCCCCTCAGGCGGTGCGGCGACGGTCGAATTCCACACCGAGGTACCGGGCAGTTACATCCTCGTCGATCACTCGATCTTCCGCGCCTTCAACAAGGGAGCGCTGGCCATGCTCGAAGTGAAGGGCGAGATGCGGGCCGACGTGTATTCAGGCAAGCAGGTCGACGAAACGTATCTGGGCGACAAGGTAGCGAGCCTCGCGCCGGTATCTGCTGCGGCCAAGGCGACTGCACAGGGCACGCTGACCAAAGAACAGCAGATCAAGGCTGGCAGCGTGCTGTTCAAAGGCACCTGCTCTACATGCCATCAGGACAACGGTGAAGGCATCGCGAATGTCTTTCCGCCACTGGCCGGGTCCGACTTGCTGGCCCGCACGCCGCAGGGTGCCATCGCAATCGCGCTGAACGGTCTGTCAGGACCGATCACCGTGAACGGCAAGACCTACGATTCCGTGATGCCGCCGATGAGCCAGCTCAACGACGACGAGATCGCCAACATCCTGACTTTCGTTCTCAACAGCTGGGGTAACCACGGACCGGCGATCACGGCGCAGGAAGTGGCCGAGGTCCGCGCCAGCACGCAGCGGACACAGGGCGCGGCACACTGAGGTAGCAGACGTGAAGGTTCTGCCCGGACTGGCCGCCTTGCTGGGTTGCTTCTCCAACAGAGCAACGGCGGCCAGTTTTCTGCAGCGCGGTTCGACCACTGCGGCAATCCTCATGGTGTTCGCGACTCTGTGCACGGCCTTGCCAGCGGCAGGCGCTGAACCGCCGGCATTGATCCGCGGCGGGATGTTCGAATCGGTGCTGCCGCCGGCGCCCGGAGTGAAACAGGTGCGCATCGCAGACTTTCGGCTCGATCGCACACCTGTCAGCAATGAACAATTCGCGCAGTTCCTGAAGCGGCAACCGCAATGGCGGCGCGACCGCATTGCCGCCGTGTTCGCCGATCAGAGCTATCTCTCGCACTGGCAATCGGCCACCGGGCCGGGCGCTGCGCTCGCTCAGCAACCCGTCGTGCAGGTGAGCTGGTTTGCCGCAAGCGCCTACTGCGAAGAGCGCGGTGCCCGACTGCCGCACTGGTATGAGTGGGAGTACGCGGCGGCGGCAAGCGAAACGCAGGTCGATGCACGGGGCGACCCTGCCTGGCGCCAGCGCATTCTCGACTGGTATTCGCAATCCGGACGCGGCGCCCTGCCGCGCGTCGGCAGCACACCAGCCAATGTCTACGGTGTGCGCGATCTGCACGGCGTTATATGGGAGTGGGTCGATGATGCCGCGTCCATGATGGTGTCCGGCGACAACCGCGAGCAGGGCGATCCGGACGTGCTGCGGTTCTGCGGCAGCGGTGCAATCACCATGGAACAGAAAGAGAACTACGCGACGCTCATGCGCATCGCAATGCTCTCGAGCATGCAGGCGCGTTTTACCAGCGCAACGATGGGATTTCGCTGCGCCATCGATGTCAGGAGTGCTCCATGAAATTTCCGTTCTTCGTATTGCTGCTGGCATGCGCGATGGCACAAGCCGCCGATCGCTATCCGCCGCAATCCATCTACAACCTCGAGGCAACGCTGACCGATCAGGATGGTGTCGATCGCGCGCTCGACAGCGAGCACGGTCATCCGGTCCTGATCACCATGTTCTATGGGAGTTGCCCCATGGCGTGTCCCATGCTGATCGATACGCTGCGACTCACCGATCAGGCAGCGCAGAGCGAAGCGCGGGGGCGATTGCGTGTGGTGATGATCTCCATCGATCCGGATCGCGACACCGTCCCTGCATTGCAGGCGCTGGCGCAGGCGCGACACATCGATACCTCGCGCTGGACTCTGTTGCGCACCGATGCCACCAGCGTGCGTCGCATCGCAGCCATGCTCAACGTCCAGTACCGGCAGCTGCCGGACGGCAGCTTCAGTCATTCGAGCGTCATCTCGCTGCTCAATCCCGAGGGTGAGATCGTCATACAGAGCTCCGTCCTGGCCCGCGCCGACCCGGCACTGGTGGATGCCCTGAACGCCTTGCCAGCCCCTGCCCTTGCCCGCCAGCCGCACCGATAGACTCCGCGACCGATCCAGCCGGCAAGCATTGCATTCTGTTCACTCGCCCGGCCGGGCTTGGTCCGGGCCCCGCATTCGATGGATAATGCCCGCAACATGTATTGCTCATCGTTTGTATTCTCATTTGGCTTACGCCGCCCGGTCCTCCGTCAATGGCTGTGTCTGGCAATTCTGCTTCTGCCCTTCCTGGCAGGGGCGGCCGAAGATCCCGCTCCGGCGGTGCGGCAGCTGTGGCAGATGCTCGATTACGTCGCGGTCGACTATGCGGGCGCCGTCCAGGATGGGGCGGTCATCGACGTGGGCGAATTCGGTGAGATGCAGGAGTTCGCCGCGACTGTCCGCGAACGCATGACCACGCTTCCGGCGCGCGAGCAGCAACCGGATCTCATCTCTCGCGCCGAGGCCTTGCAGGCAGCAGTCCAGCGACATGCAGCTCCCGGCGAAGTGGCTGAGCTGGCCCGCACGCTGGCCGACCGCCTGCTGACCGCTTACCCCATTCCCGTTTCGCCACAGGCGCTGCCCGATTTGGCGCGCGGTGCGACGCTGTATCAGGAGCAATGCGCGTCCTGTCACGGACCGACCGGTCATGGCGATGGGCCCGCCGCTGAAACACTCGAACCCAGACCCGTCGACTTCACCGATCCGGCGCGCGCTCGCGAACGCAGCCTGCATTCGTTGTACGAAACCATCAGCCAGGGTGTCAGTGGCACCTCGATGGCGGCGTTCGAAACGCTCTCCGCGAATGATCGCTGGGCGCTCGCGTTCTACGTGGGTGGATTTGCCTATCCGCAGTCGGTGCGCGATGCCGGCGCCAGGCTGTGGACGACGGATGCGACTTCGCATCGGCACATTGTCGATCTCGCGAGCCTGAGCCGGACCAGCGAAGGCGCGCTGGCGCAGAGCATCGGCGATGAGACGGCTCGCGAACTGCTGGGTTATCTGCGCGCCAATCCCGGTGTTCTTCAGACGCAGAACGACGGACTCGATCTGGCCAGGGATCGTCTCGCACAGAGCGTTGAGGCATATGCACGCGGCGATCGTCAGGCGGCAACGCGGCTGGCCCTGTCCGCGTACCTCGACGGCATCGAGCCGATCGAACCGCAACTCAGTACCAGGGACGCCGCCCTGTTGCGGCGGATCGAAAATGCGATGGCCGAATATCGGACCCGCATTTCGAAGGGGGCACCCGCAGCCGACGTGCAGACACAAGCCGACAACGTCGCTGAGCTGATCGGCGATGCCGCCGCAGTGCTGCGGCATACCAGAGCTGACGCGGCCACGGCGTTCATTGCCAGCTTCACCATTCTGCTGCGCGAAGGCCTCGAGGCATTGCTGATCGTGATCGCAATCGTTGCGTTCCTGCGCAAGACGGAGCGTCGCGATGTAATGAAGCATGTGCACGCCGGCTGGGTCGGTGCACTGCTCGCGGGCGGTGTTACCTGGCTGGCCGCGACGTATCTGATCAATATCAGCGGCGCGCAACGCGAACTGACCGAAGGATATTCATCGCTGTTCGCCGCATTCGTGCTGCTGGGCGTCGGCCTGTGGATGCATCAGAAGAGTTTCGCCGGTCGCTGGCAGCATTACATCGATACGCATCTGAAGCAGGCACTGAACGGGCGCTCCGCCTGGCTGCTGCTCGGCCTGGTGTTCATTACCGTCTATCGCGAAGTCTTCGAAACCATCCTCTTCTATGCTGCTCTGACCAGCGAAGGCAACGGCGCGGCCATCCTGGCGGGCCTTGTTGCCGGAGCGCTGGCCCTGGCCGCCATCGGAATTGCATTGCTGCATTTCAGCGTGCGTCTGCCCATCGGCAAGTTCTTCTCGGTCAGCTCGATCTTCATCGCCGTGCTGTCGGTGATACTGGCCGGCAAGGGAGTCGCCGCGCTGCAGGAAGCAGGCGTGCTCGGCGTGCACACCGTGCCGTTCCCGAGCGTCCCGCTGCTCGGGATTTCGCCATCCGTCCAGGCGCTGACGTTGCAGTTCGTTGTAGCCATCATCGCCATCGCCGGATTTGCCTGGAACGCCCGCTCCAGCGCCCCTTCGCGATAGGTATCGATGCCACCGGCGGATGTGGCTCTGAGATAGCCTTCTCAGAACTGCCGTCGAGCGCGTGCATAATGCCGGCACTGAATCCGGAGCCGACATGACCCCAGCGGATCGCCGCATTTCGGAACTGATCGACAAGTGGCTGGCCAGCGTCGATCTGCATCTGCAGTACGTCGAATTGAGCGATGCGGCCTATGCGCGCGCGCAATCCTGGCCCCGGCACGATCGACCCACGCGCTGGGTGCTGGAAGTCGCACGCCAGAAACTCATGGAGCTGAAGTCGCACTGTGAAACGCGACAGGCCATGGGCGACACCCGCTTCGCCGAATCGCTGGAACTCATGGCGTTTCTGGCCAATCTCGTCGGCATCCAGCACATCCAGCGCTTCGTGCCGCTGGCGGATCCGAACCGCGAAAACAGCGGCACCGGCATGAGCCAGACCGTGGAAGCGCCCACGATTCTCAAACCGCAACCGGCCCGATCGCGCGCCGATACAGAAGACTCCACGCGTGAAATGCCGCGGCTGAGAGCAAGCGCGCCGGCCAAACCCGTCGCCGCACCGGCCAGGACAGCGCCGGCGCAACCTGCCAGGTCCGAGCCCGCCAGGACTGCCGCTCGCCCTGCCCCCGCCGCCAGGGCCGCGGCAAAAGCCGAGCCGGCCGCCAAGCCATTGAGTGCGGATATCAAGAACAAGATGACGGCGGATGCCGTGCGACTGCTGAAGTGGGGCAAGCCCTGGCATGAACTGGCAGAGCTGATCGGGCGCATTGCGGATCGGCCGCCGGTGCCTGAAATCCGCAAATTCCTGCGCGCCAACAAGGCCGACATCGAAGCGCGCGCCAAGGGCGGCTGAAAACTCTTCAGGCAAAAAAAAGGCCGGGATCTTTCGATGGCCCGGCCAATCAGGGGGATTCGAGCATTCGTCCTGCCGGTCACGATCCCGGCAATACGACAGCAACCATGGCATTGACCATTGCGGCCGGATTAGTTCCCTGTGAAATCGTGAAACAGGGTTCCGGCCGAATGTCGTTTTGCGCTGCCAAATCTACACAATGCTGTAGCGCAGCACAAGGGTCGCACTGGAATAAACCCATACCAGATCATTTGGTTAAGGCCGGTGGGGAGGCATTCAGACCCGGATTGGCCTCTTGTAGCACCGCAAAATGACGGCCGAACGACCAGCGCTCACCGAATGCTTCGTCAACGTCGCGAATGAAATTAAGTCGACGTCATGGACCGCATCGATTCCCCACTGTTGTTGAAAACGCCAAGCGGCCCGTAGAAAAATCGCCGCCCGCCACTGCGACCGCACTGCAGTTTTCGAACCACGGATTCTGATCAGCCGCATCGATTACATCGGCTGCATGAACGGAACTGCGAACGGTCATCGCAGTCTGCAGGGCTGTTCATTTTTCCACGGACCCGAAGCACTCCACCGGAACGACGCGGACACATGATCGAGATCAACCATCTGACAAAAAGATACGGCACGCTGACTGCGGTCGATGACCTCACCTTCAGCGTTCAACCCGGCCAGGTCCTCGGCTTTCTCGGCCCCAATGGCGCCGGCAAATCGACAACGATGAAAATGATCACCGGCTTTCTCGCGCCCACCGCGGGAACGATCCGGGTCTGCGGTCACGATGTGGAGAGCGCACCGCTCGCCGCGAAAGCGAGCATGGGCTATCTGCCCGAAGGTGCGCCGGCCTATGCCGAGATGACGGTGCGTGGCTTTCTGAATTTCATTGCCGACGTGCGCGGTCTGGAAGGCGAGCGGCGCCGGGCACGGCTCGATGATGTCATTGCACGTCTGGCGCTCGGCGGCGTTCTCGAACAGATGATCGAAACACTGTCGAAAGGCTTCAAACGCCGCGTCGGGCTCGCTCAGGCCTTGCTGCACGATCCACCTGTACTGATCCTCGATGAACCGACCGACGGCCTCGATCCCAATCAGAAGCACGAGGTACGCACGCTGATCAACGCCATGTCGAAGGACAAGATCATCGTGATCTCGACCCACATCCTCGAAGAGGTCGACGCGGTCTGTAATCGGGCCATCATCATCGCCAACGGACGCATCCTTGCCGACGACACGCCGAAGGCGCTCGCCGCGCGCTCAGCCACTGGCCGGCTCGATGACGTGTTCCGCTCGATCACTACCGGCAACGCTGCACAGGGAGTGGCGCATGCATAACGTCAAAGCACTCTTCAAGCGGGAGTTCGGCAGCTACTTCGCCACCCCGCTCGCCTTCGTGTTCATCGTGATCTTTCTGGTTCTGACCGGCGTCTTCACGTTCTTCCTCGGCGGCTTCTACGACCGCAACCAGGCCGACCTGGCGCCGTTCTTCAACTATCACCCCTGGCTGTATCTGTTCCTGATTCCGGCGCTGTCGATGCGACTGTGGGCCGAGGAGCGCAAGTCCGGCAGCATTGAGCTGCTCATGACATTGCCGGTCACTACGTGGCAGGCGGTGCTCGGCAAATTCCTCGCGGCGTGGGCCTTTGCAGGCGTCGCCCTCGCGCTGACCTTTCCGATCTGGATCACGGTCAATTACCTGGGCAACCCCGACAACGGCACCATTTTCGCTGCCTACATCGGCAGCCTGCTGATGGCGGGCGGTTTTCTCGCCGTGGGCAGCTGCCTGTCAGCGGCGACCCGCAACCAGGTGATCGCCTTCATTCTCACTGCCGTGGTCTGTCTGTTCTTTTTCGTGATGAGCGGTTTTCCGCCGGTGCTCGGCATGCTCAACGGCGTGCTGCCGCAGTCGCTGATCGATGCCATTGCGTCGCTGTCGTTCCTCACGCATTTCTCGTCGATCGCCAAGGGCGTGATCGATCTGCGTGACCTGCTCTATTTCGCAATCCTCATCGCCGTATGGCTGGTCGCGACCGCCATCGTGCTCGACATGAAGAAGGCCGACTGATCATGACGACCGCAAACTCCTCACCGGCGAAGACGACCGGCAAGAAACTCTATGGAGCCGGCGCTCTGGTCGCGCTGGCCGTGCTGTTCATCGGCCTCACCATCCTGCTTACGTTCACGGTACGCGGTGCGCGCCTCGACCTGACCGAGAGCAAGTTGTATTCGATCGCGCCGGGCACGCAGCACATCCTCGAATCCATTCCCGAACCCATCAATCTGTATTTCTTCTTCTCGCAGGATGCGAGCCGCGAGCAGCCGCAGATCCGCGCGTATGCGCAGCGCGTTCGCGAGCTGCTGGAAGAAATGGCACAGCGTTCCAGGGGCAACCTGCATCTGAATGTGATCGATCCGCAGCCGTTCTCCGATGACGAGGATCGTGCTGCTGAATTCGGCCTGCAGGCAGTGCCGGTGGGCGCCAACGGTGAGTCGCTGTACTTCGGTCTGGCGGGCACCAACTCCACCGACGGCCACGAAGTGATCGGGTTCTTCCAGCCTGAGAAGGAAGAATTTCTCGAATACGACGTTGCCAGTCTGATCCACAAGCTCAGCAATCCGAAGAAGAGCAGGATCGGTCTGATGTCGACGCTGCCCGTCGATGCTTCCTTCGACCCGCAGACCGGCCAGATGCGCCCGGGCTGGGCCAGCGTTTCACAGCTGCGTGAGTTGTTCGACGTGCAGACGCTTTCTACCGACATCGCGGCCATCGCGCCCGAGATCGATACGCTGATGATCGTGCATCCGCACGACCTGACGCCGAAGACGCTCTACGCCATCGACCAGTTCGTCCTGCGTGGCGGCAAGGTCATAGCCTTCATGGATCCGCAGGCGGAAAACGATCCGCAGGCGGCCCAGATGGCGCAGATGGGCGGCATGATGGGCAACCGCTCTTCCACGCTCGGGCCGCTCCTGGATGCATGGGGCGTGAGCTACGACCCGGGCAAAATCGTCGGTGATCGCGAACTCGGCCTCACCGTGTCGCTGCAGCAGGGCCAACCGCCCTCGCAGCACATCGCCATCATCGGCCTGAATCGCAGCAGCATGAACGACAAGGACGTGGTGACCTCGGCGCTCGATTCCATCAATGTCATGACGGCCGGCGCAATCAGCAAAAAGGACGGCGCTACCACCGAGTTCGAGCCGCTGCTCGAATCGAGCACCAATTCCGCGATGCTGCCGGTATCCAAAGTGGCGTTTCTGGCCGACAGCCAGTCGCTGCTCGATGGATTCAAGGCAACGGGGGACCGCTATGCCATCGCGGCGCGCATCCACGGCAAGCTGAAATCCGCGTACGCCAACGGCGCTCCGCAGGGAGCAACACCCGGAGAGAACCTCAAGGAAAGCAAACAGGACGCCAACATCATCCTGGTCGCCGATACCGACATTCTCTCTGACATGGTCTGGATCCGTACCCAGAACCTGTTCGGCCAGCGTGTTGCGATCGCGTGGGCGAACAACGGCGACTTCCTCGCGAATGCGCTCGACAACCTCTCGGGCAGTGCGGATCTGATCAGTATCCGCGGCCGCCAGAGCTTCTTCCGGCCGTTCACCAAGGTGAACGAACTGCGGCAGAAGGCCGATGACCGGCTGCGAGCGACGGAAAAGCAGCTCGATCAGGAACTGCGCGACACCGAACAGAAGCTCACGCAGCTGCAGGCAGGCCGCGCCAATCAGAATGAGCTTACGCTGTCGCCCGAGCAGGAAGCCGAACTCAAGCGCTTCCAGGAAGAACGCGTGCACATCCGCAAACAGCTGCGCGACGTGCGGCGCAGCCTGGACGTCGAGATCGAACGCCTCGGCACCTGGCTGAAGTTCCTGAACATCGCGCTCATACCGGCACTGATCGCCATCGGCGCCATCGTTCTGGCCATCACTCGCCGGCGCAAACTGCGCGCCGGCCGGGCATCCGCCCACACGGGCTGATCACACCTTCACCACGAATCAGAAGAGAGCGATCGATGACTTCCCGCAAGGTTCTGGTGCTCGCTGCCGTCGCCGTCGTCGTGCTGATCGCAGCGCTGCTGCTTTCGCGCCCCGAGTCCGCCCATGAGTCGAAGCAGGCGGCCCTGTACCCACAACTGAAGTCCGAACTGAATTCGGTCACCGCCGTGCGCATCTTCAAGGCCGGCGACGTGCGTGCCGTCGAACTCATGCGCGACAACGACGAATGGTCGGTCAGCGAACGTGAAGGCTATCCGGCCGATGCAGGCAAGATCCGCAAGCTGCTGCTGGCCCTGGCCGATGCGAAAACGCTCGAGCAGAAGACATCCAACCCGGACAACTACGCGGCATTGAACGTCGAGGACCTGAGCAAGCCGGACGCCGGCGGCTCACGCGTCGAAGTCGCCGGCGTGGCCACGCCGGTGGATCTGATCATCGGCAAATCCTCCGGAGTCAAAGGCACCTATGTACGCCGAGCTTCCGAACCCGCCAGCTGGCTGATCGACCAGACGCTGGACGCCTCGGCACAACCGAGCGACTGGCTGCGTACGTCGATCGTCGATGTCAGCGCCGATCGCATTCAGTCAGTCACGGTGACGACCGAAGGTGCCAGAGCCTACAGCGCGGAGAAGGCCGCGCGCGCGGACGCGGATTTCAAGGCGAGCCTCGCCGTGCCGAAGGGCAAGGAGATCGACAAGTACGCGCTCAACGGTTTCGCGAGCGCCCTGACATCGCTGACGCTCTCCGACGTGCACTCGGCGAGGGACTTCGAGAACGAAAAGCCCGCAGCGCACGCAACGATCCGCACATTCGACGGACTGGTCGTCGACCTGGATGGCTGGACTCGCGATGGCAAACACTTCGTCGCGGCGAAGACTTCCTATGACGAAGCATTGGCAAAGCGCTTTCACGTCGACACCAAGGCACCCGAAAAAGCTGACGCGAAAGTCGACAATGCTGAAGCAGCCAAGCCTGCACCTGCAGCAAGCGAAGACGTCGCTCAGAAAGCAAAAGACCTGAACGCCCGACTCACCGGATGGGTATTCGAAATCTCCGACTACAAATATGAAGCGATCTTCAAACCCGCCGCTTCGCTGCTGAAGGATCTGCCTGCGAAGAAGAAGTAAGCGTTCTAGCGTTTGCGCCTGGGCAGCACGATGACGCGAGTGCGGGTCAGCCGATCGTGCCAGGCCAGCCCGTCGCGATCGATCCAGATCCACAGGTAGCACAGCACGACGGGGGCCAGCGAAGCGCACATCGCGACCATGCGCGCAGTGCGGTTCGTCCAGTGTCCCCAGATCTCCCAGTAGCCCACGAAAAACGGCAGCCACAACGCCAGCCCGATCGAGATGCGCAGCACAGCGGTGCGCAAATCGATGAGGGCACCTTCCGGGGTCTGCAATCGCAAGCGCCATGGCAGCATGCCGATGGTCTGTCCCTTGCGGGTCCAGAAATACACATAGAAGCCGCCGATGACGACGATCTGAACCAGCCAGTACAGATAGGCGAGCGCGCCGACCTCACGCGGTACCAGCACGCGACCGTGCAGGAAGGGAAGAAAGAAGAACGTGGCAATGACCGTCAGCGCAAACAGCGGCAGGCAGTCGTAGACCGCCGCCGCGACGCGACGAAAGACGCCGGCCATGGGAGCCGCCGCAGCTTCAGCGGACACGCGACACCGCAATCGATGTGATCAAGGCGAGCACGGCCGTGGGCGCCCAGCCCACGACAGCGGGCGGCAGATCGAAAATCGCACCGCCACTGTCCATCAGACGCGCCATGAGCAGGAACAGCACCCCGATCATGATGCCGACGACCGTGCGCGCGCCCATACCGGTGGAACGCATCGGTCCGAAGGCAAACGGCACAGCCAGTACGACGATGATGGCCACGGCGACGGTGCGGGCGATGCGGGCCCACAAGGCCGTCTCGACTTCGCGGGAATCCAGGCCATTGCGCTTGAGGTGATGCGCGTAGCTGATCAGGCCGCGCACGGGCATCTCATCGGGCTTCACGGTCGCGAGCCCGAGAAATTCCGCGGAAAGATTGGTTTCGAGGCTCGCCGATGCGTTGCGGCTGATTGCCACGTGATCGTCGCTGAAGCGCGACTGACGAAAGTCCGACAGCAGCCAGCGATTCTGTGCATCGATGCTGGCGCTGTTGGCGCGCGCCACACTCAGCAACCGCTTCTGCGCGTTGAATTCAAAAATGTAGATGCCGCCGTAACTCTTGTCGGCGCTCTGACGCTGCACGGAAAACACCCGCTCGCCGTCCTTCGCCCACGCGCCGCGGTTGCCCGCCATGCTGTAGTCCTGAAATTTCTGGAACGTCTTCATCTCGTGCGCATAGCGTTCGGTGGGCGGCGCTACGTACTCCCCGAGCACTGCCGTCATGACCATGAGGATGACGCCGGCACAGAGCACCCACATCCCAATCCGCGCCACAGAGACGCCAGAAGCCCGTACCACGACGAGCTCCATGGAACGCGCCAGGCTGCCGAGCGCGAGCAATGCACCGATCAGCGAGGCGATGGGCAGCATCTCGAACGCAGATTGCGGCTGACTCAATGCCACATAGATCAGTGCGCTGGTGGCTGTATAGCCGCCTGTACCGATGTCGTCCTGCTGGGTGATCAGCAGATAGAGGCCGTTGAGCACCAGCAATACGAGCATCACCAGCAGCGTGTAGCCGACCACTGCCTTGATGACGTAGCGCGCCAGGATGGACATGTCAGGCTCCTACCGCGACGGGGCGCGGATTTCCCGGCGGACTCTCGCGCAGGATCAGCACGGTGGCGACGATCAGCGCAATTGCATGGACCCACCACAATCCGAGGATTGGCGGCACCACTCCCGTTTCCAGCCACGTGCGCGCGGCGACGAGCGACTGGAAGTACACAAAGTAGACCAGGATGGCGACGCCGATCTTGCCGAAACGCCCCTGGCGCGGGCGCAGGCGCGCGAGCGGCACGGCGAGCAGCATCAGCACGACGGCGCTGAGCGGCGTCGCAATGCGCCAGTGCAACTCGCCGAGATCGCCGATGCTGCCGGAAGCGAGCAGATCGCGCGTCGGCTTCATGTCCGCCTTGAGCGTGCTGCTGGTCTGCGCCCCGAGACGGATCGGAATACCGCCTTCGCTGAACTGGATGTGGCGAAATTCCCCTTCTCCGGGGACGCCCTCCCAGCGCTCGCCGTCATAAAGAATGAATGTCTGCTCGGCCTGCCCGGCACCGCGCTGCTCCGCCCGGGTCGCCGACCAGATTTCGAAACGATTGGGCGGCTGGACGTCGCGATCGCCCCCGGCAGCAGGCTTGCCCGGTCGCTCAATGAAGACATTCACGTTGTGCAGAATGCCATTCCCGTCGACACGCTCGGCATAGAAGACCACGCTGCCGCCGCCGAACGTCCTAAAACGCCCCGGCTCGAGCAATCCGAACTGCGCATCCCGCAGCGCCTGCGCACGCAGCGACTGAGCCGTTGCACTCGCATGCGGAATCGCAATGAATGACAACCACGCGAGCAGCGCGACCACAACGACGGCCAGGACGCCGATGGGCCTGAACAATCCGGCAGGGCCGACGCCGCAGGACTGGATCGCCGCCATTTCGCTTTCGTGGTACAGCCGGCCGAGGCCCAGCATGATGGCCAGGAAGAAGCCGATGGGCACGATCACGGAGAGGTTCCCGGTCGTGGTGAGGCCGATCAGCGCCAGCACGATCTCGCGGGGGTAGTCGTTGGCCGCGGCCTGCGCCAGCACGCGAGCCAGCTGGTTCGCCAGCAGAATGGCCAGCAGGACCGCCGTCACGGCGACCCAGGTGACAGCGACCTCGCGAAAGATGTAACGATCGAGCGTGCGCAGCGCGAATTCCTCAGGACTCGGTCGCAGGCGAACGCGCCGGCGTGCGAGGGGTTCGAGCGGAACGAATCGGGTAAACTCGCGGCTTCCGATCGATTCCTCCTCAAGGCCACACCGCCTCGATGCGGATCGACACTGCGCAGCCGGCGCATACGTTAAGCGAGGCGCCCTGCGGCGTAAACCTCCGTTTTGATGAGGAGAGCTCATGGAATTTTTCGCGACTACCGCATCCCCCGCACGTCAGAAGACCGCCTGCGCCATCGTGGGTGTGTATGACAAAGGGGTCATGTCCGACGCCGCAGCCGATCTCGATCGGCGCAGCGGTGGTCGCATTGCACGGCTGATCAAGGCGGGAGACCTGCGTGGCAGGAGCGGCGAAGTGCTGACGCTCGCCGATGTCGACGGTCCGGCCGAGCGCATCGTCGTCGTCGGGCTCGGCGCCAGGGGCAGTTTCGCGCGCAAGGCGTACCGCAAGGCCCTCACGAGCGCCATCGCCGCCATCGGCAAGACCGGCGCACGCGATGCGATCAGCTATCTCTCGCTGGAGACAGTGAAGGATGCGGATCGCTATGCCCTCGCCCGCACCGCGGCCGAAGTCGCCGGCAACTCGGCATATCGCATCCCGGATCACAAGACAGCCAACAAACGCGCCCGATCCACGCTGCGGCGCTTTGGTGTAGCCGCTGAACGTGCAGATCGCGGTGCGGCCGAGCGCGGTCTTGAACACGGGCGCGGCATCGTGGCCGGCATGGCGACGATGCGCGATCTGGCCAATCAGCCCGGCAATGTCTGCACGCCGACTTACATCGCCAACACCGCCAAGGCGCTGGCACGCGATCACCGCAGCATCAGGGTGCGTGTGCTCAACGAAGCGGATTGCCGCAAGCTGAAAATGGGCTCGTTCCTCTCCGTGACGCGCGGCAGTGAGGAACCGGCGAAGTTCATCGTGCTGGAGTACTACGGCGGCGAACGCAGTCAGGCCCCCGTCGTGCTGGTCGGCAAGGGCGTGACGTTCGATACCGGAGGCATCTCACTCAAGCCACCGCCCGCCATGGATGAAATGAAGTTCGACATGAGCGGTGCAGCGAGCGTGCTCGGCACCTTCAAGGCGGTGGCCGAACTCGGATTGCCCGTCAACGTGGTCGGCGTGGTGCCGGCGTGCGAGAACATGCCGAGCGGGCGCGCCACCAAACCGGGCGACATCGTGAAGAGCATGTCGGGCCAGACCATCGAAGTGCTGAACACCGATGCCGAGGGCCGGCTGATCCTGTGCGATGCACTCACGTATGCGCGTCGCTTCAAGCCCGACACCATCATCGACATCGCAACGCTCACGGGCGCATGTGTGATTGCGCTCGGCCATCACCTCTCGGGCCTGTTCGGCAATGACGAGCAACTGATCGATGCGCTGGAGGCCGCGGGCAAGCGATCCGAGGATCGCGCCTGGCCCATGCCGATCGGCGAGGAATACGCGGAAGGTCTGAAGAGCAACTTTGCCGATTTCGCCAACGTAGCCGGCCGTGAAGGCGGAGCCGTTACGGCCGCCTGCTTCCTCGCGAAGTTCACCGATGGCCTGAAGTGGGCGCATCTCGACGTCGCCGGCACTGCGTATCAGGCAGGCTCGAACAAATCGAGCACCGGTCGTCCCGTGCCACTGCTGGTCGACTACCTGATCAACAAGTGATCGCCGAAGTGCTCATAGAAGTGAGCAGCGGCTGGCGGCCAGCGGTTGGCGACGCGCAACGCGCCCTTCCGACCTGCAGCCTGCCGCCTGCCGCCTGCCGCCTCAGGCGGAGCCGCCCGTAGATGCCCCGCGTCGATTTCTACGTGCTGTCGCAGGATGCGCCGGACGCCCGGTTGCACACTGCGTTGCGTCTGATCGAGAAGGCGTACGAGCAGCAGTTGCGCACCTATGTGCACACCCGGACGCTGGCGGACGCCCAGCGGCTCGACGAGTGGCTCTGGACCTTCAAGGACCGCAGCTTCATTCCGCACGAGGTCACGAACGGCACGCCCGCATCGCATCCTCGCGTGCTGGTCCTGCTCGGCGAGACGCCCGCTCCGGCCGATCAGCGCCAGTTGCTGATCAACCTGAGCACCACGCTGCCCGCCGACCTCGACACGTACGATCGCATCGCCGAAATCGTCGATGTCGATCCGGAAAGCAAACGGCTGTCACGTGAGCGGTTCAAGGCGTACCGCGACGCCGGCTGCACGCTCGAGACGCACAATCTTTAGAGACTCTGATTCCGTACCGCACCGTCGGAAGGCAGGGATATGAAGCACAGGATGTCCGTCTCGGCGACATTCCGACGGCCGGGTTCACGCGCTTTCCTTGCGTATTTCCTGTCTGGTATGCCGGTTCCCGATCCTTCGCCTTAGTCGATCCGCCGCGCGCCGCCTATAATCGCCGGCCTTCCCGATCTCATACCTGCTGACTGCCAAATGGAAAAGACCTACAGCCCCCGCGATATCGAACAGCGCATCTACGAGCGGTGGGAGGCGAACGGCTGGTTTGCACCGAAGGGCTCGGGCGAGCCCTACTGCATCATGATTCCGCCGCCCAACGTCACGGGCACGCTGCATATGGGTCACGCCTTCCAGCACACGCTGATGGACGCGCTGACGCGGCTGCATCGCATGGATGGCGACAATGCGTTGTGGCAGCCGGGCACCGATCACGCAGGCATTGCGACCCAGATGGTCGTCGAGCGCCAGCTCAATGCGGAAGGCGTACATCGCCGCGATATGGGCCGTCAGGCGTTCGTTGAGCGTGTGTGGCAGTGGAAGGAGCAATCCGGCGACACGATTTCGCGCCAGCAGCGGCGCCTGGGCAATTCCGTCGACTGGTCGCGCGATCGGTTCACCATGGACGAGGGTCTGTCGACCGCTGTGACCGAAGTCTTCGTGCGTCTGCATGAAGAAGGTCTGATCTATCGCGGCAAGCGCTTGGTGAACTGGGAT
>DASTRD010000019.1:0-6996 GCA_035761425.1 Povalibacter sp.
GGCCATGGCCTCGAGCAACGCTGATTGCACTTTCGCGGGCGCACGGTTGATTTCATCGGCCAGTATCAGATTGTGAAAGAGCGGGCCGCGCTGGAAACGGAACGTACCTTCCTCGGGACGATAGATGTCGGAGCCGGTGAGATCTGCAGGCAGCATGTCGGGGGTGAACTGCACTCGCTGGAAGTCGCCCTCCAGTGCATGCGCCAGTGCTTTCACGGCACGCGTCTTCGCCAGACCCGGCGGGCCCTCGACCAGCAGATGTCCATCTGCCAGCAGCGTGACCAGCAGGCGCTCGACCAGCAGGTCCTGCCCGATGATCTGTTGCGAGAGATAGTCGCGCAGCGCCACGAAGCGCTCGCGCGCGCTGGAGACGGCGTCCGGCTTGCTCACCGTTGCATCCATCGGTTCAGACTCCTCATTGCATGTCGGCAGGATGCGCACCGTGCACGTGCTGCCCTCGGCGCGCAACCGTGTTGACCGGATGCAGGCGGTCCTGTTTCCAATGTGACGAAATCTTGAGGAATTGCAGATGCTTGCGATGCATGTAGGGCCGTGCGGCAGCCCGCACGTGCCCGCGGGCGGCAGGGCCCCCAGGCGATGCACATATATATGTATCCGATACCCCGTGCAGGCCGGGCTCTGTGACCGCTATTCAAGCCGTCGCGGCCCGCCTGCGCATCTGCTTCGCCTGCCGCAATGGGCATCGGAAGACCCGGTTGTAGTCGAAACGCCGTGGCTCCGGCGGTGCACTCTCAGGATCGCCTCTGTCGTGCGCGCAACAGACTTCTTTGCGCCAGTGCAGAGGTGAGCACGAGGATCGCCACGCAGGTACCGGCCGCAATCGCAAGCCACACCGGCGGAGCCCGAAAATAAAAGAGTGCTGCGATGTCGTCGACGAACACGACGATGGCCAGCGCCGTGGCGGTCAGCGTGATGATTGTCCAGAACACAGGATTCGGACGCTCCAGGACAGATCCGAACGTCTGGGTGCGCGTCCGAGTGACGAAGATCAGTGTCAGATTGGCGCTGACCAGCATTACGAAAGTGAGCGCACGCGCTTGCGCCTCCGGCATGTGCCGCAGCGCAATTGCGAATGCGGCCGTGCAGACGCACAGAACGACGATGCCGAACATCGAGCTGCCGATCAGCGTGGCCCGATCGAACAGCCGCGCGGCGCGCGGGCGCGGCGGGCGACGCATGATGTCCTTCGCGGCCGGGTCCGCTTCAAAAACGAAGGCGCACGCCGGATCGATGACGAACTCCAGGAATACGACCTGCAGCGGAAAGAACAGCAAGGGCCATCCGAAGATCACCGGCAACAGTCCGAGACCGGCGATCGGAATGTGCACGGCCACCAGGTACGTCATCGCGTGCCGAATGTTGTCGTAGATCCGTCGGCCCAGCCGGACTGCGCCGACCAGCGAGCTGAAATCGTCGTTCACAAGCACTATGGAAGCCGCTTCGCGGGCCACGTCGGTGCCGCGCCGGCCCATGGCCACACCGACATCCGCCGCCTTCAGGGCAGGCGCGTCATTGACGCCATCGCCGGTCATTGCGACCAGCTCGCCATTGGCCTGCATGGCCTGTACGAGTCGCAGCTTTTGCTGCGGCCGCATGCGCGCGAAGACATTGATCCGCCGTACCCGCTCGCGCAGCGCAGTATCGTCAAGTGCATCGACTTCAGCACCAGTGAGCGTTCCGCCAGACAAATCGAAACCTGCCTCCCGTGCAATCGCGCTGGCTGTGCCGGGATGATCGCCGGTGATCATGGCGACGCGAATCGCGGCGCTGCGACACATCTCGAGTGCAGCGGGCACATCCTGTCGCAGCGGATCGGCGATGCCGATGAAGCCCAGCAGTTGCAATGCAAATGTTTCCGGTTCGTCAGGCAGATCGCCGGCCTGCCACGAACCCTCTGCTACTGCCAGTACTCTGAGGCCCTGGTCCGCCCAGGTCGTCACCTTCGCGAGCAAGGCTTCAGTCGAAGATGGATCGAGATGGCACTGGCGCAGTACCGCCTCCGGCGCACCTTTGACAGCGACGATCGCTTCGTCCTGCGAAGAGCGCCATACATGCGCGACCATGGGCCGGGTCGACGTCAGGTCATATTCGCGTACCAGCTTTCTGTCGCTGAACCAGGCTGCCGCCTGCGGTGCCAATGAATGGCAGGCCTCGTGAATGGCCCGTTCCATCGGGTCGAACGCGTCGACTTCGCTTGCCGCCGCGGCAATGAGAAGTGCGCGACTTGAATCCGCCTCCAGTTCCGCGGGCTTGGTGTGGCGCAGATCAATGCTGCTGCGCACAGAGTCGATCACGGCCACCCGCATCCGGTTTTCGGTCAGCGTGCCGGTCTTGTCCACGCACAGTACGGTGACGGCGCCCATCGATTCGATGGCAGGCATGCGGCGGACGAGCACACCCACACGTGAGATTCGCCAGGCGCCCATGGCCAGGAAAATGGTCAGCACGACGGGAAATTCTTCTGGCAACACGCCCATGGCGACGGTGATGCCGGCCAGTACGCCGCCGAGCCAGTCGCCTCGCGTGATTGAGTAGCCGAAGGCAATCACGGTGCACAGGGCCAGTGCTGCGATTGCCACCCAGCGCACGACGCGTCGGACCTCAATGTAAATCGGAGCGACCTGTGTGCGCATCGATTGCAGCGATTGGCCGATCCTGCCGAGATCGCTGCGCATGCCGGTAGCATCGACGACACACAGACCGTATCCGTGCACGATGAGCGTTCCGGCACTGACGCGATTGCTCGCATCCACGGATCCCTGCGGCGCGAGAGCGTGCTTTTCGACCGGAAGCGACTCGCCGGTGAGAATGGACTCATCGGCAAAGAGAGCAGTGGCCTGATGGACCACCGCGTCGGCGGGAACGCGATCGCCCTCGTGCAGCAGCACGACGTCACCGGCAACGATCTCGCGGCCGGCGATGCGCTGCTCGATGCCGTCGCGGATCACGAGCGCGCGCGGGCTGGACAGATCACGCAACCGGGACAGTGTCTGCTCGGTGCGCCGTTCCTGCAGCAGCGTGATCACCACGATCACGACGATGGAGGCGCTGAGCGCCAGCGCTTCACGGAAGTCACCCAGCAGCACGTAGATGCCACAGGCAGCGAGCAGGAGCACGAACATCGGCTCAGCGAGCACCTCCATGGCGATCTTCGCCAAGGTACGGGGACGCTCACTGTTCAACTCGTTGGTGCCATCGAGTGCCAGCCGCTTCGCGGCTTCATGGCCGGTCAGTCCCTGCACGAGATCTCGGGCGGCAGTGATGCGCTCAGAAGGCATGATGTCTGCGATGCTGCGGGTTCCCTTATCCTCGCGCAGATTCGCGCGTAAGCGATACACGGGACGATGAGGGGATCTACTTGTCCGATGCACGAGACGGGATTTGACGGCTGCCACAACCGGTTGGCTCGGCACCGATACTGTGGAAGCATCCGGACAATGAATCGCGCTACTGAGAATCTCATCGCCTGCCCGGTGTGCGATCAACCGCACGCCGAGCGCTTCGCCTGCGTCAACGATTGCTGGTACTGGCGCTGCTCCTCATGCGAGGCGACGTTCATGGATCCGGCGGCGCGACTGGCGCCCGATGCCGAGTTGCAGCAATACCTTCTGCACCGGAACGACCCTCGCGATGAGGGTCATCGCCGTTACCTGAGCGCCGTGGTCGAGCCGCTGTTGCAGCGTCTCCCACCGGCGAGCCGCGGGCTGGACTACGGTTGCGGACCGGCGTCCACCACGGCGGCGATGCTGCGCGAAGCCGGTCATGACGTCGCGTTGTACGACCCGTTTTTCGAGTCAGCTCCTGCGGTGCTCGATCAACAGTATGACTTCATCGTCTGTACCGAGGTCGTCGAGCATTTTCATGCACCGCTCGAGGAGTTCCGCAGACTGAACGGCCTGCTGCGAAGCGGCGGGCTGCTCGCGCTGATGACCCGCTTTCTGGTTGACGACACCGACTTCGCCCGCTGGCACTACCGGCGCGATCCCACTCACGTGGTCTTCTACCGGCCGGCCACGCTGCGCCGGCTGGCCGCGCAATTCGACTGGGACTGCGACATTCCCCGCGTGGATGTGGCCTTTCTGATGAAGCGCTAGGAACCTCTGATTTGCCCTTTCAGGCGCTTGCGTTGTCTTTCAATGGCCTTCGGGCAAGGCGTCCACGATCATGACTCGGGCAGCTGATATGTCCCACGTTAAATGGACATGGGGGCAAGCTTTGTAAGGCAACAGCAGGCCATCGGCAGGCCACCCGCAGATGATTGTTTACACACGAGGTTCCTGCGCTCAGCGGCGCACCCACGGTGGTTCAGGCTATCCCCGAGGCTGCGCAACCATGAAGACCCGATAAGCAAGGGTCACATCTTCAAGTACTACTGCTGCAGGCTGACCGGCAGCGCGATTTTTTCCCCCGCCGGTTTCCTTTTGCACCCGCCCGACGCTCTATTACAGCAGGGCCAGTACATGCCCAGAGGATGCCTTGGATACAGAAAGCGGTCGCCAGTTCGTTTCGGTCATGGAAGAAGACCATGGTCGTGCGCTGCGTCGCTTCCTTGCCGTGCGCATGCGCCACGCCAGCGCGGACGTGAATGATCTGGTGCAGGAGGTGTTTCTGCGGCTGCTGCGCATTCCAGATCACGAGGCGATCCGCAATCCGCGAGCCTATCTCTACACGATTGCCAGCCATGTGCTGCATCAATACACGTTGCGCCAGTCGGCAATGGCGCAGCTCACGGCACCGATGGACATCGGTATGGAAGTCGAAGCGGCCATCGACAGCAATCCGGAAGCCGCCGCGCAGCTCGAGCAGCAGTTCGAAGAACTGGGCAGGGGGCTGGAGCAGCTCTCGCCGCGCGCCTATGCGACCTTGCTGATGTATCGCTGCGAAGGTGCCACGCTCGAGGAGATCGGTCGACGTCTGGGCGTGACCCGGGTCATGGCCAAGAAATATCTGGTGAAAGCATTGACGTACTGTCAGCAACGACTTCAGGAACTGGAATAGGAATGCTTATGGAGAGGCGGGTTGCAACCATCAGCGATCAGGTGCTGGAAGAAGCCAGCAGCTGGTTCATTGATTTCCACGAGAATGAGGTGGATCACGCCGGTCGCGTGCAATTCAACGCGTGGCTGCGCCGCTCACCGGAATGCGTGCGCGCGTTTCTGCAGGTTGCGGCCTTCTGGGAAGACGCGGGCTCGGTCGAGAAGTGGTCGAGGATCGATACGCAGGGTCTGATCGCGCGCGCGCTGGCAGAGCAGAATGTCGTTCATCTCGGTCCATCGGCGCACGAGCGGATGCAGCGTCACGAAGGTGAGCATCCGCCTGCGCCGGTCGCGACCCGCGCAATGGTTGTGGCGGACAGCAGTGCACCTGGCCGACGCCGGCACAGGTCGTGGCTCGCGGCAGCTGCGGTCCTGCTCACCTTCTGCCTCGGATTCTCGGTGTGGTACGCCGTGGGCGTCACGCCGACCTATGTGACGGGGATCGGCGAGCAACGCTCCATCACACTGGAGGATGGCTCAGTGGTTGAGCTCAACGCGCGCTCGCGACTGCGCGTGAGCTTTACACCGCGGCAGCGTTCGGTCGAACTGCTCGAAGGGCAGGCCCTGTTCACGGTCGCGAAGAATCCCGCGCGGCCCTTCGTTGTGGCGACCAGCGAAACACGCGTGCGGGCAGTGGGTACGCAGTTCGATGTCTATCACAAGCGCAGCGGAACCGTCGTGACCGTGGTGGAAGGGCGCGTGGCAGTCAACCCGATGCCCAGGAATACGCGCGACATGGCTCCGGGCCCGCGTTCGACCGACGCGCAGCGCAGCGGCAGCGCCGCAACGATGCGGCCGCCGGAATTGCTGGTCACCGCGGGCGAGCAGGTCACCGTCACGCCAGCGGAGGTGGCGCCTCCTGCGCAGGTCAACACAGCCGTTGTTACCGCATGGACCGAAAAGAAGCTCATTTTCGAATCGGCGCCGTTGCGCGAGGTCGTGGAGGAATTCAATCGGTACAACCGGCAGCAGCTCGTCATACGCGATCCGGAGTTGCTCGACTTTCACGTCAGCGGTGTTTTTCCGTCGACCGATTCGCGTCGCATGATCGAATTCCTGCGGCAACGATTCGGAATAACCATGAACGATGCGGACGGTCACATCGAGATTTACAGACGTGACAACCTGAAACCGTCAGCGGGAGAGACAAAAGTTTTCTGAACCCGGTTTCCTTTTGGCGTATGGATGCGCTCTTTGAGTGCATGAGCCATGACCAATACAGGTCCATGGCCAACGGCTGATTGAAAGGTGGGGGACCTTCATGCCCAGCGCGATTGCAACGGCGATAGTGTGTCTGTCGGTTGCAGGGCTAGCGATGGCGGACGACGTCAAGGTGGCCATCAGAGCAAGCATCAGTATCCAGGCAGGAGGACTTGGCGCAGCGTTGCAAGCCCTGTCGAGAGAACGAAAGATCCACATCATCTTCGTCAATGAAGATGTGGTTGCGTTCAGTACGCGCGGCGTCAGCGGCATGTTGACCACGGATGAAGCGCTGTTGCAGTTGCTGGAAGGCACGGGACTGACGTTTCGTTACATCGATGCGGAAACGGTCAGCATCGTACCGGTTGCTGCCGTCACGACCTCCGTCCTGCCTGCGCAGAAGATCCTGTCTGAAACGAGCGGGCAGGGATCCGGCAGCGGCTGGCCTGTACTGAGAACCGGACAGGGCGGATCCGCGGCCGGCCATGATGGGGCGGCGTCGGACAGCGCGCGCAATGCAGACGCGGCGCATGCGACAGATGCCGCGAGCCTGATTACCGAAGTGATCGTGACCTCGCGGCGTTTTTCCGAGTTGGTCCGCGATGTTCCGATCAGTATTTCGGCGTACGACAGCAAGACGCTGGATGTGGCGGGTGTGAAGGACTTCTCGGGGGTGGCGCAGTTCACGCCGGGTGTGACCTTCAGCCCGGGCAACAACCTCATCGCGATCCGCGGTATT
>DASTRD010000020.1:0-12289 GCA_035761425.1 Povalibacter sp.
GGCAAGTTGATCCGGCCGCTGACCGCCGGCCAATGGATGGTCGAAGGCAGCGGGACGGAAAACGGTCTCGTGGGAGTCGATGAAAAAAGCGGTGCTGTGTATTTCATGACCAACGCTGCATCTCCTCTGGAGCGCCAGTTATACGCCACCACACTGACCACCGATGATCCGACACAGGTCCGCCGTATTTCACGCGAAGACGGCTGGCACGATGCAAAGCTGCTGGCAACAGGCAATCGCTATCTGGATACCTGGTCGTCCCCGGACCAGCCTCCTGCCATCAGCTTGCGCAAACTGGACGGTTCGGTGGACCGCTGGATCGTGCGCAACGCACTGGATGCATCGCATCCCTATCACCCGTACCTGCCATCACATTCCCGCGAGGAGTTCGGCACCATCGAAGCGAGCGATGCACAGAAGCTCTATTACCGCCTCATCAAGCCTGCGAACTTCGACCAGGGCAAACACTATCCCGTCGTCGTGGACGTCTACGGCGGTCCTCACAATCAATATGTCCGCAAGGACTGGATGGGCGGTCGCGGGCCGCAGGGCTACTTCAGGCAAGTGCTCGCACAGCACGGCTTCGTGGTCTTCTCGCTCGACAATCGCGGCTCGGGATTCCGCGGCAATGCTTTCGACACGGTCATCAGCGGCAGGCTCGGCAAGATCGAGATCGAAGATCTGCTGGGTGGCGTCGACTTTCTCAAGGAACAACCCTATGTCGATGCCGATCGGATTGGCGTCATGGGCTGGAGCTACGGCGGCTACATGACCTTGATGGCGCTGATGACCACCACGGCGTTCAAGGCGGGCATTGCGGGTGCGCCCGTCACCGACTGGCGCCTGTACGACACGCATTACACAGAGCGCTATCTCGGCATGCCAACGCCGGGAGGCACGTACGACGACAGCAGTGTGCTCAGGTATGCGAACTCATTGCATGGCAACCTGCTGCTCGTACACGGCATGGCCGACGACAATGTGCTGTTCGCCAACAGCACCATGCTCATGCAGCGATTGCAGAGCCTGGACAAACCGTTCCGCCTGATGACCTATCCCGGCAGCAAACACGGACTGATCCGCATCCCGACCACAGGACGGCACTACTACGAAATGGCGCTGAGATTCCTCGAAGAGGAACTGAAGAACTGAAGAAGCCGGGAGTACGCCAGGAATTCGCAATCATCCTGGCTGACGTTCAATTCCCGACTCAGAGCTGGCAGCCGAGCGCCCAACCCTCGACCCGCTGAAGTGCCGGAATCATGGGTTTGTCTGCATCGAGCAGCCCGGCACTTTCGAGATCGCGGACGGCAATCCAGTCCAGTGTCTGGCCCTCGCGCGAATGCGGATGACCGGTGTACCTGGTGATCAGCCAGAGATCCAGCGTGATCAGGCGATCCGGATACTGATGGTCGTAGCACACCAGCGGCTCGCCGGCGTGCACCTCGATTCCCAGTTCCTCCCACAACTCCCGCTTGAGACCGTCGAAGCGTGCTTCGCCAGCCTCCAGCTTGCCGCCGGGAAATTCCCAGCCGCCCGCCAGATGTTTGCCCGGTGGACGCTGCGCAACCAGCACCCGACCCTGATCGTCGAAGATCGCGCCGGCCATGACGTGGGCGGGGGGACGCATCGGTAGCTGGGACATGGGTTGCCGATTTTCCGGTGGTGAACGAGTCGGCGAGCGTACGGTGCGCAGTCCCGCGGGTCAGGGACGTCGTTCACATGATCGCGGACCCGCCGGTATCTGCGATCGACCAGGTTCTCTTGAAGCCGAGTGACTGCGACCTTGCCTTGCAGAGCTTGCTCATCCTCGACCTCTGTCGAGGTCATGACATGAGCAGCCGGGCTTTCGGATCAGCCTTCGCCTGCCAGCGCGCCGTGACAGTGCTTGTATTTCTTCCCCGAGCCACACGGGCACGGTTCGTTGCGTCCGACCTTCCTGGCATCGCGAACGAACTGCGCGACCGGCGCCGGTTCCTGCTGTGGCTGCTCGGGCTGCGCCGCGGGAGCGGTGAGCTGTTCCGGCGCGGCATGCTGGAATTTCATGGCCCGTTCCAGCCGACGCTGCCGTTCGGCTTCCTCGGCATCGATCTCGGCCTGCGTGCGCAACTGCATCCTCGACAGCAGCGAGACCGTGTCGTGCTTGATGCGATCGAGCATGGACGAGAACAGCTCGAATGCTTCGCGCTTGTACTCCTGCTTCGGGTTCTTCTGCGCGTAGCTGCGCAGGTGAATGCCCTGCCGCAGATAGTCCATCGCGGCCAGGTGTTCGCGCCAGTGCGAATCGAGCTGGGTCAGCATGATGTGCTTTTCCAGGTGCCGCACGATGGGCGCGCCGTACAGCTGAACTTTCGCCTCGTACGCGTCGTCGAGCGTCTTGATGATCCGCTCGCGGATGTCGTGATCGCTCAGGTTCTTGTCGGCTTCGAGCCAGCTCTGGATGTCGAGCGGTACGCCGAAGTCGCGCTGCAGCGCATCCGTCAGCGCAGGCACGTTCCACATTTCTTCGGGACTGCCCTCGGGCATGTGTCGATCGACAATCGCATTCACCACTTCCCTGCGGATACCCGCCACGGCATCGGCGACGTCTTCCGCCGCCATCAGCTCGGTACGCTGCTGATAAATGACCTTGCGCTGGTCGTTGGCGACGTCGTCGTATTCCAGGAGGTTCTTGCGGGCATCGAAGTTGTGGGCTTCGACCTTGCGCTGTGCACGCTCGATCTGCTTCGAGAGCATGCGGCTTTCGATCACCTCGCCTTCCTTCATGCCGGCCGTCTGCAGCCAGCGCTTGGTGCGCTCCGGGTCGCCGAAGATGCGCATCAGATTGTCTTCGAGCGACAGATAGAACCGGCTCGAACCCGGATCGCCCTGTCGTCCCGAACGACCACGCAACTGATTGTCGATGCGACGCGATTCGTGACGTTCGGTACCGATGATGTGCAGACCGCCTGCAGCCAGCACTGCATCGTGGCGCTGCTGCCATTCTTCGCGCGCACGCTGCTTCGCGGCTTCATCCGCCGGATCGATGCTCTGCAGTTCGATTTCGGAATTGCCGCCGAGCACGATGTCGGTACCGCGACCTGCCATGTTGGTCGCAATGGTCACGGTACCGGGGCGGCCGGCCTGGGCCACTACCATGGCTTCGCGATCGTGCTGTTTCGCGTTCAGCACCTGATGCTCGATCTTGTGTTCCTTGAGCAGGCCCGACAGATACTCGGATGTTTCGATCGAGGTCGTGCCCACCAGCGCCGGCTGGCCGCGTGCGACGCAATCGCGAATGTCTTCGATGATGGCGTCGAACTTGTCCTTTGCGGTGAGATAGACGAAATCCGGGTGATCCTTGCGGATCATGGGACGGTGCGTCGGAATCACCACCACTTCCAGGCCGTAGATGGACTGGAATTCGAATGCTTCGGTGTCGGCTGTACCGGTCATGCCGGACAGCTTCGTGTACATGCGGAAGTAGTTCTGGAACGTGATCGAGGCGACGGTCTGATTCTCCTCGCGTACGCGCACGCCTTCCTTCGCTTCCACGGCCTGGTGCAGACCGTCGGACCAGCGCCGGCCGGGCATCGTGCGACCGGTGAATTCATCGACGATGATGACTTCGCCATTGCGCACGATGTATTCGACGTCGCGGTGATACAGCGCGTGGGCGCGCAGCGCGGCGTTCAGGTGATGCATCAGGCGGATGTTCGTGGCGTCGTAGAGACTTTCGTCGGGCTTCAGCAGCCCCGCCTCGGCGATCAGCTCTTCGGCACGCTCGTGACCGGCGTCGGACAGATGCACCTGGCGCGACTTCTCATCCGCCCAGTAATCGCCCTCGCCTTCTTCGGTTTCCTGGCGCTTGAGCCGCGGCACCAGTTGATTGATGCGCACATACAGCTCGGTGCTTTCCTCGGCAGGACCGGAAATGATCAACGGCGTGCGCGCTTCGTCGATCAGGATCGAGTCCACTTCGTCGACGATGGCGTACGCGAGTTCGCGCTGCGTGCGATCCTCGAGCCGGAAAGCGAGGTTGTCGCGCAGATAATCGAAACCGAACTCGTTGTTGGTGCCGTAGGTAATGTCGGCAGCGTAGGCGACGCGCTTCTCATCCGAGCTCTGGCCGCTCTTGATGACGCCGACCGTCAGACCGAGGAACCGATAGACCGGTCCCATCCACTCCGCGTCGCGCGCGGCGAGATATTCGTTGACGGTGACGACGTGGACGCCCTTGCCCGGCAGAGCGTTCAGATACACCGGCAGCGTCGCCATGAGGGTCTTGCCTTCGCCGGTGCGCATTTCGGCGATCTTGCCGTCGTTGAGCGCCATGCCACCGATCAGCTGCACATCGAAATGCCGCATGCCCAGCGTGCGCCGGGCCGATTCGCGCACAGCAGCGAACGCTTCGGGCAGCAGATCGTGCAGTGTCTCGCCCTTCTCCAGGCGCGCCCGGAATTCCTGGGTCTTGGCCCTCAGCTGCTCATCGCTCAGGGCCTTGAAGGCGGGTTCAAGCGCGTTGGTGCGATTGACGTATTTGGTGTATCCGCTGACAAGCCGCTGATTGCGGCTGCCGAACAGTTGGCTCAGCCAGTTCGCCACGCTTCGTAACTCCGGGTCGGGATCGTGAAAGGACGCGATTGTACACGCCGCCCTGCGGCCTTAGGCCGGCCGGGCACAGACGTTCGGGGCGGGATGAGGGGAAAACAACCCCCGCAGGCGGGATTCGGCGGATGAAGGCTTTGTCAGTTTCTGACGAAGCTCATCGGATTGACGGCTCGACCGTTCTTCAGCACTTCGAAATGTACGTGAGGCCCGGTGGAGCGGCCCGTAGAGCCCATCAGGGCAATGGGCTGGCCCTTCTGCACCGTGTCGCCCGGCTGCACCAGCGTGCGCTGATTGTGCGCGTAGCGGGTGACATAGCCGTTGCCGTGGTTGATCTCCACGGTCTTGCCGTAGCCGAAACGATCCTTGGCATAGGTCACGACCCCGGAAGCCACGGCAATGACCTCGGAGCCTGCGGGACCTGCGAAATCGATGCCCTTGTGGATGGCGTTACGGCCGTTGAACGGATCCGTGCGCTCGCCGAAATAGGAGGAAATCCAGCCCTTCGCCACCGGACGGCCATCCGGAACGATCTGGCGGTTGAGATTGCGGTTGGAGATCAGGCTCTCCAACACACTGAGCTGGCGTTCGCGGTCCTTGATCTGGGACGTGAGCTTGTCGAGCATCGAAGAGATGTCCGGCGAGGTCACCAGGGCGCTCTCGACGACTCCTTCGGGACCGCCGACGGCCGGCGCGCGGTCAAAATTGAACTCGCCCTTGTCCAGATGGGCCATCTCGGTCAGTCGGCGGCCCAGCGCATCCAGACGGATGACATGCGCATTCATCTGGCCTACGCGGCTCGCGAGCGCATCGAGGTTGTTCTGCAATTCCTGCCGGGTTTCGACCACCTGCAGCCGCTGTGCTTCGAGGCGGCGGCCCCAGTCGGCGACCTGGGCAGTGGGTTCGAACAGGCTGCTGCGCCCGAGCTGGACGCCAACGAACAGGACTCCGGCAAGTACAGCAATGATCGTGGCGATGGTCACCGTCGCGGCGATCGGACGGCCGAGCTCGAACTGTCGGGCCCGCCCGAGGCGCTTGGAAAAGACGATGACATTCATTACGAGCGTGCCTCGCGCAGAAAAAAGTGGCGCGACAAAAACATCCTGGGGCGGATCGCTCGAACTGGCGAACCGCGACAGGTCATTTCCCTCGGGGGAGAGGACGTAAACCGATCATTCGAGTTGTACATCCTGGCAACCCCGCTATCGTGACCGCCCTGACTTCCGTTATCGGCAACGGATCGGCAGTCCTTAGACCGGTGGCTTTGCGTCCCCGCCTTTCGGACGGGTTTGCCCTTTACAGCGTGGGGGAATATGCAGAATCCGCAAACCAAAGATCAAGCGGCCATGGCTCACATTGTTGAGATTTCAGTTCATGTCTGAACCGATGAAACCGATCACCGCCGGCCTCGGATCGCTCTTCGCGAATCTCGAACGCCGCGCGCGAGAGAGCCTCGATCTGGCCGACCGGGTACGCGCCGCCCTGCCCGCACCGGAAAAAGAGCATGTACTTTCAGCAACTTATCGCGAGGACACCGTGATCGTGACGACCGATTCTGCGGCGTGGGCCTCGCGACTTCGCTTTCTGCATGCCGAGCTGCTCAGCGCTCTGGGCGAGGGTCGTGAGACGCCCGTCACAAAGCTGCATGTGCGGGTGGGGCAAGCCACTGATTGAAGAATGGCCAATGGCTGCTCTGGATGGCCGGCAACAGCAGCCCGTTATGTCCCCCCGGGGCCCAGCCAGACCGAGGAATCAGGGCAGCGTCCGCTCTCTGTAATCCTTCAGGCGCTGGCAGCGACGGCCTGAACAGGCAGGTAGGCAATCGGCGGCTCTTCGGCCCCTTCAAACGTCACTTCTTCCCAGGCATCCGGTGTCGCAATCAGTTTGCGCAGCAGCCGGTTGTTCAGACCATGACCGGATTTGAAGCCGCTGAACTCACCCAGGATGCTGCGACCCAGCAGATACAGATCGCCGATGGCATCGAGAATCTTGTGCTTCACGAACTCGTCTTCGTAACGCAGCCCTTCTTCGTTGAGGATGCGTGTGTCGTCCAGCACGATGGCGTTGTCCATGGTGCCGCCGAGAGCCAGATTTCTGGAACGCATGAATTCCAGATCGCGCATGAAACCGAAGGTACGCGCGCGGCTGATTTCGCGCAGAAATGACGTGGTCGAAAAATCCATGGTCGCAGTCTGGTCGCGTTTCCTGAAGATCGGATGGTCGTACTCGATCTCGAAATTGACGCGGTAACCGTTGTAGGGCGCGAAGCGCGCCCACTTGTCGCCGTCTTCCACCTGCAAAGGTTTCAGGATGCGGGCAAACCGCTTCGGGGCATCCTGCTCTTCGATCCCCGCCGACTGCAGCAGGAACACGAACGGTCCCGCGCTGCCGTCCATGATCGGCACTTCCTCGGCCGACAGTTCCACCAGGGCGTTGTCGATGCCGAGGCCGGCAAACGCCGACATCAGATGTTCGATCGTGCTGATGCGTGAACCGTCCTTGACGAGCACCGTGCCCAGCATGGTTTCGCCGACGTTCTCGGCGCTGGCAGGCACATCGATGACGCGGTCCAGATCCGTCCGCCGGAACACCACCCCGGTATCCGCAGGCGCCGGCTTCACCACCATCAACACCTTCTTGCCCGAATGCAGGCCGACGCCGGTGGCGCGAATGGTGTTCTTGAGGGTTCGCTGGTGCAGCATGGATAGAGAGGAAGAGGATGGCGCTCAGCGGACAGGCGAACTCATGCAATCAATCTCGTCCCCGCAAAGAGCCGTGGCACCGTAGCACCGCCTCGCAACCCCGACAAGCCTCTGATTTGCCGGGGTGCGAGAGCGTCGATGCCGCTTTCCGGGCGGGGACAAACTTCCGGAACTGCAACTACCGCGAAGGCGATCCGACAGCGCAATCGGCCGATGGCTGACTCTGCGCTGTCGTCACGAACCTTCGCTCAATCCGCCTGACGCCGCAGAAATGCCGGAATGTCCAGCATCGTGGTGTCGTCGACGTTCAGACCGTCACCCACCGCGCGGCGCGGCGCCTGGCCATCGCGCTGCTGACGGATGTAGGTCGGCACATGCAGATCGTCGAGTGTCGGCACACGGCCGCGACCGCCCTGAATCGCCGTCATGCCGCCGCGACGTGCATCGGGCTGCGGCATCTGCTCGACTTCGGGCCGGCCGATGCCGGTCGCCACCACTGTGACGCGAATCTCTTCGCTCATTTCCGGATCGATCACGCAGCCCACCACCACGTTCGCATCTTCGGAGGCGTACTGCTTCACCGTGTCACCGACGACACTGAACTCGCTCGTGCGCAGATCCATGCCGGCAGTGACATTGATCAGCAGGCCATGCGCGCCATGCAGATTCACATCTTCCAGCAACGGACTGGACACTGCCGCTTCGGCAGCTTCGCGTGCGCGGTTCTCGCCGCGTGCCGAACCCGAGCCCATCATCGCCATGCCGGTTTCCGCCATGACCGTGCGCACGTCGGCGAAGTCGACATTGATCATGCCGGGCTTGGTGATCAGCTCCGCAATGCCCTGCACGGCGCCCTGCAGCACCTGATTGGCCGCCTTGAAGGCATCGAGCAGCGTGACGTCGCCACCGAGCACCGTGAGCAGCTTCTGGTTCGGGATCGTGATCAGCGAGTCGACGTGACGACTGAGTTCGCCGATACCGTGTTCCGCCGAGCTGGAGCGCTTGCGGCCTTCCATGTCGAACGGACGCGTCACCACCGCGACGGTCAGAATGCCGAGTTCCTTCGCGATCTGGGCCACGACCGGCGCCGCACCCGTGCCCGTGCCACCGCCCATGCCCGCAGTAATGAACAGCATGTCGGAGCCTTCGATCATTTCGATGATGCGATCGCGATCCTCCATTGCCGCCTGACGGCCGACTTCCGGATCCGCGCCCGCACCCAGGCCCTTGGTGATGTTGCAGCCGATCTGCAGACCGACTTTCACTTTCGAATGCTTCAGCGCCTGAGCATCCGTATTGAGGCAAATGAAATCCACGCCTTCGATCCCGGTCTGCGCCATGTGCGCCACGGCGTTGCCGCCGCCGCCGCCCACGCCGATGACCTTGATTACGGCACCTTGATTCTCTGTATCAGCAAGTACAAACATCGTTAGTCCCCTCGATGTCGATTGAAGACATCATCTCGATACATCAACAAATCGTGATCGTTGGTCAGAGGCCGCAGATCACGCCCTTCCCGAAAGTGACGCAGATGATGAAGGTGATGTGAGTGATGAAGGACCAGAGACATGCTCGGCCTTCATCACCTCCATCACTTTCATCACTCCCATCACCGGCCTTTTCCGATCGGCTGTGCCGAATCAGAAATTGCCCTGAAACCAGGCCTTCATCCGCTCCAGCAATCCGCCGGCCGCGGCGCCGATCGGCGAATCCCGACGACCACGCATGTAGTTCTCGCGGCCGTACAGCAGCAGGCCCACGCCGGTGGAGTGGATGGGATTGCTCACCACGTCCACCAGGCCACTGATGTATTGGGGAATGCCGAGGCGCACCGGCATGTGGAACACCTCTTCGGCAAGTTCCACGGCGCCTTCCATCTTCGAACTGCCGCCCGTCAGTACGACACCGGCGGCGATCACTTCCTCGAAGCCCGAGCGACGCAGCTCCTCGCGCACCAGTGCGAAGAGTTCCTCGTAACGCGGCTCGACCACTTCGGCGAGCGTCTGGCGTGCAAGGCGGCGCGGCGGACGATCGCCGACACTGGGTACTTCGATGGTTTCGTCCGCATTGGCGAGCTGCGACAGCGCGCAGGCGAACTTCATCTTGATCTCTTCCGCGTGATGCGTCGGCGTGCGCAGGCTGACCGCGATATCGTTGGTCACCTGATCGCCGGCAATCGGAATCACGGCCGTATGGCGAATCGCGCCGCCTGAGAACACGGCGATGTCGGTGGTGCCACCGCCGATATCGACCAGGCATACGCCCAGTTCCTTTTCATCGTCGGCGAGCACCGCATAGCTCGATGCCAGCTGCTCGAGGACCACGTCCTCGACAGCGAGGCCGCAACGCTGCACGCACTTCACGATGTTCTGCGCGGCGCTCTCCGCACCCGTCACGATGTGCACCTTGGCTTCGAGACGCACGCCGGACATGCCGATGGGTTCGCGGATGCCTTCCTGGCTGTCGATCAGGAACTCCTGCGGCAGGATGTGCAGGATCTTCTGGTCAGCCGGAATCGCCACCGCACGCGCGGCATCGATCACGCGATCGACGTCTTCACTCGTGACCTCCTTGTTGCGGATCGCGACGATGCCGTGCGAATTCAGGCTGCGCACGTGACTGCCCGCGATGCCTGCATACACCGAGTGAATCTCGCAGCCGGCCATCAGCTCCGCTTCTTCCACGGCGCGCTGGATGGATTGCACCGTCGACTCGATGTTGACGACCACGCCGCGCTTGAGACCGCGCGAGGGGTGCGAACCCAGGCCGACAACTTCGAGCGTGCCGTCATGCTGCAGCTCGCCGACGATGGCAACGACCTTGGACGTACCGATGTCCAGGCCGACGATCAGATTGCGGTCATTCTTTCTAGGCACTTGGCATCAGCCTCTTTTGTCTCTTGCGTGCATCAGTTCATGCTCCCGGCGGCACGTCCTGCGCGTCCTGCGCCATGCGCGTACCCGAGGCGACCCAGCCCACCGAGAACCCGTTGCTGTAACGCAGATCCACGTAACTCACTTCCGTACTGCGCGCGGCCACCAGCGGGCTCGCCACCTTCAGGAATCGTTGCAGGCGTTCCTGCACGTCCTGCCGGCCCAGGCGCACCTGCACACCGTTCGCCAGCGTGAGTTGCCACGCGCCGCGCGGATCCAGTTCGACTTTCGACAGCCGCATGCCGACGGCGAGCAGCTGCGGGTAACTCTCCAGATACAGCTTTGCGACTTCCGCCTGAGTACCTTCCGGGCCGATGAGTTGCGGCAGTTCCGGCGGCACTCGTTCGGCATGCGCCAGAAACAATTCACCGCGCGTGTTCATGAGTCCGTCGTCTCCCCAGCGTGCCGCCGCGACGTGTTCGGTGATGACGACCCGCAGCGAACGCGGCCAGTGACGCTCCACTCGTGCACGATCGACCCAGGCGATCTTTTCCAGCGCCTGCTGCATGGCATCCAGATCGACTGACAGAAAACCCGCACCGCGAAATGGCGCCACCGCCGCCTCGATCTGCAGCGGTGCGACGCGCTGGAACTGACCGCCGACTTCCACCGTGGCGATCGGCCGATCGAGCACATTCATCGCGCCCCACAGCAGCAACGCCACCGCGATGAGCGAGCCGGACATCGCGAGCACCGGACGCAGCCCATGCGCGAACAGCGGCCCGAGACCGGCGAGCGACAGGCCCGACCACCAGCGCGCGGAACTTTCCGCGTTCTTGCGTCGATTGCGTTTGCGCGTTGCGAACATCTAGCGCCGCCCTCGCAGGCTGGTCTCCAGCACTCGCCACACCAGCTCGTCGAACTCGATTCCAAGAACGCGCGCCGCCTTGGGCACGAGCGAATGACTGGTCATGCCCGGTGCGGTATTCACTTCGAGCAGGTAATTGGCACCGTTGCGATCGCGCATGACATCGACGCGGCCCCAGCCATCGCAGCCCACTGCCTGAAACGCAGCGAGCGCGAGCGCCTGCATGTCGACTTCGGCAGCGTCGCTCAGACCCGGACAGATGTAGCGGGTGTCCTCGGCGACATACTTGGCGTGATAGTCGTAATACTCGCCGGCCGGCACGATGCGGATGGTCGGCAATGCCTGTTCGCCGAGAATGCCGACGGTGTATTCCTCGCCCACGATCAGCTGCTCCATCAGCAGATCGCCTTCGTAACGGGCAGCGAGCGCAAACGCATCGGGCAGATCCTGTTCGCTGAAGACGCGACTGACGCCGACACTCGAGCCTTCGCATGCAGGCTTCACGATCACGGGCAGACCCAGCTGACGTGCCGCCGCCGCGACATCGCCGTTGCGTTCGAGACGCACGTACTGCGGCGTTGGCAGGCCGAGCGACAACCACACCTGTTTCGTGCGGATCTTGTCCATCGACAGCGCCGAGCCGAGCACATCGGAGCCGGTGTATGGCACGTTGCAGGCTTCGAGCAGACCCTGCAGCACGCCGTCTTCGCCGCCGCCGTGATGTCCGTGCAGGATGTTGAAGACGCGATCGCATTTACCGGCGACGATCTCCTGCACCAGTGCCGCAATGCCATCCACTGCGTGTGCATCGACACCGCGACGGCGCAGCGCCTCCAGACAATTGCGGCCGGAGTCGAGCGAGACTTCGCGCTCGGAACTGGTGCCGCCCATGAGCACGGCGACGCGGCCGAACACGGCGGGATCGGTGAAGCGGGCGGACGGCACGGCGGTCACGGCGTCGCCTCCTCGGCGCGTTCGGAAGGGAAGCCCTGCGCGGCGAGCGCCTGGGCGGCGGCGCCGATGTCGCCGGCGCCCATCATCAGCAGCAGGTCGCCGTCCTGCAGCACGTCCGGCAGCACGCCGGCCAGCTCCGACACCCCGCCGACCACGACCGGGTCGATGCGGCCGCGCGCGCGGATGCTGCGCGCCAGCGACTTGGCGTCGGCGCCGGCGATCGGCGCCTCGCCCGCGGGATAGACCTCGGTCAGCACCAGCGCGTCGACGTTCGACAGCACCGCCGCGAAGTCGTCGAACAGGTC
>DASTRD010000021.1:0-26141 GCA_035761425.1 Povalibacter sp.
TGGTCCCCCACGTTGTACGCCGTCACAACCATGTATGTTTTCGGATCGGGCACTGCCCCTCCGAACATCTGCATGTTTGGCGAGGCGGACAGATCAATCTTTGCTCCAGCAGCAAGCCACTTGTATGCGTCCCACCCGAGAACAAAAGTGGAGATCACTGCTGCGTACGCCGCAATTCCAAGTGTCCACAGTTCGTTCGGATTGAACATGTACGACGATACAGGATCCGATGCCACTGTGGTTCTCCTTCTCGTTATCCGGCCGACCCGACGTTCAACCTGACACCCAACGATTTCGTTGAGCCGCGCCGCAGCCAGCGCTGAGGGAAGCCGCATTGATCACCGGCGTCGGCTCGAACGAATTGTTAGAGTGCGACGCTACGCTGAGCATGCCGATACCTCCATAACCAGCCACCAAACAGACCGCACGACAACACTAGCAGCGCCAAAATGGCTTCAAACGCCACTGTGCCACCCTGCACCCACAGCACAACCAAGACGGCACCCACTAGCCCTATCAGAAGGCCATGAAGCAACGGTTGCTGTCCGGCCAGCTTCGCGGCCAGGTAGGCAGCGCCAACGGGCGCAATGGCATAGAACCAAGCCAAAACCAGCACGAATGGACTTTGCCAAATACGAAAGCGCTGTCCGGCCTCTGCACCGAAGAAGTTCGGAATCGAGGAGACGACAATCAACGGAAGCAAAGGGGCCACGTAGAATGCGAACATCGCGATGAGCAGGGAACGCCATTTGATTCCACGGATCATCTTTTTCGCACTCTAACTCTTATATCGACCGCCTAAGTGCGGTAGTTCGTGCCCCGGCGTATTTCTAGACGCCGCAAAAGTGCGGTGTTTTGTGGCGGAGCGCCTGGTGCCGGTTTCCATTTCTTCCTGTCTCTCCGTGACTTGGGCTGTTATTGGCGAATCGTCCAGTAATACGACCGCACTGGGGTGTGCCATGCGCTCACGATAGTGCCGCACTGTTGTCAGCGTCAATCCAGCAATCGCGCCCTCTGGTGCCGGGCCACCATGGAGAGTTCATTTCTCTTACGCGCGGTTGACCACGTGTCCGTGAAAGGCTGGTCAGCTCACCCGGCACCATGGAATTTCTCTTTTTGCGATAGTCCGATTCCCCTTCACTGCCTGACACGCGGTGCAAGGAACGCATGGCCGCGAATCGATACGGCCTTGATCAATGCAAAGATCGACATGCCGACATGCAGACCCAGCGCCTCCTGCGCCGCTCGCGTTACGCGAGACAACAGCGTGCTGCCACCGATATCGATCTGAATCAGGAACGCATCGCCCTCATCTGCGTCGATGCCGATGATCCGGCCGGGCAGAACGTTGCGTACGCTCAGGCCCTGTGGCGCAGTCGTGGCCAGAATGACGTCGCGTGCCAGCACCTGAATACGCACCGCCGCATCCTTACGTGCGTGCTCCAGCGTCACCTTGAGGGTGCCGTCTCCCACGCGCACATCGACCAGCCCGGTGCCCGCATGAGCGGTCTCGATGACGCCGCTCAACACCGAGCCCACGGCGTCCGCACCGACGATGGCGCGCAGACGCGGATGCACACTGACCTGCTCGACTGCCCCCTGTGTCACCACATGACCGGCCTCCATCAATACGACGTGTGTCGCCAGGCGCAGCACTTCATCGAACTGATGGCTCACGAAAACGATCGGAATCCCCGCTTCATCGCGCAGCCGTTCGAGATAAGGAAGCACTTCTTCGCGTCGTGCCACATCGAGCGATGCGAGCGGCTCATCGAGCAGCAACAATCGCGGCTGCGAGAGCAGCGCGCGACCCAGCGCCACCCGCTGACGTTCGCCGCCGGACAGCGATCGGGTTCTTCGCTGCAACAATGAACCGAGCCCGAGCAGGTCCACGACTCTGTCGAGCGTGATGTGCCGCTGCTCGCGCGGCGCGCGACGTTCACCGTAACGCAGGTTGCCGAGCACATCGAAATGCGGGAAGAGCCGCGCATCCTGAAAGACGTAGCCGATGCGGCGGTGCTCGGCAGGCACTCGCACGCCCGATGCGGTGTCCTCCAGCACCTGCGCACCGATGCTGATGCTGGCTGCGTCGGGCGCGAGCAATCCCGCGACGATGTTGACCAGTGTGGTCTTGCCGCAGCCGGAACGGCCGAACAATGCCACGGTACCGGCACTGGCGACATCGATGTCGATGTCGAGCAGAAAATCGCCGCGGCGATGTGTAACGCGAAGGCGCACTAACGCCCCAGCATCCAGCGCACGCGGCGGGCGATGAGTTCGGCAACGATCAGACCTGCAATGCCGAGCGTCAGCGAAATGATCGCCAGGCGTGCAGCCAATGCTTCGCCGCCCGGTGTCTGCAGTGCGGTGTAGAGCGCCAGCGGCAGCGTCCGGGTTTCACCGGGAATGTTCGACACGAAGGTGATGACGGCGCCGAATTCGCCCAGGCCTGCTGCAAACGCGGTAATGGCGCCTGCGACAATGCCGGGCAGCATCAGCGGCACCGTGATGGTCCAGAACCGATCCCACGCACCGGCACCCAATGTGCGGGCCGCATCCTCGAGCCCCGCGTCCACACCTTCGAGTGAAATGCGGATGGCTCGTACCATCAGCGGGAAGGTCATCACCGCGGTGGCGATTGCCGCCCCCGTCGCGGTGAAGATGAGCTGAATCCCGAATGCGCGGTGCAGCCAGCCGCCAATGGGACCGCGCGTACCGAGCAGCAGCAGCAGCAGATAACCGACGACCACCGGCGGCAGCACCAGCGGCAGGTGCACAAAGGCATCCAGCACGAGGCGCCCGGCCACGCGGCGGCGCGCCAGCAGCCACGCGACCAGCACCGCGAGCGGCAAGCCGAACAGCACGCTGCGCAACGCCACCGAAAGGCTCAGACGGAGAGCATCCAGCTCGGCGGCGCTCATGCGCGAAGGTCACCGCCGCTGAAAAGAATGGAGCGCTTCATGAACATCCTTTAAGAAACCCCGCAAGTATAGATTCCGGCGTCGGGACGCGGCCGCCTGATTGCCGCGCCTGCGTGCCGCCCGTATATTTGGCCGCGAAGATTCCCGATCCGGCGCCATACGTACATCCGATCAGCCCGGCGCGGCTCACTTTTCGCACATCGCGACACATTCAAGGGGCGTGTTTGATGAAGACCAAGATCCTGTCCGGCCTGCTGCTGACCGGTCTGCTGACTGCCGGCTTCGCTCAGGCCGAATGCATTTATCCGAAAGCCCCGGCCTCGATTCCGGACGGCTCGACGGCGACCGAGCAGGAAATGATCACCGGCATGAAGGCCATCAAGGAATACAACACCGAGGTGATCGCCTATCTGAGCTGCCTCGACATGGAACTGCAGGCCCGCATCGATGCGCTGGGCGCCGACGCTCCCGCGGACCAGGTCGCCCAGGTGAAGGCCATCCAGGCCAAGCGTCACAACGCAGCCGTCGATGAACTCGAATCGCATGCGGCACGCTTCAATGAGCAGGTGAAGACCTACAAGGCCCGCACCAACAAGAGCTGATCGCCTTCCCGCTTTCCGCCTGCTGAACGCCCGGCGCCCCGCAAGGAGCGCCGGGCGTTCTCGTTTCTGCACCGATCCAATCGCGTGCTCCATCACGCTTTTGAAGGTCAACGCTGCTTATGTGAAAACGACCCCTCTCATCGCCTCAAGTCACCCCCTGCATCGCCGATGCAGGACCTGAGCATCCGGATGACCACCCGGATTTCTGTGCCCATTGAAGAGACTTGCGACGATGAGAAAACCAGCCACTTTCGCTCTCATGGCCTGCGCCTCCCTGGCGTTTGGCGTCTCCGCGCACGCAGAGTGCCCCTTCCCCAAGGCTCCGGCCTCGATCCCGGACGGCAAGACTGCCAGCGAGCCGGAAATGATCGCCGCGATGAACGCCTTCAAGGCGTACAACGAAGAGGTGGTCGCGTTCGGTACCTGTCTGGATGACGAAGCCAAGAACTCCGGTGCCAGCGGCAGCCAGCTGATGGCACTGAAAACCATGAAGTCCAAGAAGATCAGCGCAGCCCAGGAAGAGCTGCAGACCAAGGCCAAGCTGTTCAACGAACAGGTCCGGATCTTCAAGGCACGCGGCTGAAGAACAGGGGCGGTCGAGGGCACATAACCTGCCCTCGATTGGTCCGGAACCCTCTGGAATGCTGAGGGTTTCCACCCGGTCGCCCACCAGCGCACGACGCAGGCCGCCGCTTTCCTGCGACACCGGTCGCAACCCGCAAAAGCGTTCGCCGCGGGCCCTCAAGCGGGCCTTTTTGTTACCGATATCACTCCTGCCCCTTCTCGCCCCCGGTGATGACACCGGGCGCCACGATTTTCCGACTCATGAGGAGTTTTACGGCAATGAAGTTTCCGATCCGCTTGACCGCAGTCCTGGCCTTTGCGGCCTTCTCTTTCCAGGCGCAGGCTGAATGTGCCTACCCCAAGGCGCCCGCCTCGATTCCGGATGGCAAGACGGCGAGCGAGTCCGAAATGATCGCGGCCATGAATGCGTTCAAGGCGTACAACGATCAGGTGACGGCGTTCGGCGCCTGCCTGGACGAGGAAGTGAAGAGCGCCGCCGGCGGCAATGCGATGGCCGTCAAGACCATGAAGGCCAAGAAGATCGCCGCCGCGCAGGAAGAGCTGCAGAGCAAGGCGAAGGTGTTCAACGAACAGGTGCGCGTGTTCAAGGCACGCGGGTAACTCCCGGCGCGAGTGGCCTCAGGCCACTGGCTCGTGACACACTCGGAACGCCCGGCGACGTTCAAGTCCGCCGGGCGTTTTCATTTGTGGAACCGTCAGACGCCTGAATGATTTCTCCCGCCGACGCTGAAGCCATCATCCTCGAGCGCGTGACGCCGCAGGGCACCGAGTCGCGGGCGCTTGCGGAGCTGGGCGGCGCCGTTCTGCGCGAACCTGTCGCGGCGTCCCGCGATCAGCCGCCGTTCGATCGCGTGACCATGGACGGCATCGCCTTCGCGAGTGCCAGCGGCCGACGCAGTTTCCGGATCGCCGGCACCCAGGCGGCCGGTGCCCGCCAGATGATTCTCGCGGACACGGCGGCTTGCTTCGAAGTCATGACGGGCGCCGTGGTCCCGTCCGGCTGCGATTGCGTCGTCCCGGTGGAACGTATCGAAGTGCGCGACGGCACGGCTCATCTGGCCGCCGATCTCGACATCTCCTCCGGCATGAACATCCATCGGCGCGGCTTTGACTGCAAAGCCGGTACCGAACTGTTGCAGCCCGGCGTCCGGCTGGGACCTGCGCAGATCGCCGTCATTGCCTCCGCGGGTCTTGCCAGTGTGCAGGTCAGCCGCTCGCCCCGCATCGCGGTCATCTCCACGGGCGATGAACTGGTGGAACCTGGCGAACCGGCAGCGGACTGGCAGATCTATCGATCGAACGCCTATGCCGTTGCGGCGGCCTTGCAGCGCCGTGGCTATCGCGACCTGACTCACGATCACCTGCCCGATCTGCCTGAAGTGCTGCGACGCCGGCTCCGGACTCATCTGGACTCCTGCGATGTCCTCGTGCTGAGTGGCGGCGTATCGATGGGCAAATTCGACTACGTGCCGCAGATCCTGGAGGAACTCGGCGTATGCGTTGCGTTCCACAAGGTGGCGCAGCGGCCCGGCAAACCGCTGTGGTTCGGTATCGGCGAGCGAGGACAGGCCGTATATGCACTCCCCGGAAATCCGGTCTCGACGTTGATGTGCCTGACGCGGTATGTGTATCCCGGTCTCGCCGCGTCCCTGGGCGAGGCGCGTTCGAGACCGCAACCTGTGGCGCTCGCGGAGTCATTCGAAGTGAAACCGTCCCTCACCGTATTTCTGCCCGTTGCACTGCGCACCGATGAGTCCGGTGCCGTCACTGCTCAACCGCGACCAACGCGCGGCTCGGGCGATTTCACGTCGTTGCTCGGGACAGATGGTTTCGTCGAACTGCCGCCGGGCCCATCGACACTGGCACGCGGCGTCACCGCGCCGTTCTACGCATGGTAGCCGTGGACAACGTCGTTCCCCTGCCAACTGCCTTCCACCCGCGCGACACGCTCGGCAGGCCGCTGCACGATCTGCGCATCTCGGTCATGGACCGGTGCAACTTTCGTTGCCCGTACTGCATGCCGAAGGAAACGTTTCACGAGCACTACCGCTTCCTCAAGTCGAGCGAGCGGCTGTCGTTCGAGGAAATCGCCCGGCTGACACGCCTGTTTGTCGATCTGGGTGTGAAGAAGGTACGACTCACCGGCGGCGAACCATTGTTGCGTCCGAACCTGGGCGAACTCGTCGGCGAACTGTCCGCCATCGATGGCGTGCAGGACATCGCACTCACGACCAATGCGGTCCTGCTCGCCCAGCATGCGGCGCAGCTCAAGGCCAACGGCCTGAACCGCATCACGGTCAGCCTCGATGCGCTCGATCCCGATGTGTTCCGGCAGATGAGTGGCGGCTTCGGCGAACGCGATCGCGTCCTCGAGGGCATTCAGGCCGCCGTCGATGCAGGTCTGACGCCGGTCAAGATCAATGCCGTGATTCAGCGCGGCGTGAACGATCACCTGGCGCTCGATCTGGTCGAGCGGTTCCGTGCCAGCCCGATCGTCGTGCGCTTCATCGAGTACATGGACGTTGGCAATCGCAATCACTGGAGTCTCGATCGCGTCGTGCCCTCGCGCGAACTCATGCAACGCATCCACGCCCGCTGGCCGCTGCACACCGTCGAAGAAAACTATCGCGGCGAAGTGGCCGAGCGTTACGCCTTCGACGATGGCGTCGGAGAAATCGGTTTCATTTCGTCAGTCACGAATCCGTTCTGCGGTGCGTGCAGCCGCGCACGCCTGTCTTCCGAAGGCGTCTTCTATACCTGCCTGTTCGCGACTCATGGCACAGACCTGCGCGCTCCCCTGCGCAACGGCGCCAGCGACGACGAATTGCGTAACCTGATTGCCGCGACCTGGCTGCAGCGCTCGGATCGTTACAGTGAACAGCGTGCCCGCCTCGGGGAGCAGCCACTGCGCAAGATCGAGATGTATTACATCGGCGGCTGAGACGGGCAAGAGGGCCGCTGGGCGCTGGACCGCTGGCCAGAATCGGATCGGCCGGACGGCCCTCTTCGCTGTATTCTTCTCTCTGGCCAGAGCCCAGCAGCCCAGTACCCAGCAGCCCGATGTCTTCCTTCACTCACATCGATTCCGCCGATCGCCCGACCATGGTCGATGTCGGTGACAAGGCCGTGACCAGGCGCACTGCCACGGCAGAGACGCGCGTGCAGTTTCCGCGTGAAGTCTCCGCCGCGTTGCGCAACCAGGGCTTCAGCACCGCCAAGGGTCCGGTGTTTCAGACGGCCATCATCGCGGGTGTCATGGGCGCAAAACGCACGCACGAGCTGATTCCGTTCTGTCATCCGCTCGGCATCGAGAACTGCAAGATCACCGTCGACATGGATGGCGACGACGCAGTGATCCGCTGCACGGTGTCGGTGCACCACAAGACCGGCGTCGAGATGGAAGCGCTGACGGGGTGCAGCATCGCAGCACTGACCGTCTATGACATGTGCAAGGCGCTGTCGCACGACATCGTCATCGCGCAGACACAGCTGGTGGAAAAGCGCGGGGGCAAAAGCGATGTCACCCGCGACAACGAAGGTGCGCGATGAGCACGGCGCCCACGCTGTTCGGACTCGTACTCGCCGGCGGTGCGAGCCGCCGCATGCAGCACGACAAGGCCACGCTTGCGTATCACGGGCGTCCGCAGTTGCATCACGCATTCGAACTGGTCAGCAGCGCCTGTGCTACCGCCTTCGTTTCGGTGCGACCCGATCAGCGCGATGAACCGACGCGCGCCGCGCTGCCTCAGATCATCGATCGTCAGCCCGGTATCGGACCGATTGCCGGCATTGCAGCGGCACTGACCCAGCATCCGAAGGTGGCCTGGCTCGTGGTGGCCTGCGATCTGCCATTCCTCGATGCGGCGACGCTCGATCATCTGATCGCACGTCGCGATCCGCAGCGCCTGGCCACGGCGTATCGCAGCGCGCACGATGGCCTGCCTGAACCGCTGTGTGCCATCTGGGAACCGTCGGCGCGTGAACCGCTGCAGGCATTCATCGCATCCGGCAAGCAGTGTCCGCGAAAATTCCTGATCGACGCCGATACGCTGCTGCTCGACCTGCCGTCGCCCGCTGCGCTGGACAATGTGAACACGCCACAGGAACTGGATGCCGCCCGGCGACAGCTCGATGCAGCAACGGACGGAGCTGCGCCGTTTTCCACTCAGCGCAGTGGCGCCGTCGAGATTCGCGTCCAGTATTTCGCGCTGTTTCGCGAACAGGCCGGTCGCAGCGAGGAAGCCATCCGCACGAACGCGACCACGCCTGCGGCGTTGTATCGTGAACTTCAGTCCCGGCATCCTTTCAAGCTCGCACAGTCGCAGTTGAAAGTGGCGATCAACAACGAGTTCGCTGCGTGGGATCGGCCGCTGACGAGCGGCGACACTCTGGTGTTCATTCCCCCGGTAGCCGGCGGATGACAACGAAGCACGCACCGCGGGAGCGCCGCTTGCTGGCGCCATTTTCGTTCAGCACCACCGCACTGGACGTCGATGAATATCGCCGGGAGCTCGAACATCCGGCAGCCGGCGGCTATGCCTCATTCGAAGGCTGGGTACGCAATCACAACGAAGGGCACGCGGTCACACGACTCGAGTACGAAGCCTTCGAAGCGCTCGCCGTCGCTGAAGGCGCCCGCATCGTTGCCGAAGCCATCACCCGTTTCGGCGTCATCGATGCGCACTGTGTGCATCGCGTGGGCTCCCTCGACATCGGCGATCTTGCGGTGTGGGTCGGCGTCAGCTCACGCCATCGCGCCGAAGCATTCGCGGCCTGCCGGTTCATCATCGATGAAGTGAAGCATCGTGTACCGATCTGGAAAAAGGAACACTACGTCAACGGCGATTCCGGCTGGGTGAACTGCGAACGATGCGCAGAAGCCGCGACCCCGCTGCCGGGCGCGGCATGCACACATGAGCACCTTCATGATCATGATCACCCTCATGCCTCTGCCGACTATTCCCGCCAGATCTCGCTGCGGGACGTGGGTGCTGCGGGACAGGCAAAGCTGCGTGCGGCGCGCGTACTGGTGATCGGCGCCGGCGGACTCGGCGTGCCGGTGCTCACCTACCTGGCGGGTGCCGGGGTCGGAACCCTCGGCATTGCCGAGGCAGACGTTCTGGATGCAAGCAATCTGCATCGCCAGCCCCTGTACACGCTCGAGGACGTCGGCAAACCCAAGTCGACACTGGCCGCCGCGCGATTGCAGGCATTGAATCCTGAAGTGCACATCCAGACGCACGGACGGATCACGCCGCAGAACGCCATCGATCTGGTCAGTCAGTACGATCTCGTCATCGAATGCAGCGACAACTTCGCCACGAAATTTCTCGTGAACGATGCCGTGGTGAAATGCGCAAGGCCCGCCATCTTCGCCAGCGTCTACCAGTACGAAGGGCAACTGCAGACCTATCGGCCGGACGTCGACGGACCCTGCCTGCGCTGCCTGTGGCCCGAAGCCACCCGCGATGGCGTGGTAGGCAATTGTCAGGAAGCGGGTGTGCTGGGGCCCGTACCGGGCGTGCTCGGTACCTTGCAGGCGCTGGAGGCGTTGAAGCTCCTGCTCGATCTGCCGGGCCAGCTCAGGAATGAAATGCTGCTCTTCGATCTGCTGTCGCTGGAACCCCGGAAGCTGAAGCTCGTGCGTCGACCCGACTGCAGGCACGATGATTCCGTGCGCATCGAACCTGTCGCAACAGATCTGGAAGTGACACTGACCGATCTCACGGCAGCAAGCGTCAACGGCTACGCATTGATCGACGTACGTGAAGCCGACGAAATCGAATCGATGCCGATCCCGCTCGCCTCACGCCATGTACCGCTGGCAGCACTGCTTGCCGACGAAGGCGCACTCGAATCTGCTGCGCACTACCTCGTCATCTGCGCGCGCGGCAGCCGTAGCCGTGCCGCTGCCGAACATCTGCGTTCACGCGGCTTCCATGCGTGGTCGCTGCGCGGCGGCCTGCTGTCACTCAACGCAAAGATTTCGCCGCCAGAGAACGCTTAAGGCACCGTACCTCTTGCGCCTTCAACTCACTGGGCGTGAATGATCAGATCGATGCGGCGGTTGCGGGCGCGGCCTTCGGCGGTATCGTTGGTGGCCACGGGACGTGCTTCGCCGTAGCCGATGGAACTGATTTTTTCGGGATTGAGCCGGTAATGGCTGATGAGGTACTGCCGCACCGCATCGGCACGATCCTGCGACAGGATGAGGTTCGCCGAATCGCTGCCATTGGAATCGGTGTGGCCTTCGACGGCGACGGACGAATCCGGGAATCTGGCAATCGCATCGCGCACCTTGTCCATCAAGGGTGCGCTCGCGGCGTCGATAGTTGCGCGCCCAGAGGGGAAGCGGATGCCCAGCAGCGAGATGACGATGTCGTCACCCTGACGGATGATGCGGGCTTCATCGGGGGCAAAGGATGCCTCGATGGCAGCGAGATTGGCTCGACGGCGATCCTGCTCATCGACGCGCCGCTGCAAAGCCAGCCTTTCCTCCGACACTCCGCCGAGACGGGCTTCCAGCTTTTCCAGTTCGGCATTCAGCCCGGCAATCTGCTCGTTGCGATCCTCGAGTTCGCGCGTCAGACGTTGCACTTCACGCGCCTGATTGCCGGTCCTGGTTTTCAGTTCCTGCATGACCGGGGCCATGCCGTTGTCGAAGCGCGAGTCGAGGTCCACATCGGCAGCGATCTGGGCGAGCGGCTGTTCCCACGACAGGATCAGCTCCTCGAGCGCCGCCTGGTCGCTCTTGCGATCGAGCGTGCTCTCGATGACCTTCGCGAGATACATGGAGTGCCGCGCCTCGTAACTCGCCTGCGCCGCGAGACTCACCGCAGGTCCACGCTCATAGCGATTGCGATTGATTTCCTGCTCGGCCTGCGCGAGATAGCGCCGCGCGGCTGCCAGAGTGCGAGGCGCGAATTTCTCCACTTTGGCGGCATCCGCCTGCGCGATCAGGGCGCGCGCTTCATTGACGACACCATTGCGGATGGCAGTCATCTCGACTTCACGCAGCAATACATCCGCTTCGGCGGCTCGCTTCTGCGCAGTCTCGAGATCATTGCGTTCCAGTGCCGCGGTTGCCTCGCGAAAACGGGCATCTGCCTTCTGCCACGCCTCGCCTGCAAGCCGCGGGGCTTCGGCTGTCAGTGCATCGGTGCGCGTAGAAAAGGCTGTCCTCAGCGTCTCGCGCGCGGCCGTCGCTGCCGCATTGGCCTTGTTCAGCGCGGTCGTGCCCTTGGCGATCTCGGCGCTGACGCGCTGCGGGTCGCGACCCTTTTCGACGTCACGCGTTGCCGACTGCAACGCCGCCTGCGCCGCCGCGAAGCTGGCCGGTGCCAGCGCATCCACCTGCTGCTGCCGCGCCTGGCTGACCGCATTCGCCAGCGCATCGAGCTCGGCATTGTGATTCTGTGCGCCAGCAACTGTCGCCAGCAGTGCGAAACAAAACGCGCTCAACGTCGCCTGAAACAATCTCATGGAGGAACACCCGTCATTGCACGCGGGGCAGTATATGGGAACCTCTGATTTACCCCAGAGGCGCTTGCGACGAGCGCAGGGCCCAGTGTTAATCAGTGAGGGTCAGGCGCCGCGAGCGCTGTGTACTTGACGTACTCGAGTGAGCGGCAACACCACCATGAACGGCCCTGCGTTCGTCCCATTCAATGTGTAAACAATCATTTACGGGTTGTCTTCCAATGGCCTGCTGCTGCGTTACAAAGCTTGCTCATATCGACATATGAGCTGCGCTTTGCGCCTTGCTTCAGGCCATTGGAAGACAACGCAAGCGCCTGAAGGGGTAAATCAGAGGTTCCTGAGCTGCGCCGCGCGACATTCGTGACGCAGCTCCAGCGAATGCACCCGCGTTATGGACGCGTCTGGCCGCTGCCGCGGACGACGTATTTATAGCTGGTCAGTTGCTCCACGCCGACGGGACCGCGCGCGTGAAACTTGTCCGTGGAAATGCCGATCTCGGCGCCCATGCCGAACTCGCCGCCATCGGCGAACTGCGTGGAGGCATTGTGCAGCACGATGGCGCTGTCCACGGCAGACAGGAATCGCTGCGCCGTCGCGGTGTTGGACGTCACGATGGATTCAGTGTGTGCCGAGCCGTAGCGCGCAATGTGTTCGATGGCACCTTCGACACCATCGACGACTTTCGCGGCGATGATGGCGTCGAGGTATTCCGCAAACCAGTCTTCCTCGGTCGCCGCCACGACGCGCGCATCGGCGGTCCGCACGACATCGTCGCCGCGCACCTCACAGCCGGCATCGAGCAGTGCCCTGACCAGCGGAGCGAGCTGAGTTGCCACACCGGCGCGATCGATGAGGAGGGTCTCGGCTGCGCCGCAGATTCCGGTGCGACGCAATTTGGCATTGAGCACGATGGCACGCGCCATCTCGGGATCCGCCTCGCGGTCCACGTAGACATGACACACGCCTTCGAGATGACCGATGACCGGCACGCGCGCTTCCTGCTGGACACGCGCGACCAGACTCTTGCCGCCGCGCGGCACGATCACGTCGACGAAGTCGGTCATCGAACCCAGCAGATAACCCACTGCGGCGCGATCCGTGACAGGCACGAGCTGGATCGCCGCATCCGGCAGACCCGCCGCACGCAGACCTTCCACCAGACAGGCATGGATGGCGCGGCTGGAATGGGTACTTTCAGAGCCGCCGCGCAGAATGACGGCATTACCGGATTTCAGACACAGCGCTCCGGCATCCGCAGTCACGTTGGGCCGGCTTTCGTAGATGATGCCGATCACGCCGAGCGGCACGCGCACGCGCTGAATGACGAGACCGTTGGGCCGCGTCCATTCCGCAATCACCTCACCGATGGGATCGGCCAGCCCGGCAATGTCCTCGATGCCTTTCGCCATGCTCTCGATGCGCTGATCGTCGAGCAGCAACCGGTCCAGCAGCGCGCCCGAAACACCGGCCGTACGCGCCTGCTCCATGTCGAGTCGATTGGCGGCGAGCAGCGCCGGACGCTGGGCGCGTACAGCAGCCGCAGCCGCACGCAATGCCCGATTGCGTGTTTCGGTGCTGGATTGAGCGAGGGCACGCGCAGCCACGACGGCTGCACGACCGATGGGATCCATGACGGCGGCGATCTGATCGACGGCGGAAGTTGCGGCGTTCATGGGGCCATTCTAGCCGGATGAATTGCCGTGCAGAACGCGTCGGCGCGAATTTCCCGGGCGGTTGCGGGCGGCGCCGTGCACTCGGCAAACTGCCGCTCCCTCCCGCCCGGAACAGCTCAAGTGCCTCAGGTCGCAGCGAACGGCATTCATCTCGAGTACGAATCGTTCGGCGCGAGCGACGATCCCGCGGTGATCCTGATCATGGGTCTGGGCGCGCAGCTCACACGCTGGCCCGTGCCATTCTGCGAAGCGCTGGTCGCGCAGGGCTTCCGGGTCATTCGATTCGACAATCGCGATGTCGGACTGTCGACGAAGTTGGATACGGAACCTGTGCCGATGATCGCCAGCATTGTCGCGGCACGCATGGCGGGCAGAAAACCGCAGGTGCCCTACACCCTGCATGACATGGCGGCGGACACCGTCGGGCTGATGGATGCACTCGGCATCGCGCGAGCTCACCTCGCAGGCGTGTCGATGGGCGGCATGATCGCCCAGCTCGTGGCTGCCGATTATCCGCAGCGCGTGTTGTCGCTCACTTCGATCATGTCCACCAGCGGCAACCCCTCGCTGCCGCCACCCACGCCGGCCGCGGCCGCGACCCTGATCTCGCGCGCACCGCACCCCGACAATCTCGCCGCTTATGTTCAGCACGTGCTGGGGGTCATGCGCGTCCTGGCGAGTCCCGCTGCGCCGTTCGACGAAGAGGCACTGCGCGCTCGCATTGAACGCGACGTACGGCGCAGCTACAGCCCGGCAGGCTACGGTCGACAGCTCGCTGCCGTCACGGCCACCGGCGATCGCAGTGCCAGTCTGCGGCGCATCAAGGCACCCACGGTCGTCGTGCACGGCGCCGAGGATCCGCTGCTGCCGCTTGCCGCAGGCATTCATACCGCCGATCTCATCCCGGGCGCCGAACTGCGCATCGTGCGTGGCATGGGCCACGATATGCCGCCGATGTTCTACGACGCCGTGATCGGCGGGATCGTCAGCGCGGCGCAGCGCGCCTGACGCTTTCACAACCCGAACCGGAGACGCTCATGTCCAGACTGACAGGCCGCAGTGCGATCATCACCGGCGCAGGCAGCGGCATCGGTCGTGCCAGTGCCTTGCTGTTCGCCAGCGAAGGCGCCCGGCTCGTGTTGCTCGATCGCTCCGAATCCGTGCAGACCACAGCGGAAACCATCCGTCGCGACGCTGGCGATGCAATCGCGCTGGTGCGCGACTCATCGCAGGAAGCCAGCGTCGCCGAGGCCGTGGATCTGGCCGTCTCGCGGTTCGGCGCACTCGACATCTGCTTCGCCAACGCAGGCATCAGCGGCGGGTTGGTGCCATTGCAGGAACAGACACCCGAGCACTGGCTGCAGGTTCTGCAGATCAACCTGATCGGCACGTTCCTCGCCGTCAAACACGCCGCGCGGATCATGACGTCGCAAGGACGCGGTTCCATCGTCTGTACTGCATCGGTGGCGGGACTGCGCTCCGGCGCCGGTGGATCGCCCTACAGTGCCAGCAAGGCCGGTGTCATCAGTCTGGTGCAGACCACAGCCTGGCAGCTGTACGGCACCGGCGTGCGCATCAATGCGATCTGCCCCGGCCTGATCGAAACCGGCATGACCCAATCCATTTTCGATCAGGCGCGCGCTCGCGGCACCACGGGCCGGATCGGCCAGCTCAATGCGTTGCGGCGAGCCGGTGCCCCGGCGGAAATTGCCCGGATGGCGCTGTTTCTGGCGTCCGATGAATCGTCCTACGTGAACGGCCAGGCGCTCGCGGTCGATGGCGGGCTGTCGAGCTCCCATCCGATCGTGCCGCCGCGCACCTGAGGTGGCGATCGGCATTCGGTCGGAACCTCGCAGTCGCCCCGCGCGTCACTCGTCATCCTTCCTGTGAGCGTTCAGCCATGCGCCGCCGTCATCGTCCAGACCGATCTTCCGCCTTCGACCTGCTCGAGAAACTCGCCCTGCTGGGTGCGATCGGCCTGATCGCCGCACCGGCGCTCAAGGGCATCGCCTATCGCTGGCGGATGCGCAATCCCGTCGCAGCAAAGGAGCCGGCCGTGGACGGCGCACTGGACGACACGTTCCCGGCCAGCGATCCGCCGGCGGGACGCTTCGTGGATATTCCGGAGAACAGAAAGAACGGGGCCTGAGCCCGCTGGCTCAGAACGACATCCGCCGTGCGTTACGCTTCGCTGACGGTCACCACCAGATCGTCGCGATGAATGATCTCGTCACGGCCGCGAAAGCCCAGCAGGGCTTCGATCTCCGCTGACTTGCGACCTTTGAGGCGGTCGGCATCCTCGCTCGAATACGCGGACAGCCCGCGCGCAATCTCGAGCCCCTCGGCGTCGCGCACGATCAGGGCATCGCCGCGTTCGAAATGTCCGGTCACGCGTGTCACGCCCGCAGGCAAGAGGCTTTTGCCGGAACGCAGGGCAGCCGCCGCACCGGCATCCACGAACAGTTCGCCCGCCGCCTTCAGCGTGCCGGCAATCCATTGTTTGCGCACGGTGGCCGGATTGGCGGCCGGATAGAACCAGCTGCAACGCTCGCCCGCCTCGATCCGGCGCAGAGGATGCATGTGCCGTCCCGGTGCGACGCACATGTGGCACCCGGCGGTGACCGCAATTTTTGCCGCCGCGATCTTGGTGGCCATACCGCCTGAACCCACGGCCGAGGACGCACCGCCCGCCATCCGCTCGATATCGGACGTGATCCTGCGAATCTCCGGAATGAATTGCGCGCCGGGATCGCGGGTGGGATCGGCGGTATAGAGCCCGTCGACGTCGGACAGCAGCACCAGGCAATCCGCGCCCATCATCTGCGCGACGCGTGCTGCGAGCCTGTCGTTGTCGCCATAGCGGATTTCGGAAGTGGCGACCGTATCGTTTTCGTTGATGACTGCCACGGCGCCCAGCCGGATCAGCGTGCCCAGTGTGCTGCGCGCGTTCAGATAGCGGCGCCGCTCTTCGGTGTCGCCGAACGTCAGCAGAATCTGCGCCACCGTCAGACCATGCCGGTCCAGCGCCTCTTTCCATGCGTGTGCGAGACGGATCTGTCCCACCGCAGCAGCAGCCTGACTCTCCTCCAGCCTGAGCTTGCCGGGCTCCAGGCCGAGATGACGACGACCGAGCGCGATCGCACCCGAAGAGACGAGCAGTACGTCCTGGCCGCGCGTTCGCAGATGCGCGACATCAGCCGCCAGTGTTGCGAGCCACTCGTGATTGAGCTGCCCCGAGTCTGCATTGACCAGCAATGCCGAACCCACCTTGACCACTACGCGCCGGGACTGTGCAAGCGGCGAGGCAGCGTGTGTTCGATCCGTACTCATGAGCGAAATCCAGGGACCGTCGTAACAGCCGATGCGGGTATGCGTTTTGTGTATTGCGTGACGGCAGCGTCGATACTGCCCCGTGGCTGTGCACGTAGTCGTGTCGATTGACAGCGGCTGCAGTCTAGCAGATGACCGGGAACCATCGACCCGGGACGTACCTTTACGAATCCATGGTGCCATTGCCGAGCAAGGACGACGTACTTGTTCTGTTGCCTGTCACTGGCCGGACCCCCTAATATTCCGCGGCCGGTCAATCAGCGGTCCCTGGCGCCGCCGTTCAACTTTCGCGTTTCGTCTGAGGTGTCACGTGGGTAGAGACTACGACCCGGTCAAGGGGCAGTGGTTCGAGGATCTGGAAGAGAATGAAATCTTCCTGGTGCTGTCGGTCGATCCCGATGAAGAAGTCATCGAGATCCAGTACGAGAACGGCGACATCGAGGAAATCGATCTCGACACATGGCATGAGCTCGACCTGGAACGTGCGCAGGAGCCGGAAGGCTGGGCGAGCACGGTCGACGATGACGACGAGGAAGAAGAACTCGACGACGACGATGATGATGACGATGACGATGACGACTGGGACGATGACGATGACGATGACGACGACTGGGACGACGACGACGAAGACATGGACGACGACTACAGCGATCGGGACGACAACTGATCCCGTCTGAATCTTCCTGAGGGCCTGGAGAGCAGGCCCTCTGCCCCTTCGCGAAGCCCGTTCCCCGCGAGCTTCCGTCAACCGATCTGAAACCTCCCGCGCCCTGACACAATTTTCCGCTGCAGCGGCGCTGTCATTGAAACCTTTCTGCGCCGTCCTCATCTGAAGGCATTGCCCGCGCTGCACGCGCATCACCGGCAGAACTTCAATGAAGCGCATTTCGCTCTACCTGCTCACCAACCTGGCAATTCTGGTTGTTCTCAGCCTGAGTCTGCGTCTGCTCGGCGTCGACCGGATTCTCAATGAACAGGGAACCGGTCTGGACCTCAACAGCCTGCTGATTTTCTCCGCCGTTCTGGGCTTTGGCGGTTCGCTGTTTTCACTGGCCATCTCCAAATGGAGCGCCAAACGCATGATGGGCGTGCGGGTGATCGACCAGCCGCGCACCGCCGACGAACAATGGCTGATGGAAACAGTCCGCCGCCAAGCCCAGAGCGCCGGTATCGGCATGCCGGAAGTCGGCATTTTCGATTCGCCGGAAATGAATGCTTTCGCCACCGGCGCAAGACGCGATGCGGCATTGGTCGCGGTCAGTGCGGGTCTGCTGCGTGGCATGTCGCGCCAGGAAGCCGAAGCCGTGGTCGGCCACGAAGTGAGCCACGTCGCAAACGGCGACATGGTGACGCTCACGCTGATTCAGGGTGTGGTCAACACGTTCGTCGTTTTTCTCTCGCGCGTTATCGGCTACACGGTCGACCGCGTCGTCTTCAAGACTGAACGCGGTCACGGGCCGGGCTTCATCATTACCGTGATCGTTGCGCAACTGGTCCTGGGCGTTCTCGCCAGCATGATCGTCATGTGGTTCTCACGGCAGCGCGAGTTTCGTGCTGACGCCGGCGGCGCCCATCTGGCAGGGAGAAGTTCGATGATTGCCGCGCTGGAACGTCTGCGACAGGCGCATCCGCAGCCGTTGCCGGACCAGATGGCGGCGTTCGGTATCAGCGGTCAGCTGGGCGCGGGCCTCAAACGGCTGTTCATGTCGCACCCGCCCCTGGAAGAGCGCATCGCGGCGCTGCGTAACGCCGCCTGATCGAAGGCGTCAGGCGAAGCCCTGTGTTCCGGGCGCCGCCTGCGTCGGGGGACGCACGCGCAAATGGCGATACAGCGCGGCGGTGAAAAACAGGATCGCGTAACCCACCAGGATGACCACCACGCCTGTCATACCCGACAGCGGCTGACCTTCGCCGTCGGTCAGTCCGAGGGCCAACAGAACGAACGCGATGTGCGCCACGAAGACCCACAGCGAAGCACGCCCGAGTTCTTCCATGCGTGGAATGCGCAGGTGCTGCACCAGGCGCGCGCCGCCTCCCAGGACGACGCACAGTACCGCCGCGAAATTCACAATGCGTACCGGCGACAGCGTCCACTTGTCGATCCAGAACAGGTGTCGCGCCAGATCTTCGAAGCCCATCGGTCCGCTGTAGCGACGCCAGGCGAACATGATGCTCGAGACAGCGAGCGCCGCAATCAGCGTGCCGCTGCTCGATGACAGGATCTGCCGCGTGCGATCGGCCCCCATCGCCCCGAACCATAGTCCCAGCGTCCACAGAAGCTGCCACGCATAGAGATCGAACGAGCCGCTGACGTTGAGCGGCACACCCCAGCCGATCGATTGCTCCAGGAGATGATGAATGGATGCCCGCAGGCCGAACTGCGCCGCGAGCCACACAGCGACGCTCGCCCCGAGCACGCCGCGCCACCCGCACAGATCCACCGTACGCATCACCACCGGCGTGCCGAGAAAGAACAGGATGTACATCGGCAGGATATCGAGCAGCGGCGGCTGGTAGAGCAGCGTGGCACTGCCGACCACCGCCCTGCGCGGCGACTGGAAATAGAAGTCCAGGAGATTGTGCAGTGCCGGGCGCTGAAAATGCGTAGCGATCCAGGCCGCCACGGTGAAGGCCAGAAGCAACAGTGCGACGTGTGCGAAATACAAACGCAACGCCCGGGCAAACATCCAGCGGCGCGCCGCCTGCGGACCGAGACTTTCGCACCGGCTGACGAAAATCCTGCCCGCCATGAACGCCGACAGAAACACGAAGCCTTCCGCGGCCGAAATGAATCCCAGCGGCTCGCCCAATGCCGAGGACCAGACCGTCGGCAGATGGGTCATGGTCATGAGCAGCAGCAGAACACCGCGCAGCAGGTCGAGCGCCGGATTGCGTTGCATGAAAGGGCGATCCGTCCGGGGGACGATGACGCAATCATGCCGCTCGCGCCGCGACCGGCAAAGTATTTTTGGTGTTGTTTCGGGGGCGCGCTTGCCCTGCGGTCCGCCGGGGCGATAGGTTGACCCACAACGCCACTGCGACTTGCCGCCGTCATGCTTCCCATCCGACTTGGAATCGTCACCGCCGTCGCAGCGTTATGTCTGTGGGGCCTGTTCTCGCTGCTGGATTCGCTCAAAGAGCCGGGCCTGCTGCGCTCCGACAAGACTGTGGTCGTAAAAGGCTGCGACGCCCTGGAGTCGGACGAAACCCGTCAGCAATGTCCTGCCCTGTTCTGCGAAAAAGCCCTGCTCGATGCGAAGACCGTACCGCGCCAGGCACGCTTCGAGATCGTTGCCGAAGAAGGCGACCTGTCGCAGCGGACCATCGCAGGCCGGGCAACAACCGGCGAGTCAACGGTGGAGTTCGAATGCCAACTCAATGGCACAACAGTCGTCAGCGCGGGCCTTGTGTCGCCGTTGGAATAGCAGGACGTCACAACCGCGATCGCGAGAGCGCTCACGGACGAATCAGAATGCTTCGGGCTTTGAGAGATCCTGCGCGGGAGGCAGAAGTCACTCAGCCAGCAGAGCGCGGCGGGCCAGATCCAGCCACTGCTTCTGCAATTGACGCGCGTGACGCGTGGTGAGTTCCGAATCGTCCAGCAGCTTGCGCAGCAATTCATTGCCACGTTCGGTCTGTCCCATCTTTTTCAGCAGGACCGCCTGGCGATAGCGCGCCTCGGCACCTGCGTCATATCCGACCAGTGCTTCGTACTCTTCGGCGGCCTTGTCGAGCTTGCCCTCGCCTTCCAGCGCCCGCGCATACAGAAGATGGCCTTCGATGGAACGAAATTCGGGATTGTGCTGGATCAGATCGTCGAGCGTCTGGCGTGCGGCGGCCGGGTCGTCGCTGGCGAACTGCGCGCGTGCCAGTCCCAGCATGAGATGCGGATCGTGTTCGTAGAGCCCGTTGAGTGCTGAGCGATAGCTCGCAATCGCTTCGGCGTACTGGCCGGCGGCAAACAACTCTTCGGCGAGCCGCCGCTTGGCATCGATGCTGTCGGTGAGTCGCGCGATCTTCTGGGCCTGACGCAGATCGCGGGCGGGATCCAGCGTCCGGCGGACGTTGGTCATGGCACGACGCGCCGTTCTGCCGCCGAATACTTCGGGCAGGATCTCGACGATTACGTAGGCGAGGACACCCACCATCGAAAACAGCGCCAGCACCCAGATCCAGAGGGTGTTGCGTCCCGTGCGGATGACGTGAACGATGCACGCCACCTGGATGACGATGGCAATGACGAAATACGGCATGAGACCCAGCCTCCGTGGATGCCGCATTGTACGAACCATGGGCTGCCGGGTGAAATGGCCGCGAACAGCGGTGACGCGCTTACAATTGCGCCATGAATCCCTCCTCCATCGACGGCGACACGCTCGCGCAACTCAGGACACTGGTCGATCCGGCTGGCGCTTTGACTGATCCGGCCGACATTGCACCCTTCACCGTCGATCATCGCCGGCTGTATCAGGGTGCAACGCCACTGGTTTTGCGACCGAACGCCACGTCACAGGTCGCAGCCATCCTCGCCTTCTGCAATGAACGCGGCATCGGCGTTGTGCCGGTCGGCGGCAACACCGGTTACTGCGGAGGGGCGACACCCGACGACAGCGCTTCGCAGATCGTGATCTCGATGTCGCGCATGAAACGCATCCGTGCCGTCGATCCCCTGAACTTCACCATGACCATCGAGGCGGGCTGTACGCTTGCGGAAGCACAGGACGCGGCAGCCCGCGCCGATCGCCTGTTTCCGCTCAGCCTCGGCTCCGAAGGCGCGTGTCAGATCGGCGGCAATCTCTCCACGAACGCCGGCGGCACGGCGGTGCTGCGTTACGGGATGATGCGTGATCTGGTACTGGGGCTCGAAGTAGTGCTGCCGGACGGTCGCGTCCTCAACAACCTCACGTCACTGCGCAAGGACAACACCGGCTACGATCTGCGCGATCTGTTCATCGGCGCGGAAGGTACGCTCGGCATCATCACGGCTGCGACCTGCAAACTGTTCTCGCGACCGCTGAACGTCGTGACCGCCATCGTTGCCGTGCGCGATCCGCAAGCGGCTGTGGCGTTGCTGTCGCGCCTGCGCAGTGCGAGCAGCGATGCCGTCAGCACGTTCGAACTCATGCCGCGGCTGGCGCTCGATCTGGTGTTTGCACACATTCCCCAGACACGCGATCCGTTCGATGACAGGCATGCGTGGTACGTGCTGGTCGAGATCGGCGGCGGCACGCTGGGCGGCGACGTGCGCGGCGGGCTGGAAAACGAACTCGCGCAGGCCATGGAGCGCGGCGAAGTGGAGAACGCCGTCATTGCCGCCAACGACGCGCAGCGTGAAATGTTCTGGCGCCTGCGCGAGACCATTCCGGAAGCACAACGCCGCGACGGTGCCAGTATCAAGCACGACATCTCGGTGCCGACCAGCGAGCTGCCGCGCTTCATCGTCGAAGGCTCCGCCGCGATTCTCGCGATCGCACCGCAGGCACGCCTGGTCACCTACGGCCATCTCGGCGACGGCAATCTGCATTTCAACGCACAGCAGCCCGAGCACGGCGATGCGGCCCGATTTCTGGCAGACGCTCCGCGCATGCAGCGCGCCATCCATGATCTGGTCGCAGGTTATGGCGGGAGTTTCAGCGCCGAGCACGGCATCGGACAACTCAAACGCGACGAACTTGAACGCTACAAGGATCCGGTGGCGCTGGAACTCATGCGCACGATCAAGAAGGCGCTGGACCCGAACGGGATCATGAATCCGGGGAAGGTATTGGGAGAGGTGACGGGAGTGACGCGCGTGACAAAGTGACGAAGTGACGATGGAATGACGAAGTCAGATTTTCTGACTCCGTCACTCTCGTCACTCTCGTCGCCTGATCACCTCACCTGCTGTTCCTCCTCAGCCAGTCCACCTGCACCTTGAAGTAGTCAGGCTCGTAGCCAAGTACCCGCTGCGTACCGTCAGTGAGCGTTTCCATGCGCAGGCCACCGTGGCCGCTGCCGGGATACACCAGATAGTCGATGGGACGACCGCGTTTCTGCAGGGTGTTGAGTGCATCGAGGCTCCACTGCGTCGGCATGCGCGCATCGTTCTCGCCGAATATCCAGTAGCTGGACGGGCTGAAAGCCAGTGCCGTGGGCAGAGGATCGTAGAGACGATCGATAAATACCGGATCGGTGTGCGGATATTTCCACGCGTGCGCGATCCGGCTGAACCACAGCGGCCCGCGCCGGTTGGCGAGTTGTCCGAGCAGCGAATCACTGTGGCTGAGTGCGGCAAACCACGGCGCATCGCGTGCGGCTGACAGCATGTCATCGAGGTCGGACCAGCGATCCGCGCCCCGATCGACGATGTCGGACAGCACGGCATTGATGGTGTCCACTTGTGCGATGACCTCGTCACCGAACTGCTGCTGACGCAGTGCGTGGACGTAGCGCCAGCGATCCGTCTGCATCGCGGAGACCATCGCTCCATTGTTCACCAGCAGACCACGGACCCGTTTGTCCTTCGCCACGGCCAGCGAAGCCACCCACGCGCCCTCGTCGAACGCAGCGAGTTGCGTACGGGCGTCATCGATCCGCGGTTGGTCACGCAGCCATTGCAATGCTGCCACCACGTCATTCGCCAGCACGTCGAAGTTGCGGGTGTATTCGCCCTGTGAACCGCCGGTGCCACGCTGGTCATACACCAGCGCCGCAAAGCCGCTCGCCGCGTACAGATACGGCTCAAAGCGCTGATCGACGGCACTGCCGCGTTCGAATCCGTAGACGAGGACCACGGACGCCTGCGGTTTCTGCCCGACCGGTCGCACGAATTTGTACCGCAAGCGCAGCTCACCGCTGCGCAACATTCCGGTCTCCTCCGTCACGGCCGCGGCAGGCGCCCGCACGACTGGCATGCCCGGCTGCTCCCAGGTAACGGCGAGCGGATGACCATTGGCGTCCATCTCGAAGGTGAATGTATTGGCAAGCGGCTCACGATCGTCCCAGCCCCGACCGCCGCTGAACCGATGTTTGCCTGCCGGCCATAGTCGCCCGCTCTGGCCTGACAGCGTGCGATAGCGCAGACAATCCTCACCGTCCGGTGCGATGAACAGCAACGAATGACCTTCGAGCCGGAAAGCGCCCGTGTAGCGCGTGTCAGAACGGTCAGAGGGTGCCAGGTAATGCCAGGCAGCCCAACCGGCCAGCAGCAGCACGATGGCTGCCCAGAGCAATGTCTTCTTCATCGTTGCGGCAATCGAAGCGCGGGGCACGATCGACGTGCCGTGCCGAAGACTGATCTTACAGTCGCGTATGCGGCGGTCCGCTCGCCGGTCCACCGCTCATGTTATGGGTTCAGGAACCTTTGCGGGCTTCGACCAGCAGCCATTCGACGCTGGCCGGCGTATCCGCATTCACAGGCGCATAGCGAAAAGACGAGACCCAGGCCATGAGGGCCTGCTGAACGCATTGCGGTGCCGCCGCGGACCTGATGTTGTCCGTCGCACCGTCGCGCCGCACGGTGAAATCGACGATCACGCTGCCGGTTGCCTGACATGCATCGGGCAGCACCAGCGGCTGCGATTCGATCAGCCGCAGCGACACAGCCGGCGGCTGCAGTGACGGCGTTGTCTGACAGGCCGTGATCGTCAGCGCCGCCAGCAGGACTGTGAGAGAGCGTGAGCGCAGTGCGGATGGCATGTGCCTGATACTACGCCCGACAGTGTCGGCGGACCATCCGCTTCCGAGCCGACGCGGATCAACCGGTTTCCCAATGCAAAAGGGCGACCGAAGCCGCCCTTTTGTCCGAACCTGCGTAGCCTGAAGATCAGCTCGCAGCCTTGCGCTCTGCTGCCGGCTCATCCGCCACACCCAGACGCTTGTGCATCAGCGGACTGGTCGTGGTGTATTGCAGGTGCACCTTCTTGCCCGGTTCGAGGTATTCCTTGATGGCAAACGCCGCCAGCGCACCCTCGTGGAAGCCTGACAGAATCAGCTTCTTCTTGCCGGGATACGTGTTCACGTCACCCACCGCGTAAATGCCCGGTACGTTGGTCTGGAATTTCTCGGTGTCGACATTGATCTGCTTCTTGTGCAGATCCAGGCCCCACTCGGCAATGGGTCCGAGCTTCGGCGACAGTCCATAGAACGCCAGCACGTGATTGGCTTCGACGCGACGCACGACACTGTCGCCGCCCTGCACGCTCAGCGACTTGAGTGCGCCGTTCTCCAGATTGCATTCCTTGACGTTGCCGATGAGCACGTCGGCGCGTTGTTCATCGCGCAGCGCGAACAGCTTCGCCACCGACGCCGGCGCGCCGCGAAATTCCGCACGGCGATGCACCAGCACCACGCTCTGCGCATGCTCGACCAGCGTGAGCGCCCAGTCGAGCGCCGAATCGCCGCCGCCCAGGATGATCACGTCCTGGTCCGCATAGGCACGCGGATCCCTGACACGATAGTGCAGATATTTGCCTTCGATTTCAGCGGCACCGGGCACGTCGAGCCGGCGCGGCTGGAACGAGCCCACGCCGCCGGCGATGACCACGGCACCCGCATCGAACACGGTTGCTGCACTGGTCACGACGCGGAAGCGACCGTTCTCCTGCCGCTCCACCTGCGTGACTTCCTGGCCCAGATGCAGACCGGCACCGAAAGGCTTGATCTGTTCGAGCAGGCGATCGGTGAGTTCCTGGCCCGTGCACACCGGCACGGCAGGAATGTCGTAAATGGGTTTGTCCGGATACAGCTCGACGCACTGGCCGCCCGGCGCCTTGAGCGAATCGACCACGTGAGCTTTCAGGCCGAGCAGTCCCAGTTCGAACACCTGGAACAGACCGCACGGTCCCGCGCCGACGATGACGACGTCGGTGTGGATCGGGGGGCGCTCGAACTTAAGCGCGGAGTCGTTGTGGGTAGCCGTCGACACGAGAGATCTCCGTAATGGATAGCGATGAATTGGGTTGAGCGACTGCCACGGTGGGCGCGAGGCCGGCTGCATCGAGCAGGCCCTTGTCCGCAAGCCACTTCCGGTTGAACAGCCGCGACTGATATTTGGCGCCGTTGTCGCACAGGATCGTCACGATGGTGTGACCTGGACCGAGGCGACGCGCGATCTGCAGCGCGGCAGCCACATTCACGCCGCTGGTGCTGCCGAGAAACAGGCCTTCCTCGCGCAGCAGGCGATAGACGGTGCGGACGCATTCGACATCGGTGATGTGCAACGCGTCGTCGATGGGTGCGCCTTGCAGATTCGCCGTGACACGGCCGATGCCGATGCCTTCGGTGATCGAGCCGGGGCCCGTGGCCTTCAGTTCGCCGTGCTGCTTCCAGTGATAGAGCGCACTGCCCTGCGGATCGGCGAGTGTGACATGCACCGCTCGACCGCGATCGTTGGTCTGGCGCTTGAGAAAGCGCGAGATGCCGCCGAGCGTGCCGCCGGTGCCGGTCGCTGCGACAAACGCATCGATGCGACCGCCGGTCTGTGCCCAGATTTCAGGGCCCGTGGTCTGCTCATGCGCATCGCGGTTCGCGGTGTTGTCGAACTGGTTGGCCCAGATCGCATCGGGCAGCTC
>DASTRD010000022.1:0-3021 GCA_035761425.1 Povalibacter sp.
GCTGCGATTTTCTCGAGTACGTGTTTGCCTGCGCCGCTATCGATGGCGTCTTCGGCCATGCGGGCCGCGGCACGCGCTGACTCTGCCTTGCCCAGCAACTCAAGGACAAGTGCGGCTTGCAGCACAATGGCATTGCGATGAGCGGTGCGGTCGCGACCTTCCAGCACCGCAGTCAGATGCGCAGCATTGTGCGCTGCGTCGCCGCCCTTGAGTTCCTCGATCGTGCACGGCGGCAGGCCGAACTCCGCGGCGCTGCGCTCGTGGCGAGTGACCTTGCCGGGACGCACATCGAACAGCGTGAAGGGGCCGATGGGCGTCGCTTCGTCCCAACCCGGATCGCCGTGGACCACGAAGGTCCGCTCGATGGGCATGCCGGACATCGCTTCCGCCATGAGACTCGCCGCATCGATGTGATACGCACCGAGCAGATGAAACGGCGGTGCCGCGGGATTCAACAGCGGACCGAGCACATTGAAAATCGTACGCACCCCCAATGCCTGCCGGATCGGCATGATGGCCTTCATGGCCGGATGGAAGTGCGGGGCGAAAAAGAAGGTGAAGCTGGTTGCGTCGAGACACTCACCGGCAGCCGTCTCATCGAGCGGCAGCGGCAAACCGAGAGCGCGGACCACATCGGCACTGCCGCTGCGGCTGGAAATGGAGCTGGTGCCGTGTTTGGCAACGCGGATACCCATCGCCGCCACGAGCAGCGCCGCGCCCGTCGACAAGTTGAAACTGCCCGAACCGTCGCCGCCGGTACCGACCATGTCGACCAGCGGTGAACCGTCGCTGATGACCGGCCGCCGTGCCAGGCTGCGCATCGTCGTGGCGAAGCCGCGCAATTCATCGGCGGTCACACCCTTGTTGCGCAATGCAATGAGCAGCGCGCCCGCCATCGCCTGCGGCGTGTTCGCGTCGGTGAGCGCGATCAGCAGCTGCGAAGCCTCATCCTGAGTCAGGTGCCTGCCGTCGAGCAGCTGCTGCAGAGTGTCGCGTAGTGCTCTCATGCGGGCACCTCGCGCCTGCCGCCGCGCAACTTCAGGAAGTTGCCCATCAGGACCGGTCCCTGCGGTGTCAACACGCTTTCGGGATGGAACTGCACACCTTCGACATTCAGCTCGCGATGTCGCACACCCATGATCTCGTCGGCATCCGTGCGCGCTGTGACCTCGAGGGTATCCGGCAGCGACTCGGGTTTCGCGATCAGCGAGTGATAGCGGCCGGCTTCGAATGGCTCGGGCATGTCGTGGAACAGTGCGCGCCCGTCGTGATGAACCAGTGACGTCTTGCCATGCATGAGCCGTCCGGCGCGCACGACTTTGCCACCGAAGACTTCCACCAGCGACTGATGGCCGAGACACACGCCGAATACAGGCAGTTCACCGGCAAACGCTTCGATCATTTTCATGGACACACCGGCGTCATGCGGAGTGCCCGGGCCGGGAGAGATGCACAGATGCGAGGGTTCGAGCGCGCGCGCCCCTTCGACGGTGATCCGATCGTTGCGATGCACGAGCACTTCGGCACCGAGCACCATGAAGGCCTGCACCAGGTTGTAGGTGAAGGAGTCGTAGTTATCGATCAGCAGCAATCTCGGAACGCTCACAGCCCTTCCTCCACCATGGCCATGGCGCGGCGGACGATGGCGCTCTTGGCCAGCACTTCCTGATATTCCATCTGCGGGACGCTGTCGGCGACGATGCCGGCACCCGCCTGAAAACTGTAGGTATCCCCGCGGAACACCATGGTCCGGATCGTAATGGCCTGGTCCATATCGCCGCCGGTACCGAAATAGCCGACTGTGCCGCCGTAGAAACCGCGCCGCACCGGCTCCAGTTCATCGATGATTTCCATCGCCCGCACTTTCGGTGCGCCGACCAGTGTGCCCGCCGGAAACGCAGCCGCGAACAGGTCGAACGCATCCTTGCCCGGGGCGAGTTCGCCATTGACGCCGCTCACGATATGCATCACGTGGCTGTAGCGCTCGATGTGGCGATACGGATTCACGCCGACCGAACCGCTCTTTGCCACGCGCCCGAGATCGTTGCGTGCCAGGTCGACGAGCATCACATGCTCGGCATTTTCTTTCGGGTCCGCCAGCAACTCGCGTTGCAGCGCTTCGTCATGTGCCGCATCGCTGCCGCGCGGTCGCGTACCGGCAATGGGACGCATCTGTGCGCGACCGCCAGAGAGTTTCACCAGCGCTTCGGGCGATGAACCCACCACCACGCAGTCGCCGAGGTCGCAGTAGTACATATAAGGAGAGGGATTCAGCAGCCGCAGCGCACGATACGTCTCAAACGGCTCGAGACTGCACTGACCGGAGAAGCGCACCGACAGCACGAGCTGATACACGTCGCCGGCCGCGATGTATTCCTTGGTCCGCGCGACGCCATGCAGAAACTCCGCCTCGCTCAGGCTGCCGACCGCTGGCGAGTAGCTGATGCGCTTGTCGCTCGCGGGAATCGGTCCGCGCAGGGCCTGGACGACTTCCTTGCGCAGCGCGAGCCGCTCCTCTTCGCTCCCCGCGTGCAGCAACGCCACGCCGCGAGTCAGATGGTCGAACACCAGCAGCGAACGCGGCGCGAGATAGTGCGCTTCGGGCGTCGGCTCGATCACCCGCGCCTTGTTCGGCAGACGCTCGAAACGACGCACCAGATCGTAGCCGGCAACGCCGACCAGACCGCCCAGCAGCGGCACGCCCGGAATGTTCGGCGTGGGCTGAGGCGCCTTCGCGAGCGCGGCGCGCAACGCATCGAGCAGTTCCTGCTGTGTCGCCGGAGCCGGTGAGGTCTTGCCGTCCACCGTCAGCCCGCGCTCATCGAGCCGCACCTCGAGGCAATCACCGAAACCGATGAATGAATAGCGCGCCAGCCGCTCGCCGCCTTCCACGCTCTCCAGCAGAAAACGCGGCCGGAACGGCTTCAGTTTCATGTAGGCCGATACCGGCGTATCCAGATCGGCGGCAATATCAAATGGCGGTTTCAAGCAGTGCTCCTGTTTTCACAGCGTTTATCATTT
>DASTRD010000023.1:0-4074 GCA_035761425.1 Povalibacter sp.
ACGCTGGCGATGCTGGCTGCTGCCCGGAAGAGACAGGAATATACACGGTCAGAAAGAAGCCGCGAAAAACCCTCAAAGAGAAGGACCGGAGTCTCCCGGGAACAACGACCACAAAGTCCACAAAAGATCACAAAGCGGATAAACAGAGTCATGAGCACCATGCCTTCTTCACTCCGCGATCTCTGTGTGGAATCCGCCTTCCTCTTCCATCCCGGCGCTCTTCCGTGTATCCCGTGGAGATTCTTCTCCGGGGCCTTGGTGGCCTGCGGCCATGATGTCCGACTGAAGTCGGACCCACAGTCGATTGAAGTCGGATCCACAGTCGACTGTCCCGCCTCGTGGGTCAGGCTTCAGCCTGACGGCATCGACGCAGTCGATCCGGAGGACCTGCGGTCCTGACGTCCGACTGAAGTCGGACCCACAGTCGATTGAAGTCGGACCCATAGTCGACTGCCCCGCCTCGTGGGTCAGGCTTCAGCCTGACGGCATCGACGCAGTCGATCCAGAGGACCTGCGGTCCTGATGTCCGACTGAAGTCGGACCCACAGTCGATTGAAGTCGGAGCCACTAGGGAGATGAAAAGAGGCGCGAAAGGAGAATGCCTTTCCTCTTCTGGCTCAAGCCTCATGCCTCATGCCCCAAGCCGGTCTCGTGCGCGCCTCAGTCCTCTGTCCAGTTGAACGAGCGTTGCACCGCCTTCTGCCAGGAGGCATACAGCGCAGCGCGGCGCTCTGCGGTCATCGATGGTCGCCAGGTTCGGGCGATGGACCAGTTGCGTTTCAGATCGGTCAGGTCTTTCCAGAAACCGGTCGCGAGACCTGCGGCATACGCGGCACCGAGCGCGGTGGTCTCGGTCACCTGCGGTCGCACGACATCGACGTCGAGAATGTCGGCCTGGAACTGCATCAGCAGCTCGTTCACGACCATGCCGCCGTCAACCCGCAGTTCGCTCAGGCGAATGCCGGAATCCTTTTCCATGGCCGCGAGCACCTCACGCGTCTGGTATGCAGTCGCTTCAAGTGCTGCACGCGCAATATGTGCCTTGTTGGCATACCGCGTGAGACCGGCGACGACGCCACGAGCGCTGTCCTTCCAGTGAGGTGCATACAACCCGGAGAATGCCGGCACGATGTAGACGTCCCCGTTGTCTGCGACGCTTGCGGCCAGCGGCTCGATATCGCTGCTGGTCCGGATCAGGCCGAGGTTGTCGCGCAGCCATTGCACCAGTGCGCCGGTAATCGCGATCGAGCCTTCGAGTGCGAAATGCGCGGGTGCCGCGCCCAGTTTGTAGGCAACCGTCGTCACGAGACCGGCTGCGGACGACACCGGCTCGGTTCCGGTATTGAGCAGCATGAAGCAGCCCGTGCCGTAGGTATTCTTGGCTTCGCCCGGCGCAAAACAGGTCTGGCCGACGAGCGCTGCCTGCTGATCGCCGAGAATCCCCGCGATCGGTACGCCTTTGAGCGGACCATGTTCGATCTGTCCGTACACTTCACTCGATGAAGCAATGCGTGGCAGCAGCGCGGCAGGAATGTCGAAGGCGCGCAGCATGTCCTCGTCCCACTGCAGCGACTTCAGGTTCATGAGCTGCGTCCGGCTCGCATTGGTCACGTCCGTGATGTGCGCTCCGTGAGTCAGATGCCACAACACCCACGTGTCGATAGTGCCGAACGCCAGCTCGCCGGTCAGCGCGCGCTTGCGCGCTCCATTCACGTGATCCAGCAGCCAGCGCAATTTGAGTCCGCTGAAATAGCTCGCCAAGGGCAATCCGGTACGGGAACGGAATCGATCCTTGCCGCCGGCACTCGAAAAGTGCGCAACGAGCGGGTCGACACGCGTGTCCTGCCAGACGAGTGCGTTGTGTAACGGCTCGCCAGTGCGCCGATCCCACAGCAGCGTGGTTTCGCGCTGATTCGTGATACCGACTGCCGCGATGTCCGCCGCGGTGAGTCTGCCGTGCACCAATGCTGCGGCAATCACGTCGTCGGTGTTGCGCAGGATCTCCGTGGGCGAGTGTTCAACCCAGCCCGGTTGCGGATAGATCTGCTGATGTTCCTTCTGCGCACTGGCAACGATGTTGCCTGCCGCATCGAACACGATGAAGCGCGTGCTGGTGGTTCCCTGATCGATGGCGCCAATGTATTTCAAACGAGCGTGACCAGTGCAGCGGGACGATCTCTAGTTTGCACGCCCCGCCGCCACAATGGCCAGCCGCTGCGTTATGCGGACACTGCTACGCCCACGGGCGCCGATGCCGCACGCCTGCGCGCCAGCCAGCCGTCGACCGACCACGAGCCAGGTCCGTACACGGCGAGCATGATCAGCATGAATCCCCACAGATAATGTTGTGCGATGGCGCCTTCGTAGCCGTCGCTCAGCAGCACGTGCGCGTACGAGACGACGGCGAGCACATTGACTGCCTGCAGACCGAGTGCACTCAGACGACCGCAGAGACCCAGAATCAGAAGCACCGGAAAAAACAGTTCTCCGACAGCACCGGCGACGGCTGCCACATCCGGTGGCAACAACGGCACACGATATTCGTTGTGAAACAGGTATTGCGTGGTTTCCCAGTCCGAGACTTTAAGCCAGCCCGACTTGAGAAATACCCAGCTCACATACAGACGAGTCGCCAGCGCCAGCAGCGGCGCGAGCGCTTCGAGGGGGCGGGTAAACCGATTGAGGGTGGCGATGCGCTGTGCGATTGACATCCTGCTGCTCCGTTGACAAGTTCCCGGCTCAGCAGACCGGGCCCGCGTCGCATTTATTGCGCAACTTCGATTCGTTGCGGAAGCGGGTAATATTTCGCGGGCCCTGCCGGTCTGATGCTGGGACTGCGTATTGCCGCAGCGACCTGGTCATCAAACACACTTATTGAGAAGGATCCCATCATGAAAAACACAGTCAAAGCTTCGGGCGCCGCCATTGCCACCGCTGCAGCCCTGATGTTCGGTACGTTTGCCGTCACGACGGCGCATGCCGAAGACGCCAAGATCAAGTGCGAAGGCGTGAATTCGTGCAAGGGCACGTCGGCCTGTGCGACGGCGAAGAATTCCTGCCAGGGCCAGAACAGCTGCAAGGGCCATGGATTCCTGCTGCTGAGCAAGGCGGACTGCGATGCTGCCAAGGCGAAGCTGGAAGCCGAAGGCAAGAAGTGATCGAGCGGCGGGTCGGACTGCAACGGCCCGCCCTTGCCTTCTCCTGGCATGTCAACGACGATGAATCCCGGTTTCGGACTGGGGCTGCGGCCCGAGCACTACGAGGACGCACTCGCGAATCGTCCACGGGTCGACTGGTTCGAGATCATCAGCGAGAACTACCTGGTGCCGGGCGGTCGTCCGCTGCATTACCTGGATCGTTTCGCGGAGAGATTTCCACTGGTGATGCATGGCGTGTCCATGTCCATCGGCAGCAGCGATCCGCTGAATCTCGACTACCTCAGGCAACTCAAGACGCTTGCGCAGCGCGTACGACCGGCATGGATTTCCGATCATCTGTGCTGGACCGGTGTCGACGGCGTGAACCTGCACGATCTGATGCCGCTGCCCTACACCGACGAAGCGTTGCGACACGTCGCATCCCGCGTGCAGCAGGTTCAGGATTTTCTCGGGCAGCGCATGCTGCTCGAAAACGTCTCGAGCTATGTGTCATATCGCGAATCGCAGATGCAGGAATGGGAGTTTCTGACGCATCTCACCGAGGAAGCGGACTGCGACCTGCTGCTCGATGTGAACAACATCTACGTGAGCAGTGTGAATCATGGTTTCGATGCGCATGCCTTCCTGCATGGCGTGCCCGCGCATCGCGTGCGCCAGATGCATCTCGCCGGCCACACGCGTCAGGGTGCCTGTCTGATCGATACTCACGATCAACCCGTGCCTGAACCCGTCTGGTCGCTCTACGCCACCGCCGCACGGCTGTTTCCGCATGCCTGGACCATGATCGAACGCGACGGCAACATTCCTGAGCTTCAGGAACTGATCGGCGAACTGGATCGGGCTCGCGGCATCGCCGGGGCGGCTGGTTCTGCGGCGGCTTGAGGCAGCCTATGGCGCGGCCAACTGCCCTCGCACA
>DASTRD010000024.1:0-3564 GCA_035761425.1 Povalibacter sp.
GGCTATGTGTATTCCGGCGATATCGAGCATGCGCGCCGCGTTGCACGACGTCTGCGCACTGGCATGGTCCACCTCAATGGCGCCTCGACCGATGCCAACGCACCATTCGGCGGCTACAAGCAATCCGGCAACGGCCGCGAATGGGGCCGCGAAGGCTTGCGGGAGTTCCTGGAAGTGAAAGCGATCATGGGATACGGCGGGTGAGGAGACAGACAGGCTGTCGCCTGCAGCCTGTCACCTGTCTGGCCTCTCACCTCACCGGTCCGCGATCCGGGTCCGGTGGGGGCGGCGGTTCGGACATGCGATCGTAGACGCGATGCACCTTCATGCCCGCGAGCGGGCTGTCGCCGCTCCAGTTGAGCTGGGTTTCCAGTTGATCGTTTCGCAGGCGGTACTTGTAGATCATCTGCGGCCCGCGCTTGGCGCGCCGCCTGACAACGAACCACGAGCCGTCCCAACCGACCGTTTGATCTGCGAGTTCGCCCTGCGGCATTGATACCTGGCTCTTGCTGCCGGCGTCGTAGGTGTTGCTGTCGACCGCGGAAGCGATCTGCACCCGAGTGCCCTGCTGCTTGATGCTCAGCGTGTCGGAGATGTCGAGCATTCGCCGCATTTCCTCGAGCCGGCGCTTGCGCGCGAGCAGGTGCGATCGATTCGGTGCAGGCCGTTCAGCGCCTGGCGTCGCATCGTCGATGGGCGGAATGCCGAGCGGATCGCGCTCGCGCTGTTTGCGCAGCCACTTTTCCTGCTCCCGGCGCTCTTCATCCAGACGCTGCTGCAGCATCTGCTCGGGATCGTCGCTGGCAGCCGGGTTGATTCGCCAGTAACCGCTCAGATCGGCACCGGCGGGCGGCGCCTCGCGATAAGCCGCCACGCAAGCGCTCGCGCAGCACAGCAGGAATGCGCCGATGCAGGTCGCGGCGCCGAATCTGGCCGAGTTGATCATGTCGCTGTGGATTTAAGGCAGCTGGCTGCCGCTCTTGGCAATGACTGCGGCGTATATCAACTCATGCGCCGACGCCGCGCAATGAGCCGATTGTCATCTTGTGTATCGCGCACGCCTACTGCGCGGGCGCGGCACCCGCCGGCAGCTCGAATTCGCCCTTGGTGGTGAATCGGGTGGTGCTGAAGGTGGAGCCGCTCAGCTTGCCTTTCATTTCGTACGCAATCCTGCCGCTACCATCGCCATGAACCATGCCGATTGCCTGCCGCACCATGCGAAATGCGGAGATGGTCACCGGTACCGCGATCACGGCTTCACCGAAGCGGGGCACGCTGCCACTGGCATCGCTGACACCGCTTGCGAATGTCCTGCCCTGAACGTCCATCTGCAACGCGACACCGTTGTAATCGATGGCCGAATCGTTCGGATTCTGCACTCGCAGCTTTACCAGCATGCGCAATTCCATCCCCTGACCCTGCAGCGGTTCGATGCCGGCCACGGTGACCTGCGGCGGATCGCGGCCCTGCAACGTGGCACAGGCACTCATGAACAACGCCACCATCGCGATCAACGCGCAAGCGATGCGATGCCGACTGCGGGTGAAGGTATGCGCATCTGCAGTCATGGCACTTTCCTGCGTGCGTACGAAACAGGGTTCAGTCATGCGGCAACCTCCGGCCTCGACAGGTCTGTGAATGTCCACGACCCACTCTCGCACACCATGCTGACCGTGCGCTGAATGCATCTCGGCCGCCGTGCTGTCACGGGGTCTCCAGGTTGTAGATGAAGACCGAGTTCGCGTACCGCAACGAATTTCCGGAAGTCACCGCCTCATCGCCGGAGATGTCAGCACGACGCAAAGGCCCACCGGTGTCAAATGGCGACACCTCCGTCCAGGTACCGTCGACAAGCTCGAACAAATGAGCACCGGGCGCTTCCAGAAATCTGTCGAACGGATAATCCGCTGATGCAATCAGTCTGCCCCCGCCGAGCGCGAGCTGATTGCCGAATGCCGAGGCCCATATCATGTAGTCAGGAAGTGGCGGACCGGGGCTCCGGAGCATCTGTTGCAGAACCCACTTGCCTGCAGATTGCGTGTACATGTTTACCTGACCGTCCGGACGCAGCCCCGCCAACCCGAACCTCCCGATGGCCAGCGAATTCCCATCGACTGCAACCGACGCGCCGAACTGATCGCCGGCTGCGGCCGTCGGGTCGATGAACTTCTGCTGCAGACGCCACACTGCGCCATTGCGGCGATACGCGTATGCCGCGCCGCGCGCTTCATTCTCGCCGGCGTTGCCGATCAGCAGTGTGTTGCCATCGAAGGCGAGCGGATAGGCGTTCTCGTCATGTCCATACTTGCCCATGAATTCCCGAGCTACATCCGCACGACGCGCGAACACGCCGTTGTGGCCTTCAAACACGTACACCCGCCCGGAACGTTCACTCTCCAGCACACCGATTGCTGCCGTATTGCCGCTCAAGGCCAGTCCGGTGAGAACCGCAGCGGTTCTCGCGCCGAGAAAATTCAGCGTCTGGGTGCGCGACCAGTGCTCACCGTTGCGCTGAGACACCAGAACGCGCGAAAGACGACTTGAACCGAAGTCGGTTGCTCCCACCAGCAGCGTATCGCCCTGCAGGGCGAGAAAGCTGCCGAACTGCGACCAACCCGACCCAGAGGGCGGCAATGGATCGGTAATGTCTGCCTGCCACACCCACGTTCCGTCCTTTCTGACAAACACGGTGACCACCGTCGAGCCGTCCAGAGTATTGATGCCTGTGACTGCAACGGTATCGCCATCGATGGCGACCGCATCGCCGTTGCACGGAAAGCCGCAATCGGGCACCGCGAACTCGAGCGAGACGGCTCCTGCTCCTGCAGGAAACAACGCGTATGCAATACAGGCGACGAACGACGCCAGGAGAGTACGCATGACAGCCTCCGTTCCGGTGAGCGAACCGACGCGATAGTGACACCATGAATCTTCGATGGCGCTCCGTATTCATCCATTGCGATACGACGGTGCGGCACGAACAGTCGTTGTCTCAACTTCGGGCATCGGATGCAGCTCCCTTGTGAGCCCTGTCCCGGATCGGCAAACTGCCTGCGACTTCAAGGTTCATTGCCGAGGACTCATTCATGGCCCTGTCGCCGCTCGCGGGCAAACCCGCTCCCAAAGACATTCTGGTCGATCTCGGCAAGCTGGAGCGCGCGTACTACAACGGACTACCTGACGCGAACAATCCCGGCGAGCAGGTCAGCTTCGGCACCAGCGGTCATCGCGGTTCCTCGCTGCGCAATTCGTTCAATGAGGCGCACATCGTCGCGATCACGCAGGCGATCTGTGAGTACCGGCAATCGCAGAAAATCGACGGCCCGGTCTACATGGGCAAGGACACGCACGCACTGTCGGCGCCGGCGCAGAGAACCGCGCTGGAAGTGCTCGCCGCCAACGGTGTCCACACCATCATTCAAGGCGATGACGGCTTTACACCAACACCCGTCATCTCGCGCGCCATCCTCGTGCACAACGCCGATCGCAGTGCACGGCGGGCAGACGGTATCGTCATCACGCCATCGCACAATCCACCTGAAGACGGCGGATTCAAATACAACC
>DASTRD010000025.1:0-7530 GCA_035761425.1 Povalibacter sp.
CATCACTGGTTTCACGCGACTGTGGAAACACTGGGGACTGGTGTTTGCGATCATGGTGTATTTCGCAAACCTGTGGCCGGGCTGGGCCACGTCGTCCGCCACGATGCTGACCTATCTGGTCGGCGGCAATGCGACCTGGATTGCCATCGGCATGCTCATCGCGATCGGCGCCGCACTGACGCTGGCGCCGGTGGTCTACGTCATGCTCGAGCGTGTCCAGTTCCTGAAAGTCGCCGCCGTGGTGATATTCATTGTGCTGGCTGCCGTCCTGGTGATTACGCGCGATGCGTGGCACCAGATGCCGAGCGGATTGCTGCAGGTCAGTTCGATTCCACCGCAGCTTGGCTTTGCGCTGGTCATGGGCGCCTTTGCTTTCGCCGGTGCCGGCGGTGGGCAGAACCTCTGTCAGAGCAACTGGATTCGCGACAAGGGATTCGGCATGGGCCACTACGTGCCGCGACTGGTAAGTCCCGTGACCGGTGAGGAAGTGGCCGCGCCCTGTGCGGGCGGCTACCGGTTCGAAACCGATGCGGCCAACATGTCACGCTGGCGCGGCTGGTGGCGGATGGCGAACGTCGAGCAGGCGGCCACATTCGCGCTCATCTCGCTCGTCACCATCATTTTCACCTCGATGATCGCGTATTCGACCGTGTACGGCCGACCGGACGTGCCGCAGAACGTGAACTTCATCCGCATGCAGGGCGAACAGATGCGTGCGCAGGTGGGTGGCGGCTTCGATCTGCTGTACTGGTCCATCGGCGTGCTGTCGCTGTTCGCGGCTGCCATGGGCATTGTCGATTTCACCAGCCGCATCGGTGCGGACGTTCTGAAGACGACCTACCTGCGCGAATCGCGCTTCAGCGAAAACCGCATCTATTTCGCGCTGGTGTGGGGCCTGGTGGGCCTGGGCTGTGCAGTGCTGCTGCTCGGCATGCGTCAGCCGCTGGTGCTGCTCATCATTTCGTCCTGCGTCGGCGGATTGATGATGTGCATCTATTCGCTGCTGCTCGTGCTGGTGAATCGCAAGCTGCTGCCGAAGGAAATCCGCATCACACCCGTGCGGATCGTCGCGCTGCTGTGGGCCACGCTGCTCTTCGGCTTTCTGGCGGTGCTGACGGTGAATCAGCAGCTGAGCAGGATTTAGAGGCGGGGGGGGCTGGGCTCTGGGCTGCTGGCCGGACAAGACCCGACTGGCTTCTTCATTTCGTTGCTCTTCTCTGGCCCGTCGCCCAGAGCCCGTCGCCAGGTGCAACCCTGCGGCCCGCTGCCGTGTCTTAATGGCACATGAGCGCTCCGCGCTCCGGGAGAACGAGATGAGCTTTCTGATCCTTACCGTGTTGTGGTTCCTGCTGCTGGTCGTTGCCTGGCCGCTGGCGCTGGCGCTTCTCGTGTTCCTGCCGCTGCTGTGGCTGCTCTCGATTCCGTTTCGCATCGTCGGCGTGCTGTTGAACGCAGTGATCGCCTTCATCGGCGCGCTCTTCTTTCTGCCGGCGCGGCTGTTGGGAGCGAAAAGGTAAAAGGGAGGGTCGCTGGCCGACTGGTCTGCTGATCCATGGGCCAGACCAGAACCGCAAGTTTGCCGCCGCTTCTCTGCGGCCAGCGGACCAGCAGACCAGTTGCCAGCCATCTGGCGGCTTGATGCTTGCATCAAGTCGCCACAAACGTCCTGCCGCCCTCCCACCGCACCTCGCGTACCGCGACGCCATAGAGGCGACCGATGGTGGCTGCGTTCAGCATCTCGTCCGTCGGACCACTCAGCCATTCCCCATCGCCGAACAGCAGCAGGACCCGATCGCTGAAGCGAGCCGCGAGTCCTGCATCGTGCAGCGTCATCACGACGCCGCGTCCCTGATCTGCGCGAGCCCGCAACAGCTTCAGCGTATCGAGCTGATGATGCGGGTCGAGGTGATTGTTCGGCTCATCCAGCAACAGCAACTGCGGGTCCTGTGCGAGCAGCGTGGCAATGGCGACGCGGCGCCGTTCGCCGCCTGACAGCGTAGAGACATCGCGCTCGGCAAACTCCTGCATGCTGACCGCGGCCAGAGCGTCGCGTGCGATGCTGCGATCGAGGTCGCCTTCCCATTGCCAGAAATCGATGTGCGGATGCCGGCCGATCAGCGCGGATTCAAGAACTGTCGCCGGAAATGGATCGTCGGTACTCTGCGTGAGCAGCCCCATGCAGCGCGCCAGATCGCGCCGCGGCCATTGTGCGAGTTCGCGGTCCTGGACTTTCACCGTGCCTGCTGCCGGCTCGCGCAGGCCGCACAGCGTATGCAGCGTCAGCGTCTTGCCTGCACCATTGCGGCCGAGCACGCAGGTAACGGTGCCCGCCTCGATCTGCAGATTGAGCTGACGAACCAGCACTCGGTGACCGACTGCAACATCGAGCGCTTCGCAGCTCAGCAGCGGGACCCTCGTGTTCATTGCTTCACCCAGCCGATTTCCTGCGCGGTGCGAGTGCCGATCAGCACTTCTTCCAGTGATGTGGGCATGCGCGCCTCGCGGGTGTCCAGCGGAATGCGTCCGGCCATGAGTTCTGCGAACTGCTGTGGATAAAGCGGTGCGCGGTCCGGTTCTGCAAAACCATATGGATACTGCGGCAGGTTGTCTTCCATGCGGTACTTGTCCGTGGCGCCCAGTGTGTGCAGCAATTCGTGCGCGATGACCGTCGCATTCGAACCGTCCATGCTGCGATCCGCAAAGGCGTGCACGATGCCGAAGAGACCCTTCTGCAACCCCAGCGAGTGCGGCAGCCTGGGAGAGCGTTGCGGATCGTGATACAGCACGAAGAGGTTCACTTCGGTGCCGGGCGGGCCATCGACACGCCATGCCCAGAAGCGGGTGCGCAGACTCCAGAGCATGACGCCGAGGCGGCCGGCATTGGGCGCAATTTCCGGCGGATGCTGCGAGAGCTGCGGCGCCAGCGTGAAACGTATCGGGGCATCGAGTCCAAGCTGGTAACGCTGCGCTTCACGGCCGAAAAACGCTTCGATGTCTTCGAAGTCGTCGCTGCGCAGCGAGCGGATGTACTGCGCCGTCGTTGCCGAACCGTCCGCATCGATGGGGAAGATCGAAACGCGAAGCGCATTGTTCCATTCCGTGGCGTAGTGATGATCGAACCAGGCGCTGAGCGCCACGAACAGAAGAATCAGCAGCAGTACACCGAGCCGGATGCGCGACCACATGGTCAGCTCGACGCTTCGACGTTCAGACTGCCCAGCTCGCCGTCAATGGCGGTGTAAGTCACCGTCATCGGCTGACAGCACACCGAGCAGTCTTCGATGTAGCTCTGCTCTTCGATCGACAGATCCAGGAACAACAGGATGGTCTCGCCGCAGTGCGGGCATTCGACTTCGGCGGTGGTTTCCAGCATGCGGGCAGTTTGAGGCAAGGGCAGGGCGGAGAAAAGCTGGAACGCGAGGTCGTGAAGACAGAGAAATAGCCGCATTGGCCGTGCTCCGGGTCGCCGCACGAGCTGCCCGCGCAGCTCGCTCTTGTGCTTTCCTGGAGTCTCGCGGCCATTCCTCCCGCCGTTCCGATCCGTTTTTCACAGGGTGAACGCCGAGCGGATCCATTCGATCTGCAAACCGGGTTTGCCGGGGGAAATGGCGATGACATCGAAGCGCGCTGGATAACGCCGCAGATCCGCGCGACTCAGCATCAGATGGCGGGCGGCGCTGATGAGACGTTGTTGCTTGCGCCAGGTGACGGAGCCGGCGGCACCGCCGAAATGGCCGTCGGCGCGATAGCGCACTTCGATCAATGCCAGTGTGCCGCCATCCAGCATGACCAGGTCGAGTTCACCGCTGCGGCAGCGATAGTTCTGCGCGATGAGCTTGAGCTTGCGGTCGGTGAGGTAGCGCAACGCGGCCTGTTCACCTGTCGTGCCCGCTTCCTTGCGGTGGCGATCGTCCATGCGCTGCCTTCAGTTCGCGGCGCTCGCTGCGGTGCCGAGCGGTACCGGATTGCCGTTGGTCACCTGCGCCCAGTCCAGCTCGCGGCGTACACGGCCGTGCTCGTCGATGGACAACAGGCCCGTCATGCCGGGAATTGCATTTGCAGCGCCGAACTTGCCGGCCTTGAGCAGCGGAATGATGCGGTACGCATCGAAGCCGAATGCATACAGCCGGCCGCGGCTGCGCGCACGTGCAGGCCAGTAGCGGTTCAAGGCGGTACGCAGTTGCGTGGAAACTGCATCCGGCGAGATCACCCACGGCATGTCGGGGAAGATCACGCCATCGATGTCCGCATTGGCGCGCGTGTCGGGTTCGAAAATATCGGAGGTCGCATAGACCGGCAGATCGTCGGCCAGGAAGAAACGCAACGTCGGGCGCAGCGAGCGACCCTGTGCGGGGAACGCACCGATGAAGACGAACTGTGCGTCACTGCGCCGGCGCGGCTCGAACTCCAGCCGCTGGCCGATGAGGCCATCGAGCGCGCGGGCTCGTGCACGGCTTTCATCGATCAGCAGCAGTTGCGAGATGGCGTCCGAGTGATCGCGCGCCGACGTGTCGTAGTAGCGCACGCCGACCACCGAGCCGCCGAGACTCTTGAGCTCGCTGTCGAAGGCGCGATACACGCGCTGGCCCCAATCATTGTTCGGCAGCAAAGCGAGGCCACGCGAACGGCCGTCGGCCATCACCCGGTGGGCGACCTGACGCGCTTCGTCTTCGGGATCCAGTGCAAACTGAAACAGCAGCGACGACGCACTGCTGTTGTCGGGAAGTTGATTGAGTGCGAGCGTCAGCACGGTGACATTGCCCGATGCACCGATCGCCGCCACGTCCTCCTTCAGCAGGGGCCCGACGACAAATTGCGCGCCTTCGGCAAGTGCGCGCTGATAGGCCGTCAGTGCGCCCATCGTTGCCGAGTCGTAGACATTCACCTGCGGACGACGTTGCGCATCCTGCTGCAGCAGACCGGCGAAAAAGCCATCGCGCACCGCGACGCCTGCGGCCTGCTGTTTGCCGGTCAGCGGCAGCACCAGTGCCACGACGGGCGGATAGTCGAGGCCCGCGCCCAACTCGGGCAACACTTCTTCATTCAGCAGCGCATTGGCGGGGTGAGTTGGATAGCGGCTGCGCCAGGCAGCAAGATCGTTCCTGGCAGTGAACGGATTGCGTGCCGACGACAGCGCTGCGCTGCCCAGATCGAGCCAGCCCGCGACCACAGCACTGCTGCCGGCTGGCGGCCTGAAATCTGCATTGCCCGCAGCGCTCAGCTGCAGACCGTCCCAGATCAGCCGCTGATTGGCGCGAATCTGCTGCGGAGTCGTGAGCAGTCGTTCACGATCCAGCGCCGTCATCACGCCGGCCGCCGGTCGGTTCAATGCGAATTGCGCGCGTGCACGCAGCGCGAGGATGTCGGGTGCATTTTCGCGCGGATAAGGTTGCGGGATGCGCTCGAGTTCGGCGAGTGCCTTCGCCGGATTTTTCGAGATCAGCGCCAGCTCTGCGGCGACCTGTGAACGGGTGGCCGCATCCTGACTCGGCAACGACGGACTGAGTTTCGCAAGCGTGGCAGTGACCTTGTCGTTGCTGCCGGCGAGCAGATATTCGCGCGCCGCGCGCAACAGCAGTCGATCACGCAATTCCTTCGGCGATTGCGCCGCGAGCGTTTCGTACGCAGCGGCGGCTTCCTGATAGTGGCCCTCGCTGGCCAGCTTTTCGGCCTGCGCCAGTTGCCGATCGCCACCAGGACGGCCGGGCTGCGATGTCGGCGTCTGACAGGCGGCGGCCAGCAACGCCAGCAGGCACAGCGACAATCCTTGGGTCAGGCGGCGAGGGCGATCGTGCATGAGACGGGCTTCAAGGCTGTGGGCGGTAGGTTGTAGGCTGCAGGTCGGAAAGAACTCGCAAAGGCTTTCCGTTCCGGACCCACAGCCTACAGTCTACAGGTCACAGCCTCTACCCATGAATTCCGCTGCCGTTTCGTCTGTTGCCGTTCGACCGGGCACGATTTACGTCGTTGCCACGCCGATCGGCAACCTTGGAGACATGACGGCGCGAGCGCGCGAGGTGCTGGGCGCGGTGTCGCGAATCGCAGCGGAAGACACGCGGCACACGCGGCAATTGTTGCAGCAGCTTGGCATCGAGGCCGAACTCACCTCGCTGCATGAACACAACGAGACAGGCAAGTCAGCGGCACTGCTGGAGCGCGTCGCAACTGGCGAGTCGCTTGCCATCGTCTCGGATGCCGGCACGCCGCTGATCAGCGATCCGGGTTTTCCTCTGATCGCCGCAGCGCGCCAGCGGGGGATTTCAGTGGTCGCGGTGCCGGGTGCCTGCGCCGCCATCGCAGCGCTGTCCATTGCCGGTCTGCCCACCGATCGATTCATATTCGAAGGCTTTCTGCCGGCGAAATCTGCAGCACGACGTTCGCATCTGACATCGCTTGCCGCGGAGCCGCGCACGCTCGTGTTCTACGAGGCGCCGCATCGTCTGCGCGAGACGCTTGAAGACATGGCGGCAGTTCTCGGTGCCGGGCGAGCGGTGACCGTCAGTCGCGAACTCACCAAGCGTTTCGAGACGAGCTACAGCGGCTCGTTGCAGGAACTCCTCGATCAGGCGCTGCAGGACGAAAACATGTCGCGCGGCGAAATCGTGATCGTGGTTGCCGGTGCAGATCCACAGCCCAATGCACTCGCTGCGGATGCGCAGCAACTGCTGCGCGCGCTGCTCGATGAGCTTTCGCCGTCGCAGGCTGCCAGGATCGCAGCCCGAATCACGGGTGCGAAGCGCGCCGAGCTGTATGAACACGCGATGCGCATGGGGAGAAACAGCAAAGAATAAGAAGAGCAGTGGCACCTCGTTCTGCCTGTGCACCTGGGCGCGTTCTCCCGGTCATTGCTTTGCCGATGCTTTTCTTCTTGCACCCGCAGTCCGGCACGCTCACCATGCGCGCCGGAGTCGGCCAGGCAACCGCTGCGCGATGAGCGTGGAGGAAAGTCCGGGCTCCCAGGGCAAGGCGCCAGGTAACGCCTGGGGGGCGTGAGCCCACGGAAAGTGCAACAGAAAGCAAACCGCCAACCTCCCGCAAGGGAGCGGTAAGGGTGAAAGGGTGCGGTAAGAGCGCACCGCGCTGGTGGCAACACTCGGTGGCACGGCAAACCCCGCCTGGAGCAAGACCAAATAGGGAAGCACGCCATCAGGTCTTCGGATCTGGGGCACGTATGGCCCATACAGGCTTCCGGGTAGGTCGCTTGAGATGCGCGGTGACGCGTATCCCAGATGAATGGTTGCCCTCGACAAAACCCGGCTTATCGGCCGACTCCCCCTGTTTCCACAAAGGCCGTCCCGCCTCTTGCCTGAGAGGCGGGTCTGACTGGCTGGCAGCCATCTGTCGCCGGTCGCCGGCTGATTTCCCGCCTGCTGACCGATCATAAGTTTAAATTTAACGGTCGCGGCCCGGGTACTCGTTTCAGACGCTCCGTCGTACGAGTTTTCTGTATAGGCCCCTGGCCAGTTCCCTGGATCAATCCGCCATCATTCGCCCCGTTTTCGCCCCAAGGTTGCGCAAATGTGCGCGCAT
>DASTRD010000026.1:0-3986 GCA_035761425.1 Povalibacter sp.
CGCAGGCGCTCCGCGATTTCAAACGCTGCGGTCGGGCCGGCGGTATCGAGCAGCTGGAAGCCCGGATGCAGCACGATGGCAATGCTTCTCGTCATGGCAGTTTTTGCTGGATTTATGTCATTTCGGCCATCTTCGGCTCGCGGTATGGTTTGAGTCAACCCGGACCCCGGCGCACCAACGTCCGGTACGCCGGACTCGTCGGGGCGGGCTGTAGAACGGAGCAACGCATGCATTCAAGAACTCGAATCGTCGGTCACTCGATAGCCACTGTCGCCGGCATCGTGATGCTCACGGCACTGTCGATGGGGATCGCCCAGGCGCAGGACACGCTCATCGACACGCATGTACATCTTCATCACGGAAAGGCATCGCTCGAGGAATATCGTGCGCAGCTTGCCAGCGCGAAACTGGAGCTGGGTGCGGCGGGCATCATGTGGTTCGGCGGTCCCAATCAGGCATTGCAGGGCGATGTCGAGTCCATCCGTGCCCACAACGATCAGATCATCGCACTCGCGGCGACGGACCCGAAGCTGATGCCGATCGCCACGGTGCATCCGTACGACGGCGAGGCGGCGCTGACGGAACTGGCGCGCGTGGCGAAGCTGGGCGTGAAGGTGCTGAAGATCCATCCGCACACGCAGAAGTTCGACTCTGCGGATCCACGCGTGCTGACGCTCGTGCGGCGCGCAGGCGAGTTGCACGTCATCGTGTTGATCGACAATGCCAGCATCCTGCCCGGCAATTGCGAGAAGCTGTTCAACCTGGCGCTGCAGGCGCCGAAGACCACGTTCATCTTCGCGCATCTGGGCGGCCTGAATTTCCGTTTCTGGAACATTCTGCTGGCAGCACGCACCGCCAAGGATCTGTTCGGCGAGAACATCTATTTCGACATCGCGGCGACGGTGGCGCTCGTGGCCGATTCTCCGATCGCTGACGAGTTCGTCTGGACGATTCGCAACGTCGGTGTCGAACACGTGCTGCTGGGCTCGGACTTTCCGCAGTTCACGCTGGCACAGAACGTCGCGGCGCTGGAAAAGCTGAAACTCACGGACAGCGAAAAAGCAGCCATCCGCCACGGGAACGCCGAGAAATTGCTCGGTCTGCAATCACGCTGACAGGCACGAGTGCCATGAAACCACACCTTCCGGTCCTGATCCTCGGTGTCGCGGTCCTGGCGGCAGGCGGCTTCGGCCTCTGGCTTGCGACGCTGCCGTCTGATGTCACAGCCTCTGCGCCGCCGGTGCCCGCCGCCGAGACGAAGGCCATGCTGGAGGCGCTCCGGCCGCGCGGGCAGCAGCGGCCGGTCGTTGCCACCATCGGCCTCAACGATGCCACCGAGACCACCGACTACATCGTGCCCACCGGCATCCTGCGACGCGCCGACATTGCCGATGTGCTGCTGCTCGCTGCCGGGCCGGGACCGGTGCATCTGTATCCCGCACTCAATGCGGTCGAACCGGATGCGACGATTGCAGAATTCGACGCTGCACATCCGGGCGGTGCGGACTATGTGATCGTGCCGGCAATGAGTCGGGATGACGACCCGGCTGTAGTCGCGTGGCTGCAGCAGCAATCGAAGAAGGGCGCCACCATCATCGCGGTCTGCGCCGGGGCCAAGGTCGCCGGAGCCGCCGGCCTGCTCGATGGCAAGCGCGCCACGACGCACTGGTTCTATCTGAAAGACCTGTTGGCGCGCAGCCCGACCATCGACTACGTCGCCGACCGCCGCTTCGTGATCGACGGGAAGGTGGGGACCACGACCGGCATTACCGCGTCCGTGCCCATGATGCTGACGCTGATCGAAGCCATCGCCGGCCACGAGAAGGCTCAGAGCGTGGCGCGCGATCTCGGCGTCGATCGCTGGTCAGCACAACATGCGAGCAGCGCGTTCCGGTTCAGTCGCTCCTTCGCCAGCAGAGTGCTGGGCAACGTGCTCGCCTTCTGGAATCGCGATGAGTTCGGCATCGCGCTCGAACCGGGTATCGACGAGGTGGCGCTTGCTCATGTGGCGGATGCCTGGTCGCGGACCTATCGCTCGAAAGCAGTCACCTTCGCTGCTTCGAACGTTGCCGTCGAGACGGCGAACGGCATTCGCATTGTGCCGGGCAAGGTCGCGCAGGCGTGGCCGCAGGACCGCACCGTCTCGATCTTCCCGGATCGTCGACCCGAGGTCGCGCTGGATCTCAATCTTCAGGCGATCGCCGAACGCTATGGCCAGCGCACGGCGAGAGTGGTGGCCATGCAGCTCGAATATCCGTGGGCGCAGACGGCGCTGTAAAAGACTCGCACAACCTGGCAACGCCCAGCGACCCGAACAGGAGCAAAAAATATGTCACTTGCCCAGGTTCAGAACTTTTCCATCTCGCTCGATGGCTTCGGGACCGGCGAAGGACTGAGTCGCGAGCACCCATTCGGCCACGCGGGCGAGCGGCTGCACGAATGGATGTTCGAGACCCGATGGTGGCATCACATGACCGGTGCGCCGGGTGGAACCGTGGGCGTCGACGATGCGCTGGTTCGTCGGCACGATGGCGACATCGGTGCCGAGATCATGGGCGCCGGCAAGTACGGTTTTCCTGGCTGGCACAAAGACCGCGACTGGAAAGGCTGGTGGGGTTCCAACCCGCCGTTTCACACGCCCGTGTTCGTCCTGACTCATCACGTGCGCCCACCGATTGAAATGGAGGGCGGCACGACGTTTCACTTCATCGATGCGTCGCCCGCGGAGGCGCTCGCGATGGCTCGCGAGGCTGCGAAGGGTAAAGGCGTGCGGATCGGAGGAGGGGCCACCGTCGTGCGTGATTTTTTCGCCGCGGGACTCATCGATCACGCACATATCGTTGTCGTGCCGATGCTGCTCGGGCGCGGCGTGCGGCTGTGGGACGGTCTCGAAGCCCTCGAACGTCACTATGAAATCGAGACAGTCTCCTCACCGAGCGGCGTGACTCACCTGACATTCACGCGTCGCGGCGCGTGATCCTTCACTCGCGCTCGCCATCGCAGTTGTCTCAGAGCGCTCTCTTCGACTTCCAGGCAACGACAAGTCCCGAGACGAGAAGTGCGAGTAACAGCACATGGAAGACATAGTCCGCTGTCGTTTGCGGACCCACGCCGATTGCAATCGTAAATGCGCCGACAAGGGTGCCGAGCAGCGCGAATCCCTGTGTCACCAGCGCAGTGGTCCGCGTTGACTGCGGCCGGACAAAACTGACAACGAGCCCGGCAAAAAGCACGAGCGCGATGACACCTTCGGCGACCGCGGCACGCGAGTGCTCGTAGCCGCTCAGGAGAATCCCGGCATGCACCAGTGAGGCGACTGCGAACAGCAATGCCTGAATGGCAAGCAATGGCGTCCAACGGGTCATCGGTCCCGTCCTTTCTTGCTGGCTTTCCCCAAGGCTAATCGCTCAACGGCCTCGTTCAGTTTCGCCTGCGCGTCGTTCCCGTCCGACCAGCGCGCAGCCACGAAGCCGTCGGGGCGCACGAGCACCGCGCCGCTCGATCCGATGCCATAGGCAGCGGGCAACCGGCCTTCGACATCGCACAGGTCACCGTCGCTGCCGACGATATGGCAGTCCAGCGCAATGCCCTGTCTTTCGCTGACGGCCGCAGCCGCCTGGCGCCATGCAGCTTCTGCTGCAAGCAGAACAAAGTTGCGACCGAACAGATCCAGCATCGAGATTCGTTCTGTACCGCGCTCGACGACCCGATGCGGTGCACGCCTGCCGGGCCGGCCTGACAGTTCGGCGAATGGCTCGAATGGACGCTGCGGCGGCGTTCCTTCAGGCACGAAGGCGCCGCTGTCGTAGCGCTGTCCGAACACGACGTCATAGTCAGCTACGATGGCCACGGCAGGCGGCAACCGCCCCGCGGGATCCTTGAACCACTGCTGCAAGCGGCCAAGTGCCTGCGCCAGTGTCGCGGCGATGACCGGCCGACGTTCCGCGTCGTAACTGTCGAGCAGGCGCACATCCGCTTCGCCACGG